>DASWKZ010000280.1:0-2775 GCA_036396355.1 Alphaproteobacteria bacterium
GTCGACCCAGTCGTGGGAGCCCTGGAGGCGGGCGAGCCGCTCGACCTCCACCGGGGTGTGGCTCACGACGTTGAGGAGCTGCTTGTGGGACCACACGTCGGTCTCCAGCGGCGCGATGTTGAGGTCGCCCACCAGGATGAAGCGGTTGCCGGGCCGCTTGCGGGCCGTGAACCAGGCGGTGAGCTCGTCGAGGAAACGCAGCTTGTGGGCGAACTTGTCGTTGACGGCCGGGTCCGGGATGTCACCGCCGGCGGGCACGTAGACGTTGTGGAGCTCGATGCCGCCGCGCAGGCTGACCGAGACGTGGCGGGCATCGGCGCGGTCGCACCAGGAGAGCTCCCCGGCGCCGGCGAAGGGCCTGCGCGAGAGGATGGCGACGCCGTTGTAGCCCTTCATGCCGGCGGCGTGGATATGGGCGTAGCCCATGGCCGTCAGCGCCGCGAACGGGAAATCCGCGAGATCGGCCTTGGTTTCCTGGAGGCACAGGATGTCGGGCCGGACGTCCGCGGTGAATCGCGCCACGAGGCCGATCCGCAACCGCACCGAGTTGATGTTCCAGGTAGCGAGCTTGAGGGCCATGGCGGAGGGTAACGGCGGGAACGGCGGGAGAGGTCTCGGGACTGCGCCGCCAATCTACCGGCTCCGCCGCGCGCGGGCCAGCGGGAACACCGCCGGGCTCTCTCGAACGGAATCGGGACCCCGGAAAAGGGGGCGCCCGGCCAGAGGGGGATGGCCGGGCGCCGCTGGCCCTGATGAGCCAGGGACGGTCCTAGGGGGGAAGACCGTCCTAAGCGGGAACGTGCATCCCCGCTTTGGGACTCAGATAGTCACGCATTAAACCTTTATCAATGGTTGGATGCCGCATCGGGGCAATCCAATCAAGCCATTGATTTCAAATGGATACTTATCCACAACTCGGGGGACCTCAGGCGCGGCCGGCGACCGCGTCGGCGAAGGCCCGGAAAATGGCGCGATAGAAGGGCGTTTCCGTCGCCCGCCACTCGGGGTGCCACTGCACGCCGAGCGCGAAGCCGCGGGCCTCGGCGACGCGGGCCGCCTCGATCAGGCCGTCGGGCGCGCGCGCCTCGATCGCGAGCCCGGCGGCCAGGCGCTCGACGCCCTGGGCATGGAGCGAGTTGACCATCGCCTCGGGCGCGCCGGCGAGACCCGCCAGCAGGCCGCCGGGCTCGAGCGCGACAGCGTGGGCCGGGGCGAATCGCCGCGCGGGCGGAAGCTCGGTGGGCGCGCGGTGATCGGCGAGGCCCGCCACCTCGTGGACGCGGAAATGGAGGGTGCCGCCGAGCGCCACGTTGAGCTCCTCGAACCCGCGGCAGATGGCCAAGAGCGGCAGCCCCGCCGCGAGCGCCGCCGGAATGAGCGCGAGCGCGGTCTCGTCCCGTGCCTCGTCGAGAACCTCGTCGGCGGGCGGCGGCGGCCCGCCGTAGCGCGGCGGCGCGATGTTGGAGCGGTCGCCCGGCACCAGCAGGCCGTCGAGGGGCGCCAGCAGGTCGCGCACGTCCATGCCGTCGCCGAGCGAGGGGATCAGGAGCGGCGCCGCGTCCGCGGCCCGCGCCACCGCCTCGGCGTATTGGGTCAGCGCCACGTGAGCGGGCTGGCCATGCTGATCGCCCGAGGAGGCGACGATGCCGATGACGGGCCGTCCCACGGGCGGGTCCCCGGGCTCACTCCTCGGGGGGCGTGAACCGGAACAGCTCCGGATCGAGGGCCACGCCGAACTCGGGATCGACCAGGGTCACGCGGGTCTCGGTGCCCTGGGCGTCGGCCACCGTCCACTGCCGGAGCGCGAGCGGCCGCGCGCCGAGGAGCAGCGTGAGGGTGCCGCCGTCGGGCTCGGCGCTGCGCACGAGGTGCACCCGCACCGTGCCCTTCTCCTCGGCGACCCCGGTCACGGTGACGTCGCCCGCGAGGCGGATGGTCTCCTCCATGAACAGGGCCGCCGGCGTGTCGTCGACGGCCACGTAGTTCACGCTCTCGAGCTCCTTGTCGTAGTAGATCAGGTGGTGGCGGTCGCCCACGATCAGGATCTCCGTCGGCGGCTGGTACTCGATGCGCAGGCGCCCCGGCCGGTGGAGATAGAAGGTGCCGCGGGCGATCTCGCCGGTGGACGCGACCTGCAGAAACTGCGAGCGCACGGTGCGGATGTCGTTGAGGTAGCGCTCGACCGCGGCGATCGTCTCGGCGTCGTCCCGGGTGGCGGCGCGGACGGGTCCGGCCGTCCACGGGCGGGCGAGGACGGGCAGGGCGGCGAGGCCGAGCCCCGTGGCGAGCATCCGGCGTCGGGTGAGATCGGTCATGATGTCACTCTAGGAATCGTGTACCCAGGCGAGACCGCTTGGCGTTCCCACCCCCTCCCTAACCCTTCCCCATCAAGGGGGAGGGAATAAGAAGGGTGGCCGCCGTCTCCACGTCCCCTCCCCCCTTGTGGGGGAGGGACAGGGTGGGGGGTCGGGACCGGATCGCGCATAACTACCGGGCAGTAGTCTAGCGCGCGCGGCCGGCGGAATTAAGGCGCAAGCGCGCCCGTCCCGCTCAGGCGCCGGGCGGGCCTTTGCCGCGCCGTAGCGGCTACGGCCGCGCAGGCGGGCCCAGGACCTCACGCTTGCCCACGTGGTTGGCGGCGCTCACGATGCCGTCGGCCTCGAGCTGGTCCATGATGCGGGCGGCGCGGTTATACCCGATCTGGAGGTGGCGCTGGATGAAGCTGGTGGAGGCCTTGCGCTCGCGCAGCACCAGCTGGATCGCCTGGTCGTAGAG
>DASWKZ010000281.1:0-10616 GCA_036396355.1 Alphaproteobacteria bacterium
GCTAAGTGATCGGGATTTCCGGCCCCAGGAGCCTAGGATCATGGGATACAAGCTCGCCGTCGTCGGCGCCACCGGCAATGTCGGGCGCGAGATGCTGCAGACCCTCGCCGAGCGGCGCTTCCCCGCCGACGAGGTGGTGGCCCTGGCCTCCGCGCGCTCGGTGGGCAAGGAGGTGTCCTTCGGCCTCGAGCGGATCCTCAAGGTCCGCAATCTCGAGCATTTCGATTTCGCCGGCACCGACATCGCCCTGTTCTCGGCCGGCTCGAAGGCCTCCGAGGTCCATGCGCCGCGCGCCGGCAAGGCCGGCTGCGTCGTCATCGACAACTCCTCGCGCTGGCGCATGGACGCGGACGTGCCGCTGGTGGTCCCCGAGGTCAATGCCGACGCACTGGCCGGATTCAGGGCCCGCAACCTCATCGCCAATCCCAACTGCTCGACCATCCAGATGGTGGTGGCGCTGAAGCCGCTCCACGACGCCGCCCGCATCCGGCGGGTGGTGGTGGCGACCTACCAGTCGACCTCCGGGGCGGGCAAGCGCGCCATGGACGAGCTGTTCAACCAGACCAAGGGCATCTACGTGAACGAGCCGGCGGTGCACGAGCAATTCACCAAGCAGATCGCGTTCAACGTGATCCCCCATATCGACGCCTTCCTCGACGGCGGCGCCACCAAGGAGGAATGGAAGATGGCGGCGGAGACCCAAAAGATCCTCGATCCCGCCATCGCGGTCACCGCCACCTGCGTGCGCGTGCCGACCTTCATCGGCCATGGCGAGGCGGTCAACATCGAGTTCGAAAGGCCGATCTCGGCCGAGGAGGCCCGGGCCGTCCTGCGCGAGGCACCGGGCATCGCCGTGGTCGATCACCGCGCCGATGGCGGCTACGTGACGCCCGCGGAATGCGCCGGCGAGGACGCGGTGTTCGTGAGCCGCATCCGCGAGGATTCCACGGTCAAGAACGGCCTCAGCCTGTGGGTGGTGTCCGACAACCTGCGCAAGGGCGCGGCGCTCAATACGGTGCAGATCGCCGAATCCCTCATCCGGACCCACCTCAAGGAAAAGGCGGCCTGAGCCGGGAGGCCGAGGCCGCCTTTCCCCCGCCGGCCGGAGCGAGGCCTCTCCGGCCGGACGCGCGCCGTCGTCAATAGCGCCTGTAGGGCAGGAACTTGCCGTTCATGGTGATCTTCACCCGGTCGCCCTTGGGGTCGCGCACGCGCTCGACATCCATGGAGAAATCGATGGCGCTCATGATGCCATCGCCGAATTTCTCCTCGATGACAGCCTTGAGCGTGGTGCCGTAGACCTGGACGATCTCGTAAAAGCGGTAGATCAGGGCGTCGGTGGGCACCGTCTGGCCGAGGGAGCCGCGATAGGGGCAGGTGGCCAGCAGCTTCGCCTCCTCGGCGCCGAGGCCGAGCGCCCGGGCCGCGGCCTTGGCCTCCTTCTCGGTCATCTGCATCTGGCCCAGGAGCGCCGCCGTGGTCCACACCTCGGACTGGCCCACCTTCTTGGCGAGCTGGGCCCAGGTCAGCCCCCTCTTGAGCTTGCTGGCGACGATCTTCTCGGTGAGTTGCGCGCGGGTCATCGGTGTCTTCTCCTCGATGGTGGACGAAAGGGTGGGGGCCCGGCGGGCGCGTCGCGCGGCCATGGCGGCCTCAGGCGGGCGCGCCGCCCGCGATCACCGCCGGGGTGGCGCCGGGGGCGCCGCCCTCGGCCCGCGGGAACACCACCGGCGGCCGGCGCGGGTCGACGCCGTCGACCCGACCGCGCAGATCCTCGGACCGGCTCACCAGGAAGTCGATCAGGTGGTTGCGCAGCGGGTAGTAGTTGTCGTGCCGGTGCATGTCGTTGCGGGTGCGCTCGCGCGGCAGGGTGTTGACCACGATCTCGGCGATCCGGGCCTTGGGGCCGTTGGTCATCAGGAGGATGCGGTCGGCCAGCAGCAGCGCCTCGTCGATGTCGTGGGTGATCATGAAGGTGGTCTGGCGGGTCTTGGCGCAGATGCCGAGGAGCTCGTCCTGGAGGGTGCCGCGGGTGAGCGCGTCGAGCGCGCTGAACGGCTCGTCCAGCAGCATGATGCGCGGCTCGATGGCGAGCGCCCGGGCGATGCCCACGCGCTGGCGCATGCCGCCCGAGAGCTGGGCCGGTTTCTTGTCTTCCGCCCCGGAGAGATGCACCATGTCGATATAGCGCTGGCACTGGGCGCGCATCTCGGCGCGCGACCATTTCGGCCAGCGCGAGCGCACGGCGAAGGCGATGTTGGCCATGGCCGTCATCCACGGCATGAGCGCGTGGCCCTGGAACACCACGGCGTGGTCGAGCGACGGCCCCGTCACCTCGCGGCCGTCCACGATGACGACGCCGTCCGAAGGGGCGTCGATGCCGGCAAGGATGTTGAGGAGCGTCGACTTGCCGCAGCCCGAGTGGCCGATCAGGCAGACGAACTCGCTCTTGGCCACGTCGAACCACAGGTTCTCGAACACGGTGACGGGATCGCCGCCGCGGGGCGCGGGGAAGCGTTTGGCCAGGGCCTCGACGGCGATCAGCTTGTTGCGGTCCATGGGGTGCCTCTGGGGAACGCGGTTACTCGACATAGGTGACGAGGCGCGACAGGCGGTAGAGCACCTGGTCGAGGGCCATGCCGACCAGGCCGATGAACAGGATGGCGCAGATGACGTTGGTGATGGAAAGGTTGTTCCACTCGTTCCACACGAAGTAGCCGATGCCGGTGCCGCCCACCAGCATCTCGGCGGCGACGATCACCAGCCAGGCGATGGCGATGGAGATGCGCATGCCGGTCATGATGGTGGGCGCGGCGGCGGGCAGGATCACCCGGAAGGCGGTGCGCAGGCGGCCGACCTCCAGGGTCTTGGCGACGTTGAGCCAGTCGCGCCGGACCGAGGCCACCCCGAAGGCGGTGTTCAGCAGCATCGGCCACACCGAACAGATGAAGATGACGAAGATCGACGAGATTCCGGAATCCTTGATGGTGTAGAGCGCGAGCGGCATCCACGCCAGCGGCGAGATGGGCTTGAGGACCTGGATGAAGGGATCGAGCGCCCGGTAGAACAGCGGCGACATGCCGATCAGGAAGCCCAGCGGGATGGCGAGCGCCGCGGCCAGCGCGTAGCCCGCGAGCACGCGCATGAGCGAATAGCCGAGCTGGATGCCGACGCCCTTGTCGTTGGGCCCGTTGTCGTAGAACGGGTCGGCGATGTGCCGCCACATCTCCTTGCCGATATCGAGCGGCGTCGGCAATGCCGAGGCGCCCTTGGCGGTCGCCCCCATGAGGGCGGCGTATTCCGGGTCCATGGCCTCGCCGCCGCCGGCGCCGCCGCCGATGGCGAGCTGCCAGCCGCCGAGGAAGACCGCCAGCAGCGCCGCCGAAAGAACCGCCGCATGCAGGGTCGGGGAGGATTTCATGGCCCCGCCTCTCACACCGCCCGGGTAATGGCGAAGCTCCTGGCGTAGGCCTCCGCCTCGTCCGGGTCGAAGGGCTTGCCCATGATGGTGTACTTGCCGTAGGTGGCCGAAGGCGCCTCGAGCCCCATCTCCTTCATCACCCGCTGGGCGTCGGTGGCGAGGTAGACCTCCTCGGCCACCGCCTTGTAGTCGACCTCGCCCTTGACGTAGCCCCAGCGTTTCATCTGGCTGAGGATCCACACCGCCATGGAGTGCCAGGGGAAGGGATCGAAGTCGATGCGGTCCGGCACCTTGCGCACGTTGCCGAGCCCGTCGGCGAAGGTGCCGGTGAGCACCTGTTCGACCACCGTAACCGGCTGGTTCAGGTAGCTGCGGGGGCTGATGGCCTTGGCCACCTCGACGCGGTTCTTGGGATTGGACGAGTACGCCGTGGCGTCGATGATGGCCTTGAACAGGGCGTGGAAGGTGTTGGGCGTCCCGGTCACGAACGCCTTCGACGCGGCGAAGGCGCAGCAGGGATGGCCGTCCCAGATCTCCTTGGTGAGGAGATGGATGAAGCCGACCCCGTCATAGACCGCGCGCTGGTTGAATGGATCGGGCGCGAGGTATCCGTCGACGTTCTCGGCGCGCAGGTTGGCCACCATCTCGGGCGGCGGCAGGACCCGGATCTGGATGTCCTGGTCGGGATCGATCCCGTGCTCGGCGACGTAGTAGCGCAGCAGGAAGTTGTGCATGGAGTAGTCGAAGGGGACGGCGAATTTCATGCCCTTCCACTGCCTGGGGTCGCGCTTGTCCTTGTGTTTCACGTGGAGCGTGATGGCCTGGCCGTTGATGTTCTCCACCGCCGGCATGGTCCAGGGCGTGGCGGTGGAGCCGGCGCCGAGCGAGATGGCGAGTGGCATCGGGGTGAGCATGTGCGCGGCGTCGTATTCGCCCGACAGCGACTTGTCGCGGGCGACCGCCCAGCCCGCGGTCTTGATGACGTCCACGTCGAGCCCGTACTTGGAATAGAAGCCCATGGGATGGGCCATGATGATCGGTGTCGCACAGGTGATGGGCACGAAGCCGACCTGGAGCTTGGTCTTCTCGAGCGGTCCCGCCTTCTCGGCGGCCAGCGTCCTGGCGGCGGCCAGCGGGAAGGCGGTGGCGACGGCGGCGAGCGCCGTGGAGGTGCCGACGGCCTTGAGGAAGGCCCGGCGGGAGGCGTCGGCGGGAAACAGCGCCCGCATCACGGCGGATTCCACCGCGCGCCCGATCAGTGCCTCGTCGCCTGCGGAATCGGCGCTCCGGAGCGCGTCGCCGGGCACCGTGGCGAAGGTTTCGGCACGGGCGGCCACGGGGTCGCGGGCGACGGCGGCCTCGTGCTCCTGCTGGCTGGCGTGGCGGCCGCAGCCGCAGCCGAGGGCGGTCTCGGAATCGAAGGGATCGGTGAAGGAATTGGGCATGGCGAACTCCTGACGTCTCGAATCTCGGAGGCGGGGAAAGACTCGTGAGGGAAGTCCGCAACAACCGTGCCAATCCGGGACCCGGCGTTCGGTCTCCGATTTTCGGGTTCTCCCTCAAGACGTTAGGGAGCGGCGGCCGGCATCGCCGCGGCCGCTTGCG
The DNA here is from genome assembly GCA_036396355.1 of Alphaproteobacteria bacterium. GTDB lineage: Bacteria > Pseudomonadota > Alphaproteobacteria > SMXQ01 > SMXQ01 > DASWKZ01. The sequence continues at coordinate 5,027 of DASWKZ010000281.1, forward strand.
TTTTCTGGACCGCCCATGGGCCGGCCACTTTGATTAATTATTAGGCGATTTCAGATTTTGGCTATTTTTAGTGCGTTTTTTCCGGCGGGCGGGTGCGCATCGGGAGGGCGTCCTTGCGCTCAGCGGCCGGGTATCGTGAACACGGCGCGCGGCAGGACGGCGGCGTGGTCCCTGGCACCGGAGGTGCCGGGGTAGACCAGGAGGATGGCGCCGAAGGCGAGGATGAAGGCGCCGGAGACGCGATTGACCAGGAGGATGTCGTCCTCGCCGATGCGGTGGCGGAACAGCCCCGAGACCATCACCAGGAACGACCACCACAGGCCCGCCCCCACGAACACGCCGGTGACCAGGGACAGCACCCAGCGGGTGTAGTCCTTGATGTCGCTGATATCGATGGCGGCGAAGATGGCGGCGAACGAGATCAGGGTGATGGGATTGGTGATCGTGACGGCGAAGGCGGTGGCGAAATCGCCGATGTGCCGCTCCGGACCCCCGCGGTCCATGGGGGCGAGGCGCTCCTCGCGCTCCTCGCGCTCCTCCTGGCGCTCGGCCCGGGGGGGCAGGTGACGGGCGAGGATCAGCTTGACGCCGAGGGCGCACAGGATGGCGCCACCGACGAGGCGCAGGAGATCCTGGTGCGCGATCAGCTCGGTTGCGACGAAGCCGAGCCCGAGGGCGGCGATCGCGCCGAAGATGGTATCGACGAGGGTGGCACCGAGGCCGCAGACGTAGCCCGCGAGCCGGCCGTGGGCGATGGTGCGGTGGATGCACATGACGGCGACGGGTCCGACCGGCGCCGCCACCAGGAAGCCCACGATCAGGCCCTTGACGAAGAATTCTGCTGTGTCCATCGAGACCTGTGGGGAATCCGTCCCTCGCCCCCGCGGCTCGGCCTACATATCCCAGCGCCGTGCCGGTGACAACCACGCGCTGGCGGCGCGCGCTTGCCGCGTCGCCGGGGAGGCCGTAGGCTCGGCCACCGGGAACCCGGGAGAACCGGAATCGACATGACCGGACAACGTGGCGCCGGGGGGCGCGACGAGGACGCGATCGTCCGCCCGCGGCGGAGCTGTCTCTACATGCCGGGGACCAATGCCCGCGCCCACGAAAAGGCGCGCGGGCTCGCCGCCGACGTGCTGATCTTCGATCTCGAGGATTCGGTCGCCCCCGGCCGCAAGGCCGAGGCCCGCACCGCCGTCGCTGCGGCCCTCGCCGCCGGCGGTTACGGGGTCCGCGAGCTGGTGGTGCGGGTCAATTCCCTCGGCACCCCCTGGGGCGAGGAGGACCTCCGCATGGCGGCGGCCGCAGGGGCCTCGGCCGCGCTGCTGACGAAGGCCGACGGTCCGGAGGAGATTCGCCGTGCCGGGGCGATCCTCGACGCGGGAACCGGTACCACCGCCCTGTGGTCGATGATGGAGACGGCGCGCGGCGTCCTCGCCGCCGAGGCGATGGCGACCGCCCACCCGAGCCTCGCCGTGCTGGCCATGGGTCTCGAGGACCTCGCCAAGGAACTGCGGGCGGACGCGGCGGGTGATCGGCGCGCCTTGCTCTATGCCCTCGAGCGGACGGTGCTGGTGGCCCGCGCCTTCGGCCTCGGCGTGCTCGACGGCGTCCACCGCGCGCTCGGCGATGCCGCCGGCTTCGCCGCGGCCTGCGCCGAGGGCCGCGCCCTCGGCTTCGACGGCAAGCAGCTGATCCATCCCGACCAGATCGCGCCGGCCAATGCCGCCTTCACGCCGGGGCCCGAGGCGGTGGCCGAGGCCCGGCGCATGATCGCCGCCTTCGAGGAGGCTTCCCGCGCCGGTGACGCCGTCGCCGTCCTCGACGGCCGCATGGTGGAGGCGCTGCACGTGGCCGAGGCCCGGCGCGTCATCGCCTTCGCCGAGGCCATCGCCGCCCGCGCGGGCAAGTCTGGCTGAGCCGGCGGCGGGAAGCCGGCGGGCGCAGCCTCGCGGGGCGCGCGGCGTAAAGGTGCGGCGCGAGGGGTCACCCGATGCGATCACAAGATCTTGGGGGAAAACAAGTTATCCCCAGAAGATTTCGTTGCCTTGTGGATAAATGTCGTATAGAAAAGGGGCGTCAGGCGCACACGGACCGAAGTCCCCGTGCTTTCATGCCCCGCGAAGGACACCTGACGCCCCGGGAACGTTGCCGCTCCCGATACCCGAAAGAGGCGGGCGTCCCGTCCGGCCGTTTCCACCTTCCGTCGCGTCCCCAGGGAGAGAAGCGACAACCGGTCGAAGGGCCGGTACCCCGAAGGGTGTACGCCTCCGACGGATCGGCGCGTCCGCCGCCGGATTTCCAGTCCCTTCCCGCGCTGAAGGTTGCCCTCCCTCGTGCGAGGCTTCCCCCGCAACCGGGAGTCGCCCCCCGGTCGGATCCGGTGCCGCGGTGGGGTCGCCCCCTCCACGCTCCGGTTCGGGTCCGCGCCCACCCTCGCGGGGGGCTGCGAACAGCTTCGCGGGTCCTTGGGGAGACCACGCGGAGCCGCGGAAATGTCGGCGGGAGGGCGTTGAACCGACCCCCCAGTTCGGTGGTGCCCGTCCTTGCGAACCGCTCTCTCGCGAGAGCGCCCCTCGCGGGGAGGTACCGCCGACGCCGGGCCGATCAGGACGACCGGCCGAAACCGGCCTCCGTCGACCCCCGGCCTTGGCCTCCGAACCCGGCGGGAACCGTCCCGAAGGTCGGTCCACCGGTCCGGCGGCGCAGCCGGTACTTCCACGTACCGCTGAAATGATTGCCGCTACGGCGGCGCCGGGCAAGTAAAAAAACAAATAAAATCGCATTATCTTGTGTATAAAAAGCGCCCGTTTACACATAGGGCCCACAAAATATCCACAAGATTATCCACAATGCACGGCAGACACTCTCGTCGCTTCAAGTACAACCCCTTGATTCCCGGGGCCTTTCGTGGTCCCTTGGTCCGCACCATCGGCCCCGCGGAGGTCCGCCATGACCGACCGGCCACCGCCCGCGCGCGCCCGCGTCGAGATCGTCTATTGCCGCCAGTGCCGCTGGCTCATGCGCGCCGCCTGGGTGGCGCAGGAACTGCTCGCGACCTTCGAGGAGGAGATCGCCTCGGTCGCCCTGGTGCCGGGCACCGGCGGCGTGTTCGAGGTGCGTCTTGAGGGTGAGCTCCTGCACTCGCGCGCATCCGCCGGACGCTTCCCCGAGATTCGCGAGCTCAAGCAGATGATCCGCGACCGCGTCGCGCCCGCGCGCGCCCTCGGCCATTCCGACCGGCCGGTGACCACCTGAGCCGCCGCATCGCGCCGTCCGGACCGCCGCGGCGGGCTCCGGGCGCGGCGTTGACTCGCCTGCGGCCAGGGTCTAAACCGGAGCGCGGATCGGGGCCGCCAACTCGTCTCCCGGTGCCGCCCCGCCAAGAGATCAAGGCCAATCCATGGCTCAAGACCATCGTCCGCTGTCCCCCCATCTCCAGGTCTACAAGCTCCCGTTCACCGCGATCCTTTCCATCACCCACCGCATCACGGGGGTGGCGCTCGGCCTCGGTGCCCTGGGGCTGGTCTATTGGCTCGCCGCCGCGGCCGCCGGGCCGGCGTGGTTCGAGATAGCCTCGGCCTTGGCGGGCTCGTGGTTCGGCCGGCTCGTGCTCCTCGGCTTTAGCTGGGCCCTGTTCTTCCACCTCCTGAACGGCATCCGTCATCTATTCTGGGACGCCGGCTTCGGATACGAGATGGGTTGCGCGCGCCTGAGCGGCTGGATCGTCCTCGCCGGCTCGCTGGTGCTCACCGCCATCGCCTGGGGCGTTGGCCTCGCGCAGGTGGGAGCGACGCCGTGAGCGGCCCCGCCGAGGCACGGTCGCTCCGCACCCGGCTCGGCCGCGTCCGCGGGCTGGGCTCCGCCAAGGAGGGCGTCGCCCATTGGTGGGCGCAGCGCATCACCGCGCTGGCCCTGGTCCCGCTCACCTTCTGGCTCGCGGCCTCCCTCGCGGCGCTGGCGGGCGCTCCCCACGCCGAGGTGGTGGCCTGGCTGCGCGGGCCGCTGGCGGCCGCGCTCATGGTGGTGCTCCTCGCGACCGGGTTCCACCACCTGCAGCTGGGCGTCCAGGTGGTGGTGGAGGACTACGTTCACACCGGGTGGCTGAAGCTCACCGTCATCATCGCCGTCAAGTTCACGTCCGTGCTGGCGGCGCTGATCGGCGTCTTCGCCGTCCTCAGGATCGCGCTGGGGGCGTGAAGCGATGACCGAGGCCTATCCCGTCACCGATCACCATTTCGACGTCATCGTCGTCGGCGCCGGCGGCGCCGGCCTGCGCGCGACGCTGGGCATGACCGCGGCCGGGCTGGCGACGGCCTGCATCACCAAGGTCTACCCCACCCGCAGCCACACCGTCGCCGCCCAGGGCGGCGTCGGCGCCGCCTTCGGTAATATCGAGCCCGACGACTGGCGCTTCCACATGTACGACACGGTCAAGGGCTCCGACTGGCTCGGCGACCAGGACGCCATCGAGTACATGGTGCGCAACGCCGTCCTCGCCATCACCGAGCTCGAGCATTTCGGCGTGCCGTTCTCGCGCACCGAGGAGGGCAGGATCTACCAGCGCCCCTTCGGCGGCCACACGGTGAACTACGGCGAGAAGCTGGCGCACCGCGCTTGCGCCGTCGCCGACCGCACCGGGCACGCGATCCTGCACACCCTCTATCAGCAGTCCCTCAAGCACAAGGCGCGGTTCTTCGACGAGTACTTCGCCCTCGACCTGATCATGTCCGACGACGGGGCCTGTGTGGGCGTCATGGCGTGGAGCCTCGAGGACGGCACCCTGCACCGCTTTACCGCGCCGCTCACGGTGATCGCCACCGGCGGGTACGGCCGCGCCTATTTCTCCTGCACCTCGGCCCACACCTGCACCGGCGACGGCAACGGCATGGTGCTGCGCGCGGGGCTGCCCTTGCAGGACATGGAGTTCGTCCAGTTCCATCCCACCGGCATCTACGGCTCGGGCTGCCTCATCACCGAAGGGGCGAGAGGCGAGGGCGGCTATCTCACCAACGCCGAAGGCGAGCGCTTCATGGAGCGCTACGCCCCCACCGTGAAGGACCTCGCCTCGCGCGACGTGGTCAGCCGCTCCATGACCGTCGAAATCCGCGAGGGCAGGGGGGTCGGGCCGAAGGGCGACCACATCCACCTGAACCTGCAGCACCTCGGCGCCGAGGTCATCAACGAGCAGCTGCCGGGCATCGCCGAGAGTGCGCAGATTTTCGCCGGCGTGGACGTGACCCGCGACCCGATCCCGGTGTTGCCGACCGCGCACTACAACATGGGCGGAATTCCTACGAATTACATGGGCGAAGTCGTAACGCTCCGGAACGGCAACCCCGATACCGTGGTGCCCGGGCTGTTCGCCATCGGCGAGGCGGCCTGCGTCTCGGTGCACGGCGCCAACCGGTTGGGATCGAATTCGTTGCTCGACATCATCGTTTTCGGCCGTGCGGTTGCACAGCGCTGCGCCAAGGTGGTTTCGGCGGGCGCGCGGCACCCGTCGCTGCCGGCCGGCAAGGTGGATGCCGTGCTGTCCGACTTCGACGCCCTGCGTCATGCCGCTGGGCCGCGCTCTACCGCCAGCGTC
>DASWKZ010000282.1:0-3376 GCA_036396355.1 Alphaproteobacteria bacterium
GATCCGCAGCACCGGGCCGCGCTACTGCCCGTCCATCGAGGACAAGGTGGTGCGGTTCGGAGACCGCGCGGGCCACCGCATCTTCCTCGAGCCCGAGGGGCTCGACGATCCCACCGTCTATCCCAACGGCATCTCGACCTCGCTGCCCCGCGAGATCCAGGAGGCCCTTCTCAAGACCATCCCCGGCCTCGGGCGGGCCCGCATGATCCGGCCCGGCTACGCCATCGAGTACGACCACGTCGACCCCCGCGAGCTCCGCCACACCCTCGAGACCCGCCGGATCCCGGGGCTGTTCCTGGCCGGGCAGATCAACGGCACCACCGGCTACGAGGAGGCCGCCGCCCAGGGGCTCATCGCCGGGCTCAACGCCGCGCTGGCGGCCGGGGCGCGCGGCGGGGACGGCCTGGAATCCGCGGAAACCGGGGGTTTCGTGCCCGACCGCGCCGAGGCCTATCTGGGCGTCATGATCGACGACCTGGTGACCCGCGGGGTGACCGAGCCCTACCGCATGTTCACCTCGCGCGCCGAATACCGCCTCCAGCTCCGCGCCGACAACGCCGACCAGCGCCTGACCGCGCGCGGGACCGCAATGGGGTGCGTCGGGCCGGCCCGCGCCGCCGCCTTCAAAGCCAAGACCGAGGCCCTGGAACGGGCCCGGGGGATGCTGACCGCGCGCACGGCGACGCCGGGGGAGCTGGCCGCCGCCGGCATCCCGGTCAGCGCCGACGGCGCCCGGCGCCCGGCGCTGGAGCTGATCGCGCGCGAGGCCGTCACCGTCGCCCGCCTAGCGTCCCTGTGGCCCGAATTCCGCGGGATTCCGGCCCCGATCGCCGCCCGGCTCGAGACCGACGCCCGTTACGCCGTCTATCTCGAGCGCCAGAAGGCCGACATCGCCGCCTTCCGCCGCGACGAGGCGCTGGCGCTCCCCGAGGGCCTCGATTACGGCGGCATCGGCAGCCTGTCCAACGAGGTCCGCGAGGCGCTGGCCCGGGTGCGCCCGGCCACCCTGGGCCACGCCGCCCGCATCCCCGGCATCACCCCGGCGGCGCTGACGGCGCTGCTGGGCCATGTCCGCCGGCGCCCGGCCTGAGGCGGGGGCGGGGCCGGTGGCGGCCGCCCCCCTCGGCCCCGAGGGCTTCGCGGAAGTCGCCAAAGTTCCACGTGGAACATTGGCGGCCCTGGCGACCTACGACTCGCTGCTCCGGCGCACCCAGAGGGCGGTGAACCTGGTGGGCGCCGCCACCCTCGGCGACGTCTGGCGGCGGCACTTCCTCGATTCGGCGCAGCTCTTGCCCCTCCTGCCGAGGCCGGTCCCCGGGTCCAGCCCGGGGAGGCCCTGCGTGGTGCTGGACGTCGGCAGCGGGGCGGGGTTCCCGGGCCTGGTGCTGGCGATCCTGTCGGCCACCGTCCCCGGCGCGCCGGCCCTCGAGGTCCATCTGGTGGAGGCCAACGCCCGGAAATGCGGCTTCCTGCGCGAGGCGGCGCGGCGCACCGGGATCCGGGTCGTCCTCCATGGCGGCCGGGTGGAGGATCTCGCGCCGTTCGCCGTGGACGCCATCGTGGCCCGGGCGGTGGCGCCGGTGGCCCGGATCCTGGGCCTGGCGGCGGGATTCCTGGAGCTTCCGGGGGCGCGGCCAATGGTGCTCCTGCTCAAGGGCCGGCGCGCCCCGCAGGAATTGACCGAGGCCCGCAAACATTGGAAAATGCGGGCGGAGTCCGTCCCCAGCATCACCGACCCGTCGGGGATCGTCCTTAGGCTAAAGGACATAGCCCGTGCCTGACCCCGGAGGACCGCCACCCCCCGCCCCGGACCCGCAGCCGGAGGCGGGCCTTCGCCCTGCGGAACCGGCTTCGGACCCGCAGGCGGGGCGCGCGGCGCCGGCCCGCCGGCGCATCCTGATCGTCGCCAACCAGAAGGGCGGGGTCGGCAAGACCACCACCGCCATCAACCTCGCCACCGCGCTCGCCGCCGTCGGCAGCCGGGTGCTGGTGGTCGACCTCGACCCCCAGGGCAACGCCTCCACCGGCCTCGGAATCCCCGCCGGCCGGCGCCACTGCGGCACCTACGACCTGCTGGCCGGCGCCGCGGCGCTGCCCGAGGCCACGATGCCGACCGGGGTGCCGGGGCTCGACCTGGTGCCAAGCACGGTCGATCTGTCTGGGATAGAGCTAGAGCTTATCGATATGGAACGGCGCGAGTACCGCCTGCGCGAGGCCCTCCGGCCTTCGCCCGCGGGGCCTGGGCCCGGCGGGAGCGCCGGAGTCGGCCCCGACTACGACTACGTGCTGGTGGACTGCCCGCCCTCCCTCGGCCTGCTGACGCTGAACGGCCTGGTGGCCGCCGACGGGGTGCTGGTGCCGCTGCAATGCGAGTTCTTCGCGCTGGAGGGCCTGACCCACCTGCTGCGCACCATCGAGCGCGTGCGGCGCGGCCTCAACCCCGCCCTCGAGATACAAGGCGTCGTATTGACGATGGCCGATACCCGCAATAACTTGACGAACATGGTGGCGGCGGACGCGCGGGCCTTCCTCGGCGACAAGGTGTATAGGACCGTGATCCCGCGCAACGTGCGGGTCTCGGAGGCGCCGTCCCACGGCAAGCCGGTGCTGCTCTACGACATGAGATGCGCCGGCTCCAGGGCCTATATCGACCTCGCCCGCGAGGTCATCCGCCGCGAGGAGGCGCGCGCGCCATGAGCGAGCCCGGCGATCCCAGGCGCGAGCGCCGCGGCCTCGGGCGCGGGCTCGCCGCCTTGTTCGGCGAGGAGGAGGGGGCCGAGGGGCCCGGGCGCGGCGCCCGCCGCCTGCCGATCGCCCGCCTCAAGCCCGGGCGCATGCAGCCGCGCGTGCGCATGGACGGCGAGCAGATGCGCGCGCTCGCCGATTCGGTCCGCGAGAAGGGGGTGCTGCAGCCGCTGCTGGTGCGCCCGGCCGCCGACGAGCCCGGCATGTTCGAGATCGTCGCCGGCGAGCGGCGCTGGCGGGCGGCGCAGATGGCCCGGGTCCACGAGGTGCCGGCGGTGGTCTGCGAGCTCACCGACGGCGAGGCGCTCGAGCTCGCGCTCATCGAGAACCTCCAGCGCGCGGATCTGACTCCGCTCGAGGAGGCGGCGGGCTACTCCCGCCTGATGGAGCACCACGGCCACACCCAGGAGGAGGTCTCGAGGCTGGTCGGGCGCTCGCGCCCCCACGTCGCCAACATCCTGCGCCTGCTTACGCTCCCCGATCCGGTCAAGACGATGGTGGATTCGGGCAGGCTGTCCATGGGCCACGCGCGGGCGCTGCTGAACGCCGCCGATCCCGGCGCCGTCGCCGAGGAGGTGCTGCGCCGCGACCTCAACGTGCGCGCGACCGAGCGCCTGGTCGCCCGCCAGCG
>DASWKZ010000283.1:0-1726 GCA_036396355.1 Alphaproteobacteria bacterium
CGCCGCGAGCGCACGCGCGACGCCGTGATCCTCAAGGTGACCGGCGCCCGCCGCCGCGACCTCGCCCTCGCCTATCTCGTCGAATACGGGCTCGCCGGGCTGGCGGCGGCGGCCCTCGCGGCGCTGCTTGGCACCGTCGCCGCATTTCTGGTATTGACTCGGGTCATGCACACGGACTGGGTGTTCCTGCCGGTCCCGGCGGCGGTGACCATCGCCGCGGCCACGGGGGCGGTGATCCTCATGGGCTTCGCCGGCACCTGGCGGGCGCTCGCGCGCCGCCCGGCGCCGGTGCTGCGCGAGAACGCGGCATGAGCGCCGGTCCTGACGTGGGCGGTGGCGGGTTCCTCGCCGGGCTCGCCCTGGCGCTGGCGGCCGGAGCCCTGGGCCTGGCGGCGGCGCCGGTCCTCTCCGCGGCCCTCGAGGCCTCCCCGGCGGCGATCGAGAAGGCGCAAGCGTTCGCCCCCCTCAAACTGCCCCTGATCGTGATGGGCGCGGGGGTCCTCCTCACCGGGTGGGTCGAGGCGCGGCGCGCCCGGCCGGCCGCGTCCCCGGGCCGCGAGGCGGTGCTCGTCGCCGCCACCGTGGCCCAGGCCGTGGCCGTGGGGCTGCCGCTCTAAACCCCGGATTGCCTTGAAAATCCGCGAATCGGTGACATATTGTTGTCCAGATCGGACCTCATGATGATGGGCGTCCCACGGGCTTTCCAACTGCCGAGGTAAACCATGCTTGGTCCCGACAGACGTTACATGACCCGCACCCAGGCCGAGGCCGCCCGCATCGATGTGGGCCTCCGCCAGCACATGCTGCGGGTCTACAACTACATGGCCTCGGGCGTGGCGCTCACGGGCATCGTCGCCTACGTGACCGCCAACACGCCCGCCCTCTTCAACGCGATCTTCGGCACGCCGCTGGCCTGGGTGGTGATCCTGGCGCCGCTCGCTTTCGTGCTGGTGCTGAGCTTCGGCATCCACAAGCTGTCGCTGTTCGCGACCCAGGCCCTGTTCTGGACCTTCGCCGCGGCGATGGGGCTGTCGCTGTCGACCATCTTCGTGATGTACACGGGCGAGTCGATCGCCCGGGTGTTCTTCATCACCGCCGCCTCGTTCGGAGCCCTGAGCCTCTACGGCTATACCACCCAGCGCGATCTTTCCGCGTGGCGCTCGTTCCTGTTCATGGGCCTGATCGGCATCATCATCGCGATGGTCGTGAACCTGTTCCTCCAGAGCTCGGCGCTGCAGTTCGCCATCTCGGTGATCGGCGTGCTGGTGTTCGCGGGGCTGACGGCCTACGACACCCAGCGCATCAAGTCCATGTACTACGAGGGCGACGCCGCCGAGACCGCCGGCAAGAAGGCGGTGATGGGCGCGCTGGCGCTCTACCTCGACTTCATCAACCTGATGATCATGCTGCTCCACCTCTTCGGCTCCCGCCGCTAGGAGAGGCACGCACCGACGCCGAAGGGCCGGGGAGCGATCCCCGGCCCTTTTTCATGTCCGATCGGATCGGAGGGGCTGCTTCAGTGGCCGTGGGGCATCGGGCCCATGCCCTTGCGCTCGCCCGCGCCCATGGCGCCCGGCTTGCCCACCACGACCTCCACGGTGATCTCGCCGGCGCGCTCGAAGGTGAGCGTCAAGGGCACCGTTTCCCCCTCGGCGAGGGGCCGCGCCAGCCCCATCAGCATCACGTGGGTGCCGCCCGGCGCGAGCGCGAGGGCGCCGCCCGCCGG
>DASWKZ010000284.1:0-12806 GCA_036396355.1 Alphaproteobacteria bacterium
TGGGGGGGACCCGGAGCCTGGGCTGGGGGTTTACTTGCCTTGGCCGCGGGCCAGTCCCTGAGGGACGGTACCGCCGCCGGCATTGATATGGCCCGGAGCCGCGGCACCGCCCGATGCCTGGCCCGAGAACGACACGCCACCTGCGGGTCCATCGGCGTGACCGAGGGCGTTTCCATGGACTTGTCCACCTGCCCCAAACCGGGCCGTGGATCCCTCCGCTCCGAACCGGGCATGGCCGCGAGCGGCTGACGATGCCGGGCCCGTATCGGAACCCTCGGTGCCCGCGACGGTCGTCCCGTTATGCCCGTCCGTGATGACGATCATGCCTGTCCGCCCGGGCGGCGTCGACGTGCCGAAATGCATCCGGTGATGGTGCTCGCTCACCACCTGACCCAGATTGCGCGTGGTGATCACGCCGTCGGCCTGCATCTGATGGAAGATCTCGCCCCAGCCCTGACCGCCGGCCTTGGCGGTGGCGATCCGATCGAGCGTCCACGGGGCCGTGGCCTCGGCCGCTGGGGGAGTGTCGGACGCCCCATTGGTGGCCTCGCCTAGCGTCTCGGCGCTCCCGTCCCCCGGCGGTGGCTCCGCCGCCGGCCCCGCGGGCGCCACCTGGGCCTCGAACAGAGCCTCGGCGATAATCTTGTTGCCGGGCGTCAAATCGTTGAACGCCTCGCTCGAGGCAGTCGCGTCGCCGGTCCCCGTCAACGCTCCACCGCCGTCCGGCGCATCGCCAGGGTCCCCGGCCGGCTGCGCGACCGCGCCGGCTGCGAGGAGCATGATTCCGATCGTGCCAAGCACCAGCGAGGATCTCCTGAACATCTTACGCCTCCTTTCGGACTCTCATGGCAGTGCCACGGGGGGGTCCTACTGCTCCGCGACTCGATTGTCCAACGTGGTGGCCGCCTGAACCATGATCTCGGATGCCGTCGCCCGATCCTTGAGGAAAATATCCTCCATCTCGACCGTCCCACGAATGCATGTCGTCAGGTGTGTCACATGTTCGAGATCGATGAAAATCTCGCGGTCCGTTGCCCTCGCCTCGAGGGAACGGCCTTCATCGGCCTTCCTGTCCCGGGCGATGGTCATCCCTATCTACACCGACGCGACGAGCGCGGGCCGCTTCGCCTTTGCCAGGCCGGCACTCTCCCTCGAAGGAGCCGGCGCTCGGGGCCGCTTCGCCGCCGAGTCCACGATGATCGTCGTGGTTTTCTGGCTCGAAACGACGTCCATCAGTTCGTGGACGCCGTTGTATTCATCCGACCAAAGGGTGGCGGTGGACAGCTCCACGACCACGGACGGTCGATTCGGGAAGAATCGCGATAGGTTCTCCGACAGCAGGCCCAACACCTTTTCCCGAACCGGCAAATCGAGAGAACGGCTCGCGCCCCCTTCCTCGTCAAAGCCGACATGGACAAAGAGCACCTTGCCGCCGGGGATGATGCCGACAAAGCCGAAACGCCCCACGATTCGCCGCAGGAAAAGTTCGCAGGCTCCCGGCCCGACATCCACGATGCGAATGAGGAACGCATCGATCCGAACGCGGGAAAATCGCAGGAGCTCGAAAACATGCCCGAGGGACCTCAGGAATTCGCTCGGTTGGCCCGCCCGCAGCGAGCGCGGCTGGGAACGATCGCCGCTAATCAGATAGATCGACCTTCCCGCATATGGCTCCATTTTGATCTCCCATTCCCGGGGGCAACGACGCTCCTGGTGAACCGGCACCAGCCCCGTGACCCTAGTCAAGGAGGGATGGTCATAGGTGCGGCAAGGCTGGGGCAAATCTGTGACATTCCGCGAAGGCGGACCTCCGCGGGCTCGGGCGTTCCGCCCGTCCCTATTGCCGGAGGGGCAAGCGCATGGTCACCAGAAAGCCCCGCGGAGCGCGGTTCACGGCACTGACGGTGCCGCCCACCGCCTCGACGTTGCGCCGCACAATCCACAACCCCATGCCGAAGTGAAACTCCGCCCCGGCTCGTTCCGGGGTCTCGAGCGATCGGGCCCGGTCCGAGAAGTATCGCTCGAAAATGCGGTCGAGGTTCCGCGGATCGACCCCCGGGCCCTCGTCGGCAACGGTCATCACCGCGGTGTTCCCCTCGCGCGACAACTGAACGGTGATGGTGCTGCCTTGGGGCGCGAAGCCGAAGGCATTGTCCAGCACGTTCTCGATGACCGTTTCCAGCAGGTCCGCGCCGGCAAGGACTCGCACTCCCGAAGCGATATCGGCATCGAGATGCATTTGGGCGAAATCGGCCTTCTCCGAGTAGGCCTGGACCATGCGAACAAGCAGCTCCGATAGGTCGACCCGCTCGCGCGGCGGCGTGATCAAATCGGCTATTGCCTCATCCATATGCCGGGAAGCGTTGACGAGCGCGTCCAGCCGCTCGACCGACCGTTCGATCAGGTTCAGGGCCCGGCGCGCCTTCTCGTCCTTGTCGGCGCATGACCGCCGCAATGGTTCGATCGACTGGGCGATGACCGCAATGGGCGTCTTGAACGCATGGGCATTCTCCTCCGCCGCGCTGCGGATCGCCCTTGCCGACCCCCTGAGGCTGCCGACCATCTGATCGAATTCCGTCGCGACGCCGGACAGCTCGGGAATGCGGTTCAAGATGGCGAATGACGTACGTACGTCTCCCTCCTTGCCGATCTTCTGGGCGAGCCCCGCGAACCGACGAAGGCTCATCCAGATTCCGAAGAAGAGGGAGAATACGAGGGCGGCCATCGTCACGTAGATGGCGGCCGCGATCCTCACCTGGGGGCTCCTCCAATACGGTTGTCCGATCACCGTGGTATCGCCGCCCCTGCTGCCGTACGACGTCAACACGACCCAGCAGCCCGCCGCGGTGAGCACAGGGGTGATCGAGCTCAGGAGTTCCCGTTCTCCGGCAGGATTCGTGTACCGTATGGAAAGCGGCTGATTGCCTTCGCACGTATTCCCGAGCTTGTCGAAGATGCCGGTGTCGATGAGATGCTGCCTCTCCTCGTCGAGATAGGCGGCGGAAACCGGCGGCGAGGAGGCGACGTAGAAGAATCCCGCATCGGCGCTTCCGGTCTTGGGCCGAAAGAGGACCTTGACCTTGAGCGTCCCCGAGGCGATCTTCTCGATCTCCTTTTGAAGCGCCGGGTTGCCCGCCTGGCCAAGGCCGTGCAGCAGCGGCTTGAGACCCTCCGCGATCAACCCTCCCTGTTCCTGCAGGCTCCGAAGCAAGAGCACGGTCTTTTCGTTGTCGGCATCCCGGAGTTGGAAATAGACGATAAGCGGGCAGGCAACGAAGATGACCGCCAGAACCCCGGCCTTGGCCGCCAGTGAACTTGCCATCCGGCGAACGCTATCGCGTATTCCATGCCCCGCATCATTCATTGCGCCAGCGGTATCCGAATCCGGGATAGTTCTCGATCTTCTCGAACGACGGATCGAGCTCGCGGAATTTCTGACGAATCCTCTTGATGAAGGTGCGGACGTTGGTCCTATAGCCTTCCGGCCCGACGCCGGCGACGAAGCCGCTCCCGTGAACCTGGTCATAGAGGTCGCGGTATCGGAGGTCCCGCCCCGCTTGGGAGGCGAGGGATTGAACGATCCGGAATTCGCCCAGCGTCAGATTGGCCTCCTTGCCCTTCCAATAGGCGCGTCCCGATTCCGGACGAAGCTCCAGCTCCCCAAGCACCAGGGTTTCCGTCCCGACCTTGGAGGGCTGGGCCGTTCCTCCCTTTGCGCCCGTCAGGATCAACTCGATCCGGCGCTGGAGAATGTGGAAGCTGCGCGACTTTTCGATGAAGTCGACGGCGCCGCTGGTCAATGCGGCTTCCTCGTAGATCTGGTCGCTCAGAACCGTCAGGAAGATCGCGGGGATCGACAGGCCGTTCTCCCGTATGCGACGGAGCACGTCGATCCCGGACATACCGGGCATTTTCCAGTCGAGGAGAACGAGATCCGCCTGCCCATCGCTCTCGAAATAGGCGAGAAGATCGTCTCCCCGGTCGAAGCTCACGACATCGAAGTCCGCGTCGCGCAAGTTCTGCTCAACGGACTCGCGGAAGAGGTCGTCGTCATCGACGATGGCGATGCAGGACATGGTCACGTCAGGGCGTTGCGGGTCGTCCTTTGTCGGCGCGGATGCGGTCAATGCACGAACTTTCCGCCCGTGGGGTAGCTTGGTCCGGATAGAACTTGTACGCAAGCACCCGAAAGTCCTGGTTGTCGATGTCGAAGTAGAAGAACACGTCGAGCTCGCATACCGAACCTACGTAGCGCCAGACCATGGCGGGCGGCTCGTTACGGACGTGGCGCGGTGAGCCGAGTATGTTCTGCAACTCCATTTCGTTCTTCCCAACCAAGAACTTGGACGCCAGCAGGAGCCGCGTGGTCTGAGTCGGCGCTTCGGGTTTTGGCGCGGGGCGCGCGGTGGCGGGCGGCGCCGCGGGGCGTTCCTGGCCGCTGTTCGCCCTCTCCGGGCGGGGATGGTCGGCGGTGCCGCAGCCGGACACCGCGAGGATCGCCATGACCCCGAAAACGGTTCTCCTTCGTGACAGGTTTCCCATCCGTCACCCTTATCATTCGCCCCGCCGCGGGTGAATTCTAGCCGATTGGACCCGGCCTGGCATTCCCCATGTCGATGATCCCTGGGCGGGGCCATTCCGGTAGCGGGGGAGAGCGGACGCAGCGGGCCGTCAATCGGGCATCACGCTCCAATAGCCCGCATAGAAGGCGAGCCAGAAACCGGCCCAGGCCCATCCCGCCTTGCCGGCATGGCCGATCCGGCCGAGCGCCTTGACCAGCCCCGCGGCCAAGAGGACAGCCACGATGAACCGCGCCAGCCGGGCCGCCACCGTCGCCAGAATGAACAGAACCGGGTCGATGCCCTGTACGCCCGCCTGCTGGGCAAAGATCTTGTAGGGGACACCTCGGAACGCGCCGGCAAGCAGCGCAAGAAGCCAGCTTTGCGACATTTCCGTTGCGGCCTCGTCGATCATTGCGGGGCCGACCAGCGGGACGAGGTCCACGGCGGCTCGCGAGCCGTGGGGATCGCTCGCCCCCCACAGGACCATCGCCGCGCCGCCGAGGGCCGCGCCCAGCGCGGCGAGAACCGCAGCCATGAGGGCCCGGCGGACACCACGTCGGATCACGATCCAGGTGAGGAAAACGTCGGGCACGACGAAGAACAGGGTCGCCTCGGCGAACCCCCACAGGGCCGCCGCGACCATCAGACCTATTCCCATGGCGGGAACCGTGCCTCGCCGGCCATGGCCTTCATCCGCTCCTCCAAGACGTCCATGAAACCGTCGATGGATCCGGCCCAGCGGAAGGGCTCGCCCACGAAGACATCGCAATTGAACGGAACGAGAAGGGTGCTCCCCTTGGGCAGGGCCTTGCCGAGGCCATGCATGAAGACCGGGGTCACGGGCACCTCGGGGCAGGCCCGCGCCAGGTGGGCAATCCCGCGCTTGAACTCAGCCAGCGCTTCCGGCACGCC
Organism: Alphaproteobacteria bacterium; assembly: GCA_036396355.1. Taxonomy (GTDB): domain Bacteria; phylum Pseudomonadota; class Alphaproteobacteria; order SMXQ01; family SMXQ01; genus DASWKZ01. The sequence continues at coordinate 5,475 of DASWKZ010000284.1, forward strand.
GCGGGTGCCTTCGGGGAACAGGATGAGGATCGCGCCGTCCGCGAGCGCGGCCTCGCAGTCCGCGAGAGGGTGCCGCGCCCGCGAGGCCACGGTCCGATCCAGCGGCAGGATGCCGATAATTTGGAGGGCGAACCATTCGAGCGCCCGGCTCTTCAGGAAATAGTCCCTGGCGGCCACCGGGCGCAATTTGGGCAGCAGCCGGAGCGGAAACAGGGACATCAGCGTGAGCGTGTCGAGATGGGAATTGTGGTTGGCGACGATGATCGCCGGACCGCCGCTCGGCAGGCGCTCACGGTCCCGCACGTGGAGCCCAAGGACGACGAGGACCAGCGGCCGCACGATGCAGGCGAAGAACGCGAGACGCAGGAGGCGGATCACGGGGGAGGCCTCACGGGTAGAAGAAGTAGTAGAGCAAGTGGAAGAACACCGGAGCCGAATAGGTCAGGCTGTCCACGCGGTCCAGCACCCCGCCATGGCCGGGGATCATGGCGCCGCTGTCCTTGACACCGAGGTCCCGCTTCACGGCGGACAGCGTGACGTCGCCCAGGAACCCGGCGACGGCGATGATGGCCCCGGCCAGCGCCGACCAGGGCCCGTCCATCATGGTGAGGTGGGGGCCGATCAGGGCCGCCGTCGCGGCGGTGGCGAAGAGGCCGCCGAGGAAGCCCTCCCAGGTCTTGCGCGGGCTGACCGACGGCACGATGGGCCGGCGCCCCAACAGCCTGCCGCTCACGAACTGGGCGACGTCGTTGAACTGGGTCAGGAACACCAGAAAGAACAGCAATCCGGCGCCGCCGGCGGGATTGACGGAATCGCCCGAGGCCAGGAGATAGGCCATGTGGCTCAGGGTGAAGACGGTCATGACCAGGCCCCAGCTCAGGGTCCCCACCGCCCGCAGAAACCCCCCGGTCTCCCCCCGCAACGCCATCAGCATCGGGAAGAACAGGAACATCCACACCGGGATGAAGATGATGAACAGGCCGTACCAGGCGATATGGGCCAGGTAGAACTGCGCGGGGATCGCAAGATACGCCCACAGAAGCACCGCGCGGTCGATGCGGCGCGTGGGGATCAGCGACAGGTACTCCTTGAGCGCCAGGTAGGAGATGAAGGCGAGGAAGACGGTAGAGATCACCCGGTCGATGACGATGGCCACCGTGAAGGCGGTGATGATCCACCACCAGGACCGCACGCGGAGGGCGAGCTCGCGGTTGGTCCCGGACCGCTCCCCGCGACCCATCGCCCAGACCAGGGCGCTTGCCAGAGCCAACAGGCCGTAGACGCCCGCGAGGGCCACCAGCACCACCCCGGGCACGCCGCCGGGATCGATCACGACCGCGGACTCCCGGCCGCGACCGCCCGCCGCACGCGATTGAAGACCGTGAGTGCGCAGAGCACGAGGGCCACGAACAGGACGATGGTCGTCCACAGGCCCGGTTCCAGCCCGAGACCGAGAACAACGCCCAGGACGCCGAACGCCGCTGCGCGGTCGCTCTTCCCGAACGGCCCATCGTAGCGCCGCACCCCCTTGGCGCCGATGGCGGCAATGCCCGCCACCTCCGCGATCAGGGAAAGGACCACGACCAGAACGACGAGGGTCGGCGACACCCCGGGCACCAGGGCAAACGGGAGGTAGAGCCCCGCATCGGATACCGCGTCCCCCAGTTCGTTGAGGATGGCGCCCAATCGGGTCTCCTGGCCGAACTCGCGGGCGAGGATCCCGTCCATGGCGTTGAGAGCCATGCGCGCGGCCAGCGTCACGGGAAGCAGGAGGAGGGGCAAGGCCTGGTCCGGTGCCAGCGCGATCCACGACCCATGGGCAAGGCTGAGCGCGGCGGCAAAGGCCGTCACCCGATTGGCCGTCACCCCGGCCCGGGCCAACCGCCGGCAGGCGGGCCGCAGCAGCATCTGGAACCGCGGCTTGAGCTCGTAGATCGTCGGCACGGCGAGGCCCCCCTATCGAGGCCCGATGGGCGGTGGCAAGGTCAACCGAATCCCTCCCCGAAGCGGCGCCGGGCGCCGGAATCCCGGGCGATGCCCGCCCATAGCCCCCGTCTCGAGCCAATTGCGGTCGATCGTATCGAAGACAGTACCGTCATTCCCCGGTGGAGTCCCGGGCCTCCACGGCCCCGTCCCCCGGGCGGCGCGAGGCGCGGCCCCATGGGATCGCCCGGACGATCCCGAGGCCGGCCCGGAGGGCGACGACCACCTGGACCGGCAACCCCGGCCCCGGCGCATGGTCTAGCGGCGGGCCCGCTCGATACGCGCCAGGGCCTCGACCATGGCCCCGGGGAAGTCGGGATGCCCGTAGAGATCGTTGTGCCCCGCCCCCGGAATCGTGCGGTCGAGCACGAGCCGCCCGACGGCGCGACGAAGGGCCTCGGTCCGCACCGGCGGAATGATGGAATCCCGCCCGGCGGCGATCAGGGCGGTGGGCGTCGACACCCCGTCCATGAACGTGGCGATCGGCATCCGGTGGCGCAGCAGCAGGCCCACCGGCGCCCAAGGGTAATGGTCCTTGGCCAACGCCTCGAGGGAGTCGAACGGGCTCACCAGGATCAGGCCGGCGAGCGGCCGCTTCCGCGCCAGATACACTGCGGGGCCGGTGCCGATGCTGACCCCGACGGCGACGATGGGCATGGGCCCCAGCGTTCGCTCCAGATGATCATGGACGAGAAGCGCATCAGCGAGCAGGGCCGCGGCGCTCGGCCGGCCGGTACTGGGCCGGTAGCCGCGGTAATGGAAGGCGACCACATCCGAATCCGGAACCAGCCGGCGAAGGTAGAGGGCGAGACCATCGGCGTTCCAGGCGTTGCCGCCGAATCCCAGGATCAGCGACCGGGCCCGGCGCGTCTCCGCGGCGGGCGGCAAGTGCACCCCCGCGAGGCGCTCCCCCTCGGGCGTCCTCACCTCGAGACGCGCGGCCGACGCCGGCAGCGGGGACTCGCCCCCTTTCATGAGCCAGGTGGGGAACAGCAGCCATGTCTGGGCCAAGTACATGGCGGCGATGATGGCGATGTAAATCCCGGCAAAGACGAGAATGATGCGGATGAACCACATGCCGTAATCGTGGGACATCCGGCGATCCTTTTCTAGCGATCGTCGGTTGACGTCAATCTCCGATCCCTTGGCCGAGGACGAGGATGGGCACGTTCGGGTCTGTCGGCCAATGCAGGTGGGCGGCTTGGGCGTTGCGGCCCAAGCCGGACGCCGAAACCACGGTCCGCGGTGTGGTCCATATCCGCCCTTTCGTGAATTTCCCCTATTGCTTCTTCTTTTTCTTCTTCTTGGGCATGATCGCCTTCGCCTTGGCGACGGAGCCGGCCGGGGTGTCGATCGTGTCCCGGACGATCTGGGCCACCTCCTCGCCGCTCGTCGGATCGACGGTGATCTTGAGTTTGTCCATCTCGTCAGAAAACGCCTTGTCGGTCAGGGTCGCCATGAAGGCCTCGCGCAGCGCCTTCACGCGCGCCGCAGGCAGCCCCGGCGGCGCGATATAGGGTCGGCCCAGCGCCGTGGGCGAGGAGATCAAACCGAGGATCTCGCGCTGCTCCCGGGATTCCGCGATCTCGGTCAGAAGCGGCACATTGGCCAGCCTCTTGTCCCTCTTGGCGCCGACCTGTGCGACGAACACGATCTTGTTGTCCTTGATCCAGTCGGAGTGCTGGCTGAAGATGGAGGTCAGACCGAAGGCGCGCGCCTCGACCTCGCCGCGCTCCATGGCGATATTGATCTCCTCCGAGCTCTTGTAGCCGATCACGATCTTGAACTTGGTGCCCAGCACCGCGTTCATGACCGTGGGAAAGATGACGATTCCGGACCCCGCGCCCGTCCCTCCGAGGATGACCTCCTTTTCCTGGAGTTCCTTGAAGGTCTTAACCCCCGCGGTATGCCAGATGATGATTCCGGAATTGTCGGCGCCCGTCGAGCCCAGCCAGTTGAACTTGCTGGCATCGAACCTGACGCCACGGCCATCGAGCACCTGATGAAGCGGCATGGCGTTGTGGATTGTCGCGATGACGGTCCCGTCCTTGGGCGCGACGTTGTACATGTGGTTCGTCGCCAGCACATTGCCGCCACCCGGCATGTTCTGGACGATCATGGTGGGCTTGCCGGGGAGTTGCCCCGGCATATGGCGCGCGACCGCCCTGGCAACGGTGTCGTAGGTGCCGCCCGCACCCGTGCTGGTGATGATGGTGACGGTCTTCCCCGCATAGAAGGGGTCCGCGGCATGGGCCGGCAACGCGGCAAGCGCCCACACCATTCCGAAAAGCACGCCTCGAAACATGATTGCCTCCCGTTCTCCCATTCGATCCTTTCGGACCGACAAGCCTGGTCTGGTGGAGTGGAAATGTCCAACGCCTATTGATACCGCGAGAAATCGTATCCTTCCTTGACGATGAACTCGAGAAGGTACGGTGCGCCCTTGTCCGTGACGTCGAGAGCCTCCCTGATGGCCGGGGCGATGTCGGCCGGCCGTTCCACCCGCCGCGAGGCGACGTTGAGCCCCTCGGCAACCTTCGCGTAGTTGCCGCCGACGGAAAGCGCGCCGTACTTCTCGGTCGCTTTCTCCAGCACATGGCGCTCGCACGCCATGACGCCGTTGTTGAAGACCGCGGTGAGGATACCGATGCCGTTGCGAGATGCCGTCTCGATGTCCATCCCGGTCATGCCGAACGAACAGTCGCCCATGATGTTGATGCACAGCTTCTCCGGCGCCGCCAGCTTGGCCCCCATGGTGATCCCGAGCCCGTAGCCCAGTTGGGTCGACTTGCCCCAGCCCATGTAGGATCCCGGCACGGACGTTTCCCAGAACGGCAGGAGCTGCTCGCGCGGGCTGCCCGAATCATGGGTCACGATGACATTGTCCCGATCCACCGCACGCATCAGCTCGCGGATCACCCGATACTGGTTGATCGGCACCTCGTCCGAATCGAGCTGCGCCGACCATTCCTCGAGCCACGCTTTCTTGACCGCGGCGATCTCGTCCTTGAGAGCCTCCAACGCATTGTTGTTCCTGGTTCTTTTCTGAGTGCCGGTTTCCTCGATGAGGGCATCGAGGACCAGAGACGCGTCGCCGACGAGGGCGAGGTCGGCCCGATAGTCCTTGTTGATGTCGGACGGCTCGTTGGTCGAATGGATGATCCTCTTCCCCTTCGGCACGCCGGGCCCGAACGAGGTCTTGGTCAGGCTCGAGCCGACGGCAAGCACCAGATCGGCACGGCCCATGAACTCGGCGAACATCTTCGGCTGCGAGCGGGTCGAGGCGCCGAGCGCCAGGGGATGGCTCTCCGCGATGGCGCTCTTGCCCGGGTTGGTGCACACGACGGGCGCCGGGATCATCTCCGCGAGCGCCACCAGGCGGTCGCTCGCCTCGGCGTAGTGGACTCCCTGCCCCGCCCAGAGGATGGGGCTCTTCGCGGCGAGGAGCATCCGGACCGCGTCCTTGACCGCTTGCGGCTCGGGCGCGACGCGCTGGATCGGCACCGGCCTGTAGTCGAGCTCCCCCTCGAAAGTGGCCTCGAAGACGTTGTTGGGAACCTCGACCACCACCGGGCCACCCTTGCCGCTGCGCATCGCCTGAAAGGCACGCCGCATAAGGTCGGGCAGCTCCTCGACGGAATGGGCCATGGCCGACCATTTGGAAACCGGCCGGTAGACTTCCGCCGCCCGGAAGGTGGGCCGGATGTGCTGGCGCTCCGGTGGAAAGCCAGCCGGGATGACCAGCAGCGGGACGTTCTCGGAGTAGGCCTGGGCCACCCCGGGGAAGGCATTCTCGATCCCCGGGCCGTGCTGGGCCGCGAACACCCCGTTCTGCCGGCCCCGGCGGATGCGGCTGAAGCCGTCGGCCATACCGACGCCGATGCGCTCCTGGCGGCACAGGATCGGACGGATGTCGAGCTCGGCGCAGGCATCGATCAGGGGATTGCGAGGGTAACAGGCGAGGAACTCGGTTCCCTCGCGCTTCAGGATTTCCGCGACAACTTGCGCGCCATTCATGTGCCTGTCTCGTTGTTGGCCGGCCGTGTCTTCATCATGCCGGGCTTGCAGCCTCAAGCGTCCACGCGGACGAGCCTGTCCACCATCTCCTCGGTGAAAGGCACGGTTTTCGGCGCTTCGTAGCGGACCGACCGCACCCGGTAGCTGGCGGGGTCCAGGCCCGGCAGCGGGCGCCCCGCCGCGTGATCCTTCAGCGTATCCAGCAGGAGGCGCCGGATCTTGACGATGGCCGTGTCGCCGATGAGCAGATGCTCGGCCGTCCGGTCGGCGATCGGCCCCATGGACTCCTGGATGGAGCAATCCTGGATGCCCAGCCCCCGCATGCCGGTGAAGGACTCGCCGCTCGCCTGCAGGGCGCGGTCGATCAGGTAGTCGTTGTCCTTGTTCATGGTGGCCCGGTCGGTGCCGGGGATGTTCTCGGTATGGATTCCCCCGAAGTCCTTCGACCGGGCCAGCTCCTCTTCCGTGAACGGCCGGTCCGGCTGGAAGTCGATGCTGTAGAGCATCGTGTTCTCGTCATCCATCGGTGCCCAGACATGGGCGGCGTGGGGCACCGACGAGATGATCTTGTGGAACGGCATGAGCATTACGTTGATGTTCCACAACAGCGCGTCGCCTCCGGGGTCCCGGGCCGTCCCCACCACAAAGCCGAAATCGGTCGGAATGACCTCATAGATCGACGGCACGATGCGCCGGCTCGGCTCGGCATCCCCGCCATGCAGGAACGTGAGGTGAGGCGCGTCGAACCCACCCTCGATCCCCTGCAGCCAGTTGCATTCCTGGATGTGGCGGGTGGCGTAGCGCTGCGAGGCGGGGACCCGGATCCATTCGAGGTCGGGGAACTCGGGTTTGTGCTCGGGCGGGCCCATGTAGGCCCAGACCACGTCGCCCCGCTCGATGCACGGGTAGGCCCTGGCCCGGAGCTGCTTCTGGATGCCCGTCTTCTGGGCCTCACTCATGTTCGGGACGCAGGGCACGTCGACGCAATTGCCGTCGACGTCGAACTTGATGCCGTGGTAGACGCAGCGCAGGCCCCTTTGCTCGTTGCGCCCGTAGAACAGGGATGCGGTGCGGTGGGGACAACGCTCGTCGAGAAGCCCCACGCGGCCCTCGCTGTCACGGAAGACCACCAGCTTCTCGCCGAGCAGCTTCACCCTGACCGGGGGCGAATCGGGCTCCGCGATCTGGTGGGAAAACACCACCGGTATCCAATACCGGCGCATCAGCTCGCCCATGGGGGTGCCGGGACCGACCCGGGTCAGCAGATCATTCTCTTCCTTCGAAAGCATGGACGATCTCCCGCGCCGCGGCTGTCCGTCCGTTGACGGGAAT
>DASWKZ010000285.1:0-14311 GCA_036396355.1 Alphaproteobacteria bacterium
ACGGCCAGATGACGCCGACCATGAAGGTGCGCCGCCACGTGCTCCGGGAGCGCTACGGCGACCGCCTCGAGGCGCTCTATCGGTAGGGAAAAGAAGGCCCCCGCCCGGCGGGGCGGGGGCCTCAATCGGAACGGACGGAGGCGCGCCGCTACCGCCCGATGGCCTTCTTGGCGGCGTCGAAGGCCTCCTTCGGGAAGTCGGCGAACTTGTCGAGCAGCGCCATCGCCTCCTCCGCAGTCACCGGATTGATGGAGACCCGGGTCTTCTTGGCGTCCTCGAGAAACTTCGCATCCCCTAGCGTCGCCATGAAGGCCGTCTGCAACGCCTTGGCGCGGTCCGCCGGCACGCCCGGGGGCGCGATGAACGGCCGCGCGAGCAGGAGCTGGCCGAAGTGCACGTCGAACACCTGCTTGTCGACGTCGCTCTTGATGAAGTCGTAGACGCTCGGCACCGGCCCGAACATGTCGGTCTTCTGCGGCCCCATCTGCACGACGAGGGTCAACTCGCCGGAATCCACGAGCCCCTGGTACTGCGACTGGATCGAGGAGATGAACAGGCCGCACATGCCGTCCACCTCGCCGCGCTGGATCGCGAGGCTCACCTCCTTGGTGCCCTTGTAGCCAGGAAGCGGCTTGGCCTTGGCGCCCAGGATGTTGTTGATGATCAGCGGATACTGGTAGGTGATGGCGGCCGGGCCGGTGGCGCCGAAGGTGAGCGTCTTGCCCGACTTGCGCCATTGGTCGAAGGTCTTCACGCCCGCCGCCTTGCCGAGGCCGCAGAAGTTGATCTCCTTGGTCATGGAGCCGATCCAGGTGAATTCCTTGCCCGCGTAGCGCGCCTTTTCGTTGCCCAAGAGCGGCTCCATGATCGTCGAGGCGGCGACCAGGCCGATCTCCGTTCCGTCCTTGGGCGCCGCGTTGAAGATGTGGTTCGCCACCAGCAGCGCGCCCGCGCCCGGCATGTTGCGCGGAATGACGGTCGGGTTGCCGGGAATGAAGCGGCCGTAATGGCGCGCCAGCACGCGGGCATAGGTGTCGTAGCCGCCGCCGGCGCCGAAGCCGATGAGGATGGTGACCGTCTTGCCGCGATAGAACGCCGCCGGGTCGGCCTTCGCCGCGACCGGAAGCATGAGCGAGGCGAGCGCAACCGCCAACGCAGCACGCGCGGGGAGCCTGAAACCAATCATCGACATGTCCTTCCTCCCAGAAGATCACCCGCCGCCGGCCGGCGGCGGGAAAGGCGAAACGGATGCCGGGGAATCTACCACCAACCGGGGGACGCCGCCATCGCCCCGCGACGGGACGGAACGATCCGCGCCCGGGCTTGCGGATTCCGGCTCGCAAGGCTCGCGGTCCGGAAATCCCAAGGGTTTCCAGGCTCGCCTGACGGCCGGAATGACGATCATTGTGATTTGGAGTCCACGACCTAAACGCCGTGGTAGTCCCGGTACCAGCGCACGAACAGCGGAATCCCCTCCTCGATCCCCGTCTTGGGCTCGAACCCGAGGTCGCGGCGGATGGCGGCGATGTCGGCGTAGGTCTCCTTGACGTCGCCCGGCTGCATGGGCGCCATCTGGATGTTGGCCTTGCGGCCGACCGCGTCCTCGATGACGGCGATGAAGCGCATCAGCGGCTCCGCCCGGCCGTGGCCGATGTTGTAGACGCGGTGGCGGACGGCGCCGCCGCGCGCCTCCGGGGGGCGATCCAAAGCCGCGAGCACCGCCGGCGCGACGTCGTCGATATAGGTGAAGTCGCGCCGCATGTCGCCGTGGTTGAAGACGTGGATGGTCTCGCCGTTGAAGATCGCCTCGGTGAAGCGGTAATAGGCCATGTCCGGGCGGCCCCACGGCCCGTAGACGGTGAAGAACCGCAGCCCCGTCGCCGGGATGCCGAACAGGTGGCTGTAGCAGTGGCTCATCAGCTCGTCCGCCTTCTTGGTGGCGGCATAGAGCGAGACCGGATGGTCCACGGGGTCGTCCTCGGCGTAGGGCAGCTTGACGTTGCCGCCGTAGACCGAGGACGAGGAGGCGTAGACCAGATGGGTCAGCCCATCGAGGTGCCGGCACATCTCGAGGATGTCGAGGTGGCCGCTGACGTTGGCCCGCATGTAGGCGCCCGGATCGATGAGGGAATAGCGCACCCCGGCCTGGGCGGCGAGATGGATGATGCCGGTGTCGCCGCGGAGCTTGCGCGCCAGTTCCACCATCGCCCCTTCATCGGCGATGTCGAGTTCCTGGAAGCGGAATCCCGTATGGGCCTCGAGACGCTTGAGGCGCGCTTTCTTGAGGGCGACGTCGTAATAATCGTTCAGGTTGTCGACCCCGATCACCTCCTCGCCGCGGGCGAGCAGCGCCTCGGCCACGTGGTAGCCGATGAAGCCGGCGGCGCCGGTTACCAGCACGGTCATGGGGAGGGGCCTTTCCGGGCTGCCTGGGGTGCCCCCATATAGCGCGCCCGGCGCCGGAAATCACCCTCGGCGCGGGGGCGCCGCGATTGCGCCCACGCCGGCGGGGCGCTAGGTAGTAGGCCGACAGGGAGGGAACCGCCGCCCATGCCCCTCGACGACGTCCGCCTCGAGGACCGCCACGAGCGCCACCGGGAGCGCCTGCTGCTCACCGGCGGGCAGGCGCTGGTGCGTGCCCTGCTTACCCGCTCGTGGCTGGACGAGGCCGCGGGGCAGGCGACCGGCGGCTTCGTCTCGGGCTATCGCGGCTCGCCCTTGGGCGGCTTCGACCGCGACCTCGCCGCCGCCCGCGCGCCCTTGGAAGCCCGCAACATCCGCTTCCGCCCCGGCGTCAACGAGGAGCTCGCCGCCACCGCCGTCTGGGGCAGCCAGCAGGTGGGCCTGTTCGAGGGCGCGCGCGTGGCCGGCGTGTTCGGGCTGTGGTACGGCAAGGGCCCCGGCGTGGACCGCTCGGGCGACGCGTTCAAGCACGCCAACCTCGCCGGCACCGCGCCCTTGGGGGGCGTGCTGGCGGTCGCCGGCGACGACCATGCCGGAATCTCGTCGACCACCGCCCACCAGTCGGAATTCGCCTTCGTCGATGCCCAGATTCCGGTGCTGGCGCCCGCCGGCGTCCAGGACGTCCTCGACCTCGCCGTCGCCGGCTGGGCGATGTCCCGCGCCTCGGGCTGCTGGGTTGCCCTCAAATGCCCCTCGGAGGTCATCGAGCAGGCGGCGACCGTCGATGCCGGGCTCGCGCGCTACCCATTCGCCGACGCGGCAACCCCGGACATTCCGGGCGGACTCCATATCCGCTGGCCCGACCGATTGGGCGACCAGGAGCGCCGCCTCGCCGGCCCCAAGCCGGCGGCGGCGCGGGCCTTCGCCAAGGCCAACGGCCTCGACCGGATGCTGTGGAGAACGCCCGGGAGCCGTATCGGCATCGTCGCCGCCGGCAAGGCCTGGGCCGACGCGCGGGAGGCGCTCACACTCCTCGGCATCGGCGAGGCCGAGGCCCGCGACCTCGGGCTCTGCCTCCTCAAGCCGGCGCTGGTCTGGCCGCTCGATGCCGAGACCGTGCGCGCTTTCGCCCACGGGCTCGCCGAAATCCTCGTGGTCGAGGAGAAGCGGCCCCTGATCGAGCCCCAGCTCCGCGACCTCCTCTACGACGCGCCCACCGCCGCGCGCCCGCGCATCCTCGGCAAGACCGGGCAGGCGGGGGCGCTGCTGCCGGCGGCGGGGGTGCTCACGCCGCGCCTGGTGGCGGGAATGCTGCGCGCCCGCCTCGGGCTGTCCGGGGACCGAGCCGGCCGCGGCCCGGCGCCGGTCCCGGAAGCCCCGCCACCGCCCGCGCCGGCGCTGCGCCGCCCGCCCCATTTCTGCCCGGGCTGCCCCCACAACACCTCGACCCGCGTGCCCGAGGGCTCGCGGGCGCTGGCCGGGATCGGCTGCCATACCCTGGCGCTGTGGTCCGACCCCAACACCCTGACGCTGACCCAGATGGGCGGCGAGGGCGCGACCTGGATCGGCCAGGCGCCGTTCACCGAGACCGGGCACGTCTTCGCCAATCTCGGCGACGGCACCTATTACCACTCGGGGCTCCTGGCCATCCGCGCCGCCATCGCCGCCGGCGTCGACATCACCTACAAGCTGCTGTTCAACGACGCCGTGGCCATGACCGGCGGCCAGAAGGTGGAGGGCGGGCTCAGCGTGCCGGCCATCGCCCGGGAGCTCGCCGCCGAGGGGGTCGCGCGCATCGTGGTGGTGGCCGAGGAGCCCGGCCGCTATCCGCGGAGCGATCCCTTCCCCGCGGGCGTCGCCGTGATGGGACGGGACGGCTTCGACTGCGCCCAGGCCGAGCTCGCCAATGCTCCCGGGGTCTCGGTGCTCATCTTCGACCAGGTCTGCGCCGCCGAGAAGCGCCGCCGGCGCCGGCGCGGCACCCTCGAGGATCCCGCCCGCCACGTCTTCATCAACGAGCTCGTCTGCGAGGGTTGCGGCGACTGCCAGCGCGCATCCCACTGCCTTTCGGTGGTCCCGGTGGCGACCGAGTTCGGGGAGAAGCGGCGCATCGACCCCGCCAGCTGCAACAAGGACGAGACCTGCCTCAACGGCTTCTGCCCGGCGCTGGTCACCGTCGAGGGCGGCCGCCCGCGCAGGCACGTCCGCGAAGGCCCGCCGGAGGTGCCGGCCCACCTCGCCACCCTCCCCGCGCCCGCGCCGCCCGCCCTCGGCCGGCCGTGGCGCGGGCTCGTCGCCGGCATCGGCGGCACCGGCGTCGTCACCGTCGGCCGCCTGATCGCGCTTGGCGCCCATCTCGACGGGCGCGCGGCGGTGGTGCTCGACCAGACCGGGCTTGCCCAGAAGGGCGGCGCGGTGGCGAGCCATGTCACGCTGGCGGCGGCGGACGGCGCCATCCATGCGGCGCGCATCGGCGATGGCCAGGCGGACCTGGTGATCGGCTGCGACCTGGTGGTGGCGGCCGACACCCCCCAGCTCGGCGCCGTCGATCCCGGCCGCACCGCCATCGTCCTCAACACCGAGGAGACCATTACCGGCGCCGTCCTCACCGATCCCGACCGCCCGTTCCCGGCCGCCTCTTTGCTCGCCGCGGTGGCCGGCCGGGCGGGCCGGGAACACGTCACCACCGCCGATGCCATCCGCCTTGCTGCGCGGCTCACCGGCGAAGCCATGGCCGCCAACGTGCTGCTCCTCGGGCTCGCATGGCAGAAAGGACTGGTTCCGGTTTCGGAGGCGGCGTTGCTGAAGGCCATCGAACTCAACGGCACCGGGGCCGCCACCAACCGCGAGGCGTTCCTGTGGGGCCGCCGGGCGGCGCTGGACCTGGCGGCCGTGCGCGGCGCGGCCGGGCTCGAGGCCGACGAGGCTCGCCCCCCGGCGCCGGACCTCGAGGCGATCGTGGCGCGCCGGGCGGACTTCCTCGCGGGTTATGGCGGCCCGGCCCTCGCCCGGCGCTACCGCCAGGCGGTCGACGCCGTGGCCCGGCTCGAGCGCCGGCGCGCACCGGGGCGGGACGGCCTCGCCCGGGCGGTGGCGCTTTCCTATTTCCGCCTGCTCGCCGCCAAGGACGAATACGAGGTCGCCCGCCTGTTCACCGACGGCAGTTTCGATGCCGCGCTGGCCGGGGCCTTCGAGGGAGACTACCGCGTGCACTACCACATGGCGCCACCGCTCATCGCCGGGCGCGATCCCCTCACGGGCAGGCCGCGCAAACGGCGCTTCGGGCCCGCCTTCCGGGGCGCGCTCCGGGCCGTGGCCGCGCTCCGGCCCCTGCGCGGAACCATGCTCGATCCGTTCCGGGGCACCGCCGACCGCAGGCTTGAGCGGGCCCAGCGCGCGGAGTATGAAGGGGACCTCGAACGCATCGGGCGCCTGCTCGCGTCCGGCACCCACGGCCTCTGCCAGGAGCTCCTGAGCCTGCCGCTCTCCGTGCGCGGCTTCGGCCACGTCAAGGAGACGGCCCGCGCGGAGGCGGCGCGGCGCCGGCGGGACATCCTCGGTGCGCTCGAACGCGCGGCCGCCGGCCGGTCCGCGGCGGAATAGAAAATTCCTGGCCCGGGAAGGACCATGACCGATCCGAGACCGCGCGGCTGCGCGGGTGGCGGGGCCCGCCGCCCGCCAGGCTGCCACCTGGACGCCCGATGAGTGCCGGCAATCCCCTCGCCGGGTTCGTCCGGGCCATGCGTCACCGCGATTACTGCTATTACACCGTCGGCAGCGTGGCTTCCCTGGTGGGGACCTGGGTCCACCGGGTAGCCCTGGGATGGCTGACCTGGGAGATCACCCACTCCTACGCCTGGCTCGGCGTCATCGCGTTCTCCGACATGTTCGCGATGATGGTCTTCTCGCCGCTGGCGGGCGACCTCGCCGACCGCATGGACCGGCTGCGGCTCCACGTCTGGTCCCAGGTGGCGATGCTGGCGCAGGCCATCGCCATGGCGGCGCTCTATTACGCGGGCCTCGCCACCATCTGGGTGGTGTTCGCGCTCACCCTGATGCTGGGCGTCATGCACGCCTACCACACGGCCTCGCGGCTGGCGCTGGTGCCCAACCTGGTCCCGCGCGAGGACCTGACGCCGGCCATCGCCATCAACTCGCTCATCTTCAACGTCGCGCGGTTCGTCGGGCCGGCCATGGCCGGCCTCATCATCGTCAATCTCGGGATCGGGCCCGCCTTCGTGTTCAACGCGGCGACCTTCGTCGTGTTCCTGGCCGCACTGTTGACGGTGAAAACGGTGCGGACGGAGGCGCCGCCCGGAATGGGGGGCGGCATGCTCTCCAACATCGCCGAGGGCGTACGCTATTCCATGCGCCATCCCGGCATCGGCCCGGTGCTCCTGGTCCTCGCCGTCACCGCCTTCACCGGCCGCGCCCTGCCCGACCTCCTGCCCGGCTTCGCCGACGGCGTGTTCGCGCGCGGCGCCGAGGGCCTCGCCTGGATGACGGCGGCCATGGGGCTCGGCGCGACGCTGTCGGGCTTCTACTTCCTCGCCCGCGACGGCGTGCGCGGCATGACCGCCATCGTCGTCGGCAACATTGGCTTGATGGGCGTCTCCTGCCTCGCCTTCGCGGCATGGGATTCGTTCTGGGCCGGGGTCGCCCTGCTGGTGGTGGCGGGGTTCGCCATGAACAACACCAGCATCGGCACGCTGAATCTCATGCAGAATGCGGTGGAAGGGCAGATCCGGGGCCGCGTGATGTCCATCTATTCGGTGATCCAGCAGGGCGCGCCCGCGGCGGGGACCCTGGTGCTCGGCGCCGTCGCCGAATACACCGGCCTGCCGTGGCCGGTGGCGGTCTCGGCGGCATTCAGCATCCTCCTGTGGGCGGTCATGACGCGCCGCACGGCCGCCATGCGCGGTGCGCTCGAGACAGAGGCGCCGGCCACGGCGGCGCCCGCCGGACGATGATCGGCTCGGGCAACTGGGGCCACGTCGCGGCGGCGCTCCGCCACCGCGACCACCGGCTGTTCAACTACACGCTGCTGCCCGCCCTGCTCAGCCTGTGGGCGCAACGCACCGGCATCGGTTGGCTGGCCTGGGAGTTGACCCACTCGCCGAGCTGGCTCGGCATCATCGCCGCCGCCGACCTGCTGCCGTCGGTGTTCCTTTCCCCGTTGTCGGGGGTCATCGCCGATCGCGTGAACGCGGTGAGGATGATGCGGCTCACCCAGGCCATCATCATGGTCCACGCGGCGGTGCTGTGGGCCATGACCGCCGCCGGGATCATCGAGATCTGGGGCCTGTTCGTGCTTGCGCTGATCACCGGCATCAACCAGCCCTTCTCGACCTCGGCACGGATGGTCTACTACCCTACCCTGGTCCCGAGGGAAGACCTGGGCACGGCCATCACCATCAACTCGACCGTCTTCAACCTCGGGCGCGCCGCGGGACCGGCCCTGGCCGGAGTGCTGATCGGACCGTTCGGGGTGGCAACCGTGTTCTTCCTGAACTTCGCGGCCTTCCTCGCCCATCTCCTGAACCTCCTGCGCATCCACGGAGTCCATGCCGAGGACATCGCGCGCAAGCCCAAGGGCATGTTCAGGGAGGCGCGCGAGGGCCTCGGCTACGCCGCGCGGCACGCGGGCATCGGCCCCATGCTGCTCCTGCTGGTGTTGACGTCGGTCGCGGGGCGGCCGGTGCCCGAAATGCTGCCGGGATTCGCCGACGACGTGTTCGGGCGCGGCCCCGAGGGCCTCGGCTGGCTGCTGTCGGCGGTGGGCGTGGGCGGCCTCGCCGGAGCGATCTGGCTGACCCGGCGGGGGGCCGCCGGAGGACTCACGGTGGTGGTGGTGTTCATGACCATGGTGATGGGGGTGGCGACGGCGATCTTCGGCCTCACCGACTGGTTCTGGCTCGGCGTCGCGTTCCTCGCGGTCGTTGGGTTCACCCAGACGGTGACCGGAACCGGCATCCAGGCCCTCCTGCAGATCGCCGTGGCGCCGGAAGTGCGCGGGCGGGTGATGTCGCTCTACACGGCGGTGTGGCGCGGCACGCCCGCCTTCGGCGCCATCCTCATCGGCTGGATCGCCGACCATGCGGGGCTGCCCTGGACGGTCACCGGGGCGGGCGTGATCCTGGTGCTGAGCTGGATGTGGGCGCGCAGCCTCCAGGGCGGCATCGCCGCCGCCCTCGAGGCCCGGCCGGAATCCCGCGAAATCCGCGGCGCGTAAGGGAGTCACCCTCCTCCAGGAAGGCCCTTGCGGCGGGGGGGACCCGCTGCCTACATTTAGACGACGAGGATCCGCCGAGAGGGCGGCTCCCATATCCCTTGAAACGCAAGGTCCAGAGTAGCCCGTGCGATGAGCATGACGGAAACCCTCACCTACACCGACGAGGTCGCCCGCGAGACGGCGGGCGCCTACGCGCGGGTGAGCCACGTCATCCCCGAGGTCGAGTGGCCGGTGCATGCGCCGCTGGTGGCGGCGATCAACCGCCTCAAGAAGAAGCGCAACGCCGTCATCCTCGCCCACAACTACATGACGCCGGAGATCTTCCATTGCGTCGGCGACGTCACCGGCGATTCGCTGGCGCTGGCACGCATGGCCCAGGACACCGACGCCGACGTCATCGTGCTGGCCGGCGTCCATTTCATGGCGGAGACGGCGAAGCTCCTCAATCCGGAGAAGACCGTCCTCATTCCGGACGAAGGCGCGGGCTGCACCCTGGCCGCCTCCATCACCGGCGCCGACGTGCGTGCCCTGAAGGAAAACTACCCGGGCCGCCCGGTGGTGACCTATGTCAACACCTCGGCCGAGGTGAAGGCGGAATCCGACATCTGCTGCACGTCGTCCAACGCCGTGCGCGTCGTCGAGTCCCTCGGCGTCGACGAGGTCATCATGATCCCCGACGAGTACCTCTCGGCCTACGTCGCGTCCCAGACCAAGGTCCGCATCATCCCGTGGAAGGGCCACTGCGTCGTCCACGAGGCCTTCACCGCCGACGAGATCAGGGAATACCGCCGGATGTACGACGACATCGCGGTGATCGCCCATCCCGAGTGCCGGGGCGACGTGCTGGCCGAGGCCGATTTCGTCGGCTCCACCTCGGCCATGATCAATTTCGTGCGCGAGCACAAGCCGAAACACGTGTTCATGGTCACCGAGTGCTCCATGAGCGACAACGTCGCCGCCGAGGAGCCGGAGATCGAATTCGTGCGGCCCTGCAACCTGTGTCCCTACATGAAGATGATCTCGCTGCCCAAGATCCTGCGCTCGCTCGAGACGCTCGAGCCCAGGATCGAGATTCCGGCCGACGTGGCCGAACGCGCCCGCGCCGCGGTCGAGCGGATGATGGCGGTGAAATAGCGCAGCGCGGAATCTTCCGACCTAGACACGTTTCCATTTGGTGGGACCACCCCCCTCACCCTTCCCTCTCCCCCCGCAAGCGGGGGGAGAGGGTTGAGAAGGGTTGGCGCGGCGCACCCCCCGACTTGTTCGGGGGCCCGCGCCTACCCGCCTGCGCGGCCGAAGCCCTTCGGCGGGCGAAGGCCCGGAGCCGGGTGAGGGGGGTGGTCCCACCAAATGGAAACCCGCCCTACTATCCGCTGTGGTGGATGCGCGTGTCACCCCCCACGCTGCGCTTGGCGCGACCCCCCCATCGCCGCGGGGCGGGGGAAATGGCTCGGCGACGGCCGCAGGGGCCTTGCCTGTCGCGGCCGTCGCCACCCGTCGCCGGGCCCGAGCCACCCTACCCCTACTTCTTCTTCCCCTTCTTGGGCCCCTGAGCGGCGCCGAGGATGGCGGTGGCGCGGGCCACCACCTCGGTCGGCGAATCGTAGAACTCCCGGACCAGCGATTCGGCGGCCTTGCCGCTCATCGACCGGATCTCGAGCCGGTTCTTCTCGGCATAGGCGAGGAACTCGGGGTCCTTCATGGTCGCGTCGAAGGCCGCGCGCAGGGCCGCCAGCCGGTCGGCCGGGACGCCCGGGGGCGCCAGCACCGGCCGCGCGATCACCGCGGTCGCGAAGATCAGCTTGAGCGCGTCGCGGTCGAGCTTGCTCTTGACGAAGTCGGTGATGATCGGGACGTCGGGCATGTTGGGGTCCTTCTCGATCGCCGCCTGGAGGAGGATGCGGATGCGCCCGGCCTTGTAGTTCTCGCCGTGGGTGGAGAGGAGGCCCGAATAGGTCCAGCCGCAGCGGCCCTCGACCTCGCCCCGCTCCATGGCCAGCACCACGTCGCTGCCGCCCTTGTAGCCCTCGATCACCTTGATCTTGGTGCCGACGGCCGCGTTCAGGACCTTGGGGAAGCGCGACATGTTGGCGCCGGCCCCGGTCGAGCCGACGATGAACGGCTTCTCCAGCAGGTCCTGGGCGGTCTTCACCGAGGCCGTGTGCCAGGCCACGCAGATCGTCGATTCGGAGCTGATGTTGCCGACCCAGCCGAACTCGCGCGGCTTGAACTGCGCCTTCTTCTGCCCGAACAGGGGCGCCATGGTCATGGCGCTGTGGACGGTGCCGATCACGGTGCCGTCCTTGGCGGCGGTGGTGAACAGGTGGTTGGTCGCGCGCAGGCCCCCGGCGCCCGGCATGTTCTGCACGATGACGCTCGGCTTCCCCGGCACGTGGCGCTCGAAGAAGCGGGTGAAGGCACGGGCATAGGTGTCGTAGCCGCCGCCGGTGCCGGCGCTGACGACGACGGTGAGATTCTTGCCCTTGTAGAACTCCGCCGGCGATTGCGCCGCGGCCGGCGCGGCCAGGGCGGCGATCGCGGCGCCGGCGGCCAATGTCGTCCCCAATGTCGTCCCCAATGTCGTCCATGGTCTCATGTTGGCTCTCCCGTTCCTGTTTTGCGAACCGGCCCCACGCCGGCCCGGGCCCCGATCGACCGGCCGCGCCGGCGCCGGGGCTATTGCAACTCGAGCTTGCGCAGCTGTTCGATCACGCTCGCGGGCGTCGCGTAGATCTCCGCCACGGTCTCCTGCAGCTCCTCCCCCTTGGGGTAATCCGCGTCGATGTCGAGCCGGTGCTTCTTGGCGTAGGCGAGAAACGCCGGGTCCTTCATGACGGCGTCGAAGGAGCGGCGCAGCGCGGTCACGCGCGCGGCCGGCACGCCCGGGGGCGCGATAGTGGGCCGGCCCATCTCCTGATAGGCGAGCACGAAGCGCAGCGCCGTCCGCTGGTCCTTGTCCGTCGCGAGGTCGACCATCATCGGCACGTCGGGCAGCTCCGGGTGCCGGCGCAGGCCGAACTGGGTGAACAGCTTGAGCTTGCCCTCCTTGGCTTGCGCCCCGTAGCCCGACTTGAAGCTGGTATAGGAGATGGCGGCGCCGTGGACCTCCCCGCGCTCGATCGCCAGCATGCTGCCCTTGGTCCCGGGGTAGCCCGAGATCACCCGGAACTTGAGGCCGAGCAGCTTCTGGCCGACGGTCGGCAGCAGGACGGTGGCGCTGCCCGCCCCGGCGACGATCATCTCCCGGGTCTTGAGCGCCTCCAGGGTCTGCACCGGGGCCGTGCCGGAGACCGCGCCCACCATGGTGAGGCGCTCGGGACTGCCGATCCAGTGGAACTGGCGAAGGTCGAACTTGGCGCGGCCGGGCTTGAGCAGCGAGGTGCTGGCGATGTTGGGATTGACGGCGCCGAGCACCGTGCCGTCCCCGGCGGCCACGTTGAAGAGGTGATTGGCGGCGATCAGGCTGCCCGCGCCCGGCATGTTCTGGATGACAAAACTCGGCTGGCCCGGGATGTGGTTCGTCCAATGGCGCGCCACGGCGCGGGCATAGGTGTCGTAGCCGCCGCCGGGGTTGAACCCGACGATCAGCGTGATCCTCTTGCCCTTGTAGAAATCGGCGTCCTGGGCGGATGCGGCCCCGGCCGCCGCGGCCGCGGCGATGAACGACAGAAACCCTGCGAATGTACGCAACCTCGACATGATGGCCTCCCTTGCCTGCACTGTTATCGGTGAATGTCCGCGTCCCCCGCCCCTGCCTCGGCCCCCCGGCCGCCCGGGAAGGCGCGCCGCGGCACCCGCCGGGCCCGCAACGGCGGGAAGGAGCCCGCTCACGCCCTCGCCATCGAGGCGGTGAAAGGCTCGATCGGGATCTTCCATTCGGTCAAGGGCCTGCCCTCGGCCAGCGCGTTGACCTCGCGCAGCCACAACCGGCGCAGCAGCACCACCTTCACGTCGGTGCTGCTCAGGTGCTCCTTGCTGCGCCCGGCGATGGGCCCCTGGCCCACCTGGGTGACGTAGTCCTCGATGGAGAAGCTGGTGTACGCGCTGAGCTCGTCGGGCAGGTCCTCGGGCGTCATCTCGCCGGCCAGGATCTTCTCGCCCAGGTCCCAGCGGGTCTCGGCCTCGGCCTCCTGCTGCTCGAGGCGGACCTTCTCGTAGCGCCGCGCCTCGGCGCCCTGGAGCGGCGTGTGGGTCACGTCGAAGGACACGAAGGTCGAATCGTTGACCGGCAGGGTCCACGTCATCTTGGTGTCGCCGAGGTCCATCCGCCCCTCGAAGCCCTTGGCCCGCGTGGGCGTCCAGAACTGCCGCGCGTTGGGCATGAAGAAATAGGCGGTGTCCTTGAAATCGACCGGCTCGCCCTCGACCTTGCGCCAGCTGATGTAGCCGTAGGGGGTCTCCTCCACCGTCTCCTTGCGCAGCACCAGGTAGTCGTTGCGGCCCTTGCGGATGGCGGTGGCGCGGTGGACCCAGGGCACGTGGCTGTGGTCGTTGTCGAGCTTGTTCCAGAAGGTGCAGGGCAGGACCTCGGGCGGATCGGCGACGGTCACCCCCGGAAGATCGAAGTCGGGGTAGTGCCGGAAGGGCGGCGCCGCGCCCTCGCCGAGATAGGCGAAGATCAGGCCGCAATACTCAAGCGTGGGATGGACCGGCATCCTCACCTTGTCGCAGAACGGCCGGTCCTCGTTGGGCTGCTCGACGCACTGGCCGGTGCCGTCGAACTTCCAGCCGTGGTAGCGGCAGCGCAGGGTGTCCCCCTCGACCCAGCCCAGCGACAACGGCGTGCCGCGGTGCGGGCAGCGGAACGACACCACCCGCGCGGTGCCGTCGTCCGCCCGGTAGATGGTGAACTTCTCGCCCAGGATCTCCAGGGGCTTGGCGCGGCCCGGGGGCAGGTCGCGGGCCCGCATCACCGGCTGCCAGAACAGCCGCAGATACTTTCCGGCCGGCGTGCCCGGCCCGATTTTCTCGAGATCGACGAACTGAATCTTCCCTGAACCCGCCATCGGTTACTCCCTGTCCTCCGCGTATAGGATGATTGCCCGCGGCGGGGCGCCCGCCGCGCCCCGGCGCCGGCCCCTCAGGCCGGCGGCCCCTGCGCCGGCGACGAGGCGGGGCGAGGCTTGCGGCGGCCGCGCGCCGGCGTCTCCGCCGCCGCCTCGGCCCCCGCTTCGCCCTCCGCCGCCAGTTGTTCCAGGGCCGTCAGCATCCGCTGCTTGCCGTTCTGCACGTGGCGGAAGCTGGCCTCGTAGCAGGCCCATCCATCCCGCCCCTCCAGCGCCGCGACGATGGCGCGGTGCTCGCGGTTCGACGCCACCAGCGCGCCCCGCTGCACCAGGCCGTGGGGCCGGAACAGGTGGAACTCCTTGACCAGGCCCTGGTACATGCGGACCAGCCGGCCGTTGCCGGTGGCCGCCACGATGAAGGCGTGGAACTCCAAATTCAGCGGGTAGAACGCCGTAAAGTCCCCGGCCTCCGCCGCCCCCTCCATCCGCGCGAGGAGCCCGCGCAGCTCCTTGAGCTGCCGCTCGGTCGCCGCCGGCGCCAGCAGCAGGCCCGCCAGCCCCACCAGCCCCGCCCGGAGGTCGTACACCTCCATGGCGTCCGACCGACCCAGCCGCTTCACGAACACCCCGCGGTTGGGGATCTGATGGACGAAGCCCAGCTCCGCCAGCG
>DASWKZ010000286.1:0-2941 GCA_036396355.1 Alphaproteobacteria bacterium
TGACGGGATGATATTAGCGAGACAATCCCACCCGTCATGCGCGGACTTGATCCGCGCATCCAAGAATCGCCTGTGAAGGCAACGGAAGTGGATGGCTGGATCAAGCCCGGCCATGGCGATCGCGCGGGTGATCCCCTCACCTCTCCCCCGCCGAGGTGAAGGCCAGCTCCTCGGCCTCGCCGCCGAGCCCGGCCACCACCTTGACGAGTTCCGAAACGGCGGCGCCGAGGCGGGCCTCATCGACCGCGCGCAAGACCACCCGCACCCCGGGCACGCGCCGGCCCATGGTCGGGTAGCTGCCGATCTCGACGTCGGGGAATTTTTCCTGGAGCTCGCCCAGGCGCGCGGCCAGCACGCCCTCGGCCAGCGTCGTGCGCAGGGTGCGCGAGATCAGCGGCCGGCCCCCCGCGAGCCGGTGCCGGATGCCCTCGAACATGGCCTGCATGATCGCCGGCACGCCGGCCATCACGAAGACGTTCCCGATCCGGAATCCGGGCGCCGCGCTCACCGGGTTGTCGATGAGCTCGGCCCCCTCCGGCATCTCGGCCATGCGCCGGCGGGCGGCGTTGAAGTCGGCGCCGTAATGGCGCTCGAGGCGGGCGACGGCCTCGGGGTGGGGCTTCAGCGGGACCCCGAAGGCGGCGGCGACGGCGCCGGCGGTGATGTCGTCATGGGTGGGGCCGATGCCGCCGGTGGTGAACACGTAATCGCACTTCGCCCGGAGCGCGTTGACCGCACGGGCGATGGCGGCGCGGTCGTCGGGCACGATGCGCACCTCGACCAGGCGCACGCCCAGCGCGTTCAGCCGCTCGGCGAGGTACGGCGTGTTGGCGTCGCGGGTGCGGCCCGACAGCACCTCGTTGCCGATCACCACCAGGGCGGCGGTGACGATTCCGCCCTTCCCCGTGCCGCTCTCCCCCGTCTCCGCCATGGTCTCCTCCCGCGCGCCGGCGCCGGGGCCCACCCCCCGGTGTGAGGCCCCCTTCTTAATGCGGTTCCGCCGTCCTGGGAACCGCCCGCCGGGCGCCGGAAACCGCCCGCCGCCATTAACAGATTCGCAACTTTCGGGATGGTACAAACACCTCGCCTGGCGGGCGCGAGGGTTAGTACAAATTTAACTAAAATTTTAGACAGAGTATTCCTTATTTATATTTAATCATTACAGTTCCTGCCCTAGGATAATATTTGAAGACTTCACGGGAGCGGACATGCCGAGAGCCGACACCACCACGGGCCCCGGGCGGGCCGACCCATAGGAGGCGGGAGGGATGGCGGAGACCTCCCCCAGGGTCGTCGTCCTGCCGCGCGCCGCCGCGGGCCGGCTGTCGGTGCTGATGGTCGGCGCCGGCCCCACCGAGCGGCGGCTGGTGGAGGCGATGCTCGGCGAGGGCGGCGCCCCCGGCTCCACGGTGGTCAGCGTCACCGACGTCTCCGACGCCGCCCGCGCCACCGCGACGCGCCGCTACGACGCGGTCCTGCTCGCCGTCAGGGGCGACGGCCGGCCCGGCGCCAACGCGGTGCAGACCGTCAACGAGATCCTCGAGGAGACGCCGGTGGTCGTGCTCGGCGAGCACGACGACGACACCGCCGCGCGCGAGGCCATCGGGCTCGGCGCCCAGGACTACCTGGTGCAGGGCGCCACCGACGGCAAGGCCCTGGTCCGGGCGCTGCGCCACGCCGTCGAGCGCAAGCGCTCCGAGCGGCGGCTGCAGGTCCTCGTCAATTACGATTCGCTCACCCGCCTGCCCAACCGCGACCTCCTCCTCGACCGCCTGAGCCAGGCCGTCGCCCAGGCCACCCGGCAGCAGACCCAGGTGGCGCTGCTGCTCCTCGACCTCGACCGCTTCAAGCTGGTCAACGACACCCTCGGCCATGCCTTCGGCGACAAGGTGCTGTGCAGCGTCGCCGAGCGCATGCGTACCTGCATCCGCGACAGCGACACCCTGGGCCGGCACGGCGGCGACGAGTTCGTGGTGATCCTGCCCGGCATCTCCGGGGCGCCGGACGCCGCCAAGGTCGCCAACAAGATCATCGACCAGCTGTCCCGGCCCATCGTCATCGACGGCCACGAGGTGTTCGCCACCGCGTCCGTCGGCATCAGCCTGTTCCCCAATGACGGGCTCGACCGCAACTCCCTCATCACCAACGCCGACGTCGCCATGTACCGCGCCAAGGAGGAGGGCCGGAACCACTTCCAGTTCTACACCGTGGGCATGAACGCGGCGACGGTGGAGCGCCTGACGCTGGAGAACGACCTCCGCCGCGCCGTCCAGCGCGAGGAGCTGGTGCTGCACTACCAGCCGCAGATCGACGCCGCGACCGGCGAGATCGCCGGGGTCGAGGCGCTGGTGCGCTGGCAGCACCCCGATCTCGGCCTGATCCCGCCCGCCCGCTTCATCCCCATCGCCGAGGAGACCGGCCTGATCGTGCCCATCGGCGAGTGGGTGCTGCAGGAAGCCTGCGCCCGCGCCAAGTCCTGGTCCCGGGCCGGGGGGCCGCCGCTCGCGGTCTCGGTCAACCTGTCGAGCCGCCAGTTCCACCAGGAAAAGATGCTCAAGGCCGTCACCGGCGCGCTGGAGGCCAGCGGCCTCGACGCCCGCTCCCTGGTCCTCGAGATCACCGAGAGCTCCCTGATGCACGATCCCGACGACGCGGTCGTCACGCTGTGCCTCCTGCACAACATGGGCATCCGCATCGCCATCGACGATTTCGGCACCGGCTACTCGTCCCTCAACCACCTCAAGCGGTTCCCGCTGGACTTCCTCAAGATCGACCGCGCCTTCGTCGCCGAGGTCACCGACAACCCCGAGGACGCCGCCATCATCAAGGCCATCATCGCCATGGCCCACAGCCTGCGGCTCAAGGTGGTGGCCGAGGGCGTCGAGACCGAGCGCCAGTGCAACTTCCTGCGCGCCATCGGCTGCGACCAGATGCAGGGCTA
>DASWKZ010000287.1:0-15100 GCA_036396355.1 Alphaproteobacteria bacterium
GGGCCGGTCACGGCCGATGCGGCGGCCGCCGCCAGCCTGGAGGAGGGCCATGCGAAGGCGAGGGATCCCTAGGCGGCGACCGCGCGGCCCTTCTCGGTCAGCTTGCAGACGAGCCAGTCGGGCTTGACCGGGTTGATGAACCACGGCGCGGCCCATCCCTGCTCGATGCAGGACCGGATCGTGCGCGGCGAGACGCGGCGGCCTTCCTTGTCGAACAGCGGCAGCTTGCCGCCGGGCTGGTCGAGCCCGCGGGCGAGCCACGCCCGCTGCGCCGCAGTCGGGCGCAGACAACCCCGCTCGGGCTCGTCGCGGAGCCGAAAATTGGTATTCGCTGCGTCCATGCCGCTCCCGGGCCACGGCCCGGGCCTCCCGTCGGCCGGATATGGCGTATGGGCCGCAGTTTACGCGGAGACGGTCTGCTTGTCATCTCGGGCCCGGAGGGGGTGCCGTGACAGCGGCGGCCACGACCGCCTAGACTGGCGCATGGCCCGATATTGCAGGGGAGGACGAGGATGGGTTCAGTGGTTCTCTACGTGACCACGTCGAGCGAGGAGGAGGCGGCGCGGATCGGGCGGGCCCTGGTGGCGGAACGGCTCGTCGCCTGCGCTAACGTGCTGGGCCGCGTCCGCTCGTTCTATCATTGGCAAGGCGAGTTGCAGGACGACGCCGAGGCGGTGCTCGTCGCCAAGACGCGGGAGGAGCGCGTAGCGGCGGTCACCGAGCGGATCCGGGCGCTCCACAGCTACACGCTGCCTTGCGTGGTGGCGCTGCCCATCGTCGGCGGGAATGAGGCGTTTCTCGACTGGATCGCCGCCGAGACGGGCGCCTGACCGTCCGCCGGACCCACCGCCTTCAGGGCCGATTCGTGGTTTTCCCGCGGTCGCGTCTTGTCCTGTTCAGGCGGTCGCGCACCTTGGCCCGGTACTCGGGGTCATAGACCAGGCGCTGCACGTCGACGTCGGCGTCCTGCTCGTGCTTTGCGGGGGGATCGGATTCCGGGTTCGTCGGGGCGATGGGTCTATTCCGTTTCTCGGGCATGGATCGATTGGATAACGCAAGGGAGTTAACGGACGGTGGCGGCGGTAACCGCCCTGGCCGCATCGCCCGGCGCCGCCGTCTCCGTCCACGCCCACCCATAGGGGCCGAATGTGGAGACACTTGGATCGTAAGGTGTTAGTTCTGTGGAATTTCAATTGCATATCAAGTTTCATTAAAGTCCCCATTGAGTCCGTGCCGGCCGCCCCGGTGGCCTCGGCCGCCCTTGTGGACCGGCCATGATCACCCTATAACGCAGCGGGTGCCGCATCGCGGCAGCATGCCCGATTCACTGAGGGAACACGCCGTGCTGGCCCTATCCGCCCGCCTTTCACAGGGATTCTCGCTGGTCGGGCACGCCTATATGCATTTTCTGGTGGCGCTCTATCTCACCATCGTGCTGGCCCTCGAGCGCGAATGGGGGCTTCCGTACGCCGACCTCATCGGCCTGTGGACCCTCGGCGCGTTCCTGGTCGGGGTGGCGGCGCCGCTGGCGGGATTCCTCGGGGATCGCTGGTCGGCGCCCGGCATGATGGTGGTGTTCTTCCTCGGGGCCGGCGCGGCGACCGTCGCGTGCGGACTGGCCGACAGCCCGACGACGCTGATGGCGGGGCTGGCGGCGCTGGGCCTGTTCGCGGCGATCTACCATCCGGTGGGAATGGCGTGGCTCGTGCGGAACGCCATCAATCGGGGGATGGCGCTCGGGGTGTTCGGCGTGTTCGGATCGGCGGGCGTGGCGCTCGCCGGTTTCGTGGCCGCCGCGTTCGTCGATTTCGTGAGCTGGCGCGCCGCGTTCGTCGTTCCGGGCGCGATCGCGTTGGCGACCGGGCTTGCCCTCCTGGCATGTCTCGTCGCGGGACTGGTGCGCGACGGACGCATCGACCGGACGCCGCATCGGCCAGCCTCGCGCGCCGACATGGTGCGGGCGTTCTTCGTGCTGTCGGTGACGGTGTTCCTCGGCGGCCTGGTCTATCAGGCGACCCAGGTCGCCATGCCCAAGGCGCTGGCGCTGCGCGTCCCGGACATTGCGGGTTCGGGCACTCTCGGCGCCGGGGTGCTGTTCACCGTCATCTATCTCGTCGCCGGCGCGCTCCAGTTGATCGGCGGCTGGCTCGCCGACCGCTACCCGCTGAAATGGGTCTATCTCTGGACCTACGTATTCCAGGTGCCGCTGCTGTTCGCGGCGGCGGCCTGGACCGGGATTCCGTTCGTCGCCGCGGCCATCGCCATGGTGGTGCTCAACGTGGGCTCGCTGCCGGCGGAGAACTGCCTGATGGCGCGCTACACGCCGGAGCGCTGGCGCGGATCGGCGTTCGGCGCCAAGTTCGTGCTGTCCCTCGGCGTCGCGCCGGTGGCGGTGCAGCTGGTGGCGTGGATTCAGGGCGCCACCGGCGGCTTCTTTTGGCTATTCGCGGTCCTCGCCGCCGCAGCCGCGGTGGTCGTCGTCGCCATCGCCGCGCTTCCGATGGAGGAGGAGTCCGCGGTTCTTGCCAGTCCGGCGCCGGGAGCGGCGGAGTAGGCGGCACCCGCCGGCGGGGTTTCAGCGGGGAATTGAGCCAACGGCCGCGACGGACGGGAGCTGTCTCGCTCGTGCAATGACGGCCGGACGAAATCGATGCTTGAGGGAGGCTAGGTGCTCCAAGGGATCGGAAGGCGTGTCATCGGCGCGGTGGAGCGCGTCGTCAACGTGCGCGACCATGAACTGCGCGCGTTGCTCTGGGCGTTCGCCTATTTCTTCTGTCTGCTCTCGAGCTATTACGTCCTGCGGCCGCTGCGCGACGAGATGGGAATCGCCGGCGGTGTCCGCAACCTGCATTTGATGTTCACCGCGACCTTCGTCGCCATGCTGGTGGCGGTGCCGCTATTCGGCGCGGTCGTTGCGCGCTTCCCGCGGCGTGTTTTCATACCTTGGGTCTATCGGTTCTTTGTTCTCAACATCCTCATCTTCTTTGCGCTGCTGACCGTCACGGAGACTTCGCCCCACGTGGCGCGTGCCTTCTTCGTGTGGGTGAGCGTCTTCAACCTGTTCGTCGTGACCGTGTTCTGGAGCTTCATGGCGGACCTGTTCTCGAATGAACAGGGCAAGCGCCTGTTCGGCTTCATTGCCGCCGGGGGAACGGCGGGCGCGCTTCTGGGTCCGACCGTGACGGCGGTGCTGGCGGTGCCCCTCGGTCCGGTGAACCTCCTCCTGATCTCTGCGGTGCTCCTCGAGCTCGCCGTGCAGTGCGTCAGGGGACTGCTGCGCTGCGCGGATTCGGCCAGGATCGCGAACGGAAATTCCGAGACGGGTACAGGTCGCATGGCCGACGAGCAAGTGATCGGGGGCGGGATGTTCGCCGGCTTCGTGCATGTTGCACGGTCGCCGTACCTGCTGTTCATTTGCCTGCACGTCCTGCTGTTGACCGCCACCGCGACGTTCCTCTATTTCCAGCAGGCCGAGATCGTTGCCGGCGCGTTCTCTGATCCCGCTGAGCGCACGCGCATCTTCGCGCTCATAGATCTCGCGGTCGGCCTCTCGACCCTTGTGGTGCAGCTGTTCCTGACGGGTCGCCTGATCCAGCGCTTCGGGGTCGGCCCCGCACTTGCCTTCATGCCGGCGGTGACGCTCGCGGGGTTCCTCGCGCTGGCGGTGGCGCCGATCCTGGCCGTGGTGGTCGCGTTCCAGGCGCTCCGTCGGGCGGCCGATTTCGCCATCACCAATCCGGCCCTCCAGATTCTGTATACGGTGATTCCGCGGGAGGACAAGTACAAGTCCAAGAACTTCATCGACACCGTGATCTTCCGCGGTGGCGATGCCGCCAGCGGCTGGGCTTTCACGGGGCTCAAGGGCCTCGGCCTCGAGCTTTCCGCCATCGCCGCCGCGACGGTCCCGCTGGCGGCGGCCTGGATCGGGCTCGCGCTGGTGCTCGGACGGCGCCAGGAGGGCCTGGCCCGCGCCCCGGTCGCCGCCGCGCCGGCGCATTAGGGTCGGCGAAGCCATGGTGCCGCGCGGCCCAGACACAAGGAAGCCAGACACAAGGAAGGGAGTATGCAAATGACGACGAAATCCGCATCGGGCCGCGGCCCGGTGGTCACCCGCAAGGCGTTCCTCGAGGGCACGGTGGCGGCGGCAGGCGCGCTCGCCGCCGGCGGCCTCGCGGGCCTTGCCGGACCGGGGGGCCCCGCCTTGGCGGCGGAGGTAGCGACACGACCCATTCCTTCGAGTGGGGAGCGCATTCCCGTGGTCGGCCTCGGCACCGCACGCGTCTATGATGTCGCGCCGGACGATCCCAAGGTTCCGGTCCTCAGGGCCACGGTCGATGCCTTCGTCAAGGGCGGCGGCAAGGTGATCGACACCTCGCCCACCTATGGGCGGTCGGAGCCGATGGTGGGCCGCCTCGTGGGCGAGCTCGGGGCGCGCGACCGCCTGTTCCTCGCGACCAAGATATCCACCTCCGGCGAACAGGCGGGGATCGACAGCGTTGGCGTCTCCATGAGATCGCTCGGCACCGACCGCATCGAGCTCCTCCAGGTCCACAACATCAAGGATGTGGGTACGCAGCTCCGGACCATCCGCCGCCTGAAGGAGGCGGGCAAGGTCCGCTATGCCGGCATCACCATCTCCAACGCGCGCGCCTACGAACGGTTCGAGAAGTTGATGAGGAGCGAGCCGCTCGACTTCATCCAGGTGAACTATTCCCTCGGCCAGCCCGAGTCCGCCGAGCGCATCCTTCCGCTGGCCCGCGACAAGGGCATCGCCGTCCTCGTCAACCGCCCATTCTGGCTGGCGCGCCTGTTCCGCAAGGCCAAGGGGCACGATCTCCCGCCCTGGTCCGCCGAGTTCGACTGCAAGAGCTGGGCCCAGTTCTTCCTGAAATTCATCCTGGGCCACCCGGCGGTGACCTGCGCCATCCCCGGGACCGACCGGCCGGAATACATGGTGGACAACCTGGGAGCCGGTATCGGCCGCATGCCCGACCAGAGGACGCGGGCGCGCATGCTGGCCTTCTGGCAGAGGCTTTGAGCGCGACGGACGTCGGCCCAGGGGCGCCGGCGCCCCCGGTCGCGCTCACGTGCAAGCCGCCGCAAGAGCCTGTTCCAGATCGGCGATAAGGTCGGCAACGTCCTCGATCCCCGCCGAGATGCGGATCACGTCGGGCCCGGCGCCCGCGGCGATGCGGTCTTCCTCGCCGAGCTGGCGGTGGGTGGTCGAGGCGGGATGGATGATGAGGCTGCGGGTATCGCCGACATTGGCGAGGTGGGAGAACAGCCGGCAGGCCTCCACGAACCTGCACCCCGCCTCGAATCCGCCCCTGAGCCCGAACGTGAAGACGGCCCCGGCGCCGTGGGGCAGGTATTTCCCGGCAAGCGCGCGGCACGGGCTCGACGCCAGCCCGGCATAGGAGACCCAGGCGACTTCCGGGCGCGCCTCGAGCCAGGAGGCCAGCGCCAGCGCGTTCTCCGAATGGCGGGCCATGCGCAGCGGCAGGGTCTCGGCGCCGGTCAGCGTCAGGAACGCCGTCATCGGCGCCATGGCCGGGCCGAAATCGCGGAGCCCCACGGCGTGGCCATAGACCGTGTAGGCCAGCGGGCCGAATCGCTCGGCGAAGCGGATGCCGTGATAGGCGGTCGAGGGCGCGGTCAGGGCGGGATACCGCCCGTCCCAGGGGAAATTGCCCGAATCCACGATCACCCCGCCGATGGCGTTGCCGTGTCCGGCGACGAACTTGGTGGTGGAATAGACGGCGATGTCGGCGCCCCACTCGAAGGGCCGAAGGAGCGCGGGCGTCGCCAGCGTATTGTCGACGATGAGCGGCACGCTGGCGTCGCGGGCGATGGCGGCGAGGGCCTCGAGATCCATGACGATGCCGCCGGGATTGGACAGGCTCTCAGTGAAGATGGCCCTGGTGCGCTCGCCGACGGCCGCGCGCACGTTTTCGGGGTCGGTCGCGTCCACGAAGCTCACTTGCCAGCCCAGCCGCGCGAAGCTGTGGCCGAACTGGGTCACCGATCCGCCGTAGAGATGCCGCGAGGCGACGAAATGGTCGCCGGCCTCCATCAGCGGCAGGAAGGCGAGGAACTGGGCGGCGTGGCCGGAGGCGCAGGCGATCGCCCCGGCGCCGCCGTCGAGCGCCGCCATCTTGCCCTCCAGCGCCTGGGCCGTGGGGTTGGTGATGCGGGAATAGATCTGGCCGAATTCGTCGAGGTCGAACAGGCGGGCCGCATGCTCGATGTCGCGGAAGACATAGGACGTGGTCTGGTAGATGGGGGTCACGCGGGCGCCGGTGGCGGGATCGGGCGCCGTGCCGCCATGGACCGCCCGGGTGGCGAGGCCCTGGGCCGGCGGGTGGCATCCACGGCGGTCGTTGTCCCGGCCCGATGGCGTCATTGCCGATGTTCCATCTTGATCCGGTGGTTTCCCCGGTGTCTAATTTCCCACTGAAGCCCGATAACAAAAACGTTCCTCAAGGCTTCCCGTGCGTGATCCCGCACCGACAGGGAGACGACCATGCCTAGACCTCCATCTCCGGCCACCGGTGTGCGTACCGGCGACCTTCCCACCACGCGTCGGGACGTGCTCGGTGGTCTTGCCGCCGCTCCCGTCTTGGGGCTCGCGCTCTCGTTCCCGGCACTGATCCCGTCGCCGGCCCGGGCCGACGGGT
The DNA here is from genome assembly GCA_036396355.1 of Alphaproteobacteria bacterium. Taxonomy (GTDB): domain Bacteria; phylum Pseudomonadota; class Alphaproteobacteria; order SMXQ01; family SMXQ01; genus DASWKZ01. The sequence goes on from DASWKZ010000287.1 coordinate 6,678, forward strand.
CCGGCCCGTTCGAATCCTTCAAGCCGGGGATTCGCGAAATCACCGGCAAGTTCACGGTGTACGACATCCCGACCAGCTACGCCACGCCCCATTGCCTCGCGCCCGACGGCCGTGGCGGCATCTGGTTCGTCGAGATCGGAGCCAACCGCATCGGCAAGCTCGACAAGGCGTCCGGGCGGATGAAGGAGTGGGTCATCCCGACGCCGGCCGCCCATCCCCACGGCATCACCGTCGACAAGGACGGCTTCGTGTGGTTCTCGGAGGCCAACCAGGACAAGATCGGGCGGTTCGACCCAAGGACCGAGACCTTCAAGGAATACCCGGTGCCCCCCGGCGGGAAACGGCAAGGCGCGCGGAACGGCGTCGGCCGCATCCACACGCCGATGATGGGCAAGGACGGGAATCTCTACTGCACCAACGAGTGGCTCAGCACCATCGTCCGGCTCGATCCCAAGACGGGCGCCACCAAGGAATACCAGGCCCGCTTCGCGGGCAAGCGAGGGTCTCGTCCCTACGGACTGCAGGTGGATTTCGACGGCAACATGTGGTTTGCCGCGGTGGGAAGCGAGTACATCGGCATGATCGACATCAAGGCCGAGACCGTGACCGAACACCCGACCCCGACGAAGAAGTCCGGTCCCCGCCGACTCTGCGTCGATCCGGAGGGCAAGATCTGGTTCACCGAGTGGAACACCCACAAGATCGGCTACATCGTGCCCAGGACCAAGGAGATGAAGGAATTCGACCTGCCGGCGGCGCCGCGGGCGGGAGCCTACGCCGTCACCTCCAACGGGGCGGGGACGATCTTCGCCGGGGAGTTCATCGCCAACCAGGTGACGAAGTTCGAGCCCAAGACCGGGAAGTTCACCGAATACCCGATGCCGCTCCGCCGCAGCCGCGTCCGCCAGATCGTGTGCTGCGAGGAGGGCTATGTCTGGTACGCGGACAACGGCAACTCGAAGATCGTCCGGCTGAGCTGAGGGAGCGCGCCGGCGTCGAGTGCCGCGCCGTTCCCTTCGACCAAAGACACGCCCCTCGGGGCGGGGGAGGCCATCATGTCAGTCTTGAATCGTATCCATCGGCCCTGCGCGCGCTGTACCGAGACGCGGCGCCGTTTCCTGAAGCTCCTGGCCGCGGTGCCGCTCTCGGGTGGCCTCGTCGCGCGCGCCACCCGCAGGGTGCAGGCGGCCGGCTCGGCGAGCGTCGCCAAGCTCTCCGATCTCACCCGGGCCTGGAGCGCGGTCACTTTCCGCTATGCCACGACCATCGAGCAGGAAGTCTCCGACGGCCGCGGCAAGGTCGGCAAGGTAAAGGTGAAAGAGAACATTCCCGGAGTGGTCATCCGACTCCCGGAAGAGGTCGCCGCCAAGCGCGGCGGCGGCGACAAGGGTCGATACATGGTGGTCGACCTGCACTGCACCCATGCCCGATGCGAGTCGGTCTATATCACCGACCCGAAGGAGCTCAAGGTGTTGACCGGCGAGGACCATTCCCGACCCGCCATCGTCTGTCCGTGCCACCTGAGCCTGTTCGAGATCGAGAACGGCCTCAGGCCGGCGAAGGGTGCCAGGGCCAAGAAGCCGCTCTACGAGTTCCATTACGAGGTCAGGGACGGGGAGATCGTGGTCACCGGTCTGCCCGAGGGCGCCTCGCGGTTCAAGGCGGGCAACGAGGGCGGCCTCGGCACCGAATACCGGGTCCAGCCGGAGGTCGAGGGCCTGTGAGGACCGTGCCCGGCCTGCGACGGCGGGGCTTTCTGGCACTGATGGCGCGGGCGGCGGGCGCCTTCGGCCTCGCCGCCGGGGGGATCGTGCGGTCCCGGCCCGCGGCCGCCGCGCCCGAGGTGCCGCCCAATCCCAGGATTCCGCTGGACCGGGTGCGGGAGCCCTGGTCAGCCGCCGAATTCACCTTCTACAAGCTGGTCGAGGATCGCCGCGGGCCGGTGGTGAGCGACTTCCCGGGTTACCTCATCCGCCTCCCGAAGGAGACCCCGGGCCATGCCGAAACCCGCGACGGCCTCTATGCGGTGAGCCGCGTCTGCCCCCACGAGGGCTGCCGCTTCCATCTGTTCCGGCCGGGCGAGGAGATTCCGTTCGGCCTCCCCGACGGCGTCCCGCGATCGATTCCCAACCCGCTGCTGGTATGCCCGTGCCATCGCAGCGCCTTCGACCCGGCCCATGCCGGCCGGGTCATGGGCGGTCCTGCGCCGAGGCCGCCCTACCGGTTCGAATTCCGGATCGAGGACGGGGTGGCGGTGATCCTGGCCCTGGAGAGGGGCGGCGACCGCTTTGGATAGGGGTCTCCTGTAAAATATTACCTCATCCATAAGGTTCGGATAATTCACGGTTTTCCCGTTGACAGCCCGGATTCGAGTGGCATACTCCGCGCCTCGGCTGCCGGGCGCCCCCGCAGCGGCCAGCAAGGAACGGCGAGGATGAAGACCTTCAGCGCGACGCCCAAGGACATCGACAAGAAATGGGTGCTGATCGACGCCGAGGACCTGGTGCTGGGGCGCCTGGCGGCGGTGATCGCGACGCGCCTGCGCGGCAAGCACAAGCCCACCTACACGCCGCACATGGACTGCGGCGACAACGTCATCGTGATCAACGCCGGCAAGGTACGGCTCACGGGCAAGAAGCTCACCGACAAGGTCTATTACCGCCACACCGGTTATCCCGGTGGCATCCGGGAAGCGACCCCGCAGCGGATTCTCAACGGCGCCCACCCCGAGCGGCTGGTGGAGAGCGCCGTGCGGCGGATGATCCCCAAGGGTCCCCTTGGCCGCCAGCAGATGAAGAATTTACGCGTTTATGTCGGCGCCGCCCATCTCCACGAGGCCCAGCAGCCGGAGCCGTTGGACGTCGCCGCCATGAACCGGAAGAACAAGAGGAGCAAGTAGGCCATGGCCGAAGAGGACGACAAGGTCGCCGCGGCCCCAAGGGAGACCGGGTCTGCCGCCGGCGCCGAGGGGCGAAGCCTGAGCGATCTCGCGGACCTCGGCGGTGCCACCGGCGCCGCGGCATCGGCCGAACCCGAGGCGCTGCCCGAGCCTGAGATCGATCCCCAAGGCCGGTCCTACGCCACCGGCAAGCGCAAGGACGCCGTCGCCCGGGTATGGATCAAGCGCGGCAGCGGCCGCATCATCGTCAACGACCGCGCGGCGGAGGTCTACTTCGCCCGGCCGGTGCTGCGCATGCTGATCAACCAGCCGTTCGCCATGGCCGACAGGGCCGGGCAGTATGACGTGGCCTGCACGGTATCCGGCGGCGGCCTTTCGGGTCAGGCGGGCGCCGTGCGCCACGGCATCTCCAAGGCCCTGACGCTCTATGAGCCGGAGCTGAGGAAAGTGCTGAAATCGGGGGGATTCCTCACCCGCGATGCGCGCGTGGTCGAGCGCAAGAAGTACGGCCGCCACAAGGCCCGACGCAGCCATCAGTTCTCCAAACGCTGATCCGCGGGAAACCGTCAGGGAAAGGTCGTCCCGCGGGGCGCCCTTGTCCCATGGGCCGTATGGACTTGCGGGGAAGCGGTCCTGTATTGTGGCGCGCGGCAACGCGGTGACGCGGGCCGTGGCGCCAGTGGAAAGAGGCGTGCGATAACCATGAGCACCAACGCCATGCCGGTCGGCATCCTTGGCGCATCGGGCTACACCGGGGCCGAGCTCATCCGCCTGCTCGCCCATCATCCCAACGTCGAGATCAGGACGGTCACCGCCGACCGCAAGGCCGGGCGCGAGATGGGCGAGGTATTTCCGCACCTCGCCGGCGTCGATCTGCCGAAGCTCAGTTCCATCGAGGATGCCGACCTGTCCGGCCTCGAGGCGGTGTTCCTGGGACTGCCCCACGGCACCACCCAGGAGGTGGTGGCGGGGCTGCCCCGGCACCTCAGGGTGATCGACCTGTCCGCCGACTTCCGGCTCCGGGATCCGGGCGTCTACGAGGCCTGGTACGGGCATCCCCACCGCGCCCCGGCGCTGCAAGAGGAGGCGGTCTACGGCCTCACCGAGCATGCCCGCGACGCCGTCCGCGCGGCCCGCCTCGTCGCCTGTCCCGGCTGCTATCCGACGGCGGCGCTGCTGGCGTTGCTGCCCCTCGTCGAGGGCCGGATGGTCTCCGTCGACGACATCATCATCGATGCCAAGTCGGGCGTCTCCGGCGCCGGCCGGGCGGAGAAGGAGGCCAACCTGTTCGCCGAGGTTTCGGAGGGCATCCACGCCTACGGGATCGCGGCCCACCGCCACGCGCCGGAGATCGATCAGGCCCTCTCGGAGGCGGCCGGCGCGGCGGTGACGGTGAATTTCACCCCTCATCTCGTGCCCATGAACCGCGGCATCCTCGCCACCATCTACGTGCGCACCGAGGGTGGGTCCGGCCCCGACGATCTGCGCGCGGCGCTCGCGGACGCCTACCGCGACGAGCCCTTCGTGCGCATCGTGCCCGAGGGCGCGGTGCCGGCGACGCGTCACGTGCGGGGGTCCAACCATTGCCTGATCGGGGTGTTCCCCGATCGTCTGCCGGGCCGCACGATCCTCGTGTCGGTCATCGATAACCTGGTGAAGGGCGCGTCCGGCCAGGCGGTGCAGAACTTCAACCTGGTCTCGGGCCTGGCGGAGACCACGGCGCTGGAGCAGGAGCCGCTGTTCCCCTGAGCCCATGGCCGGACTGATCAGACCCTTCAACGGCATCGCCCCGAGGATCGCCGACAGCGCGTTCGTCGCCGAGACCGCCGTGATCATCGGCGACGTGGAGATCGGGCCCGACGCCAACATCTGGTACGGGGTGGTGATACGCGGCGACGTCAACCGCATCCGCATCGGGCCCCGCACCAACGTCCAGGACGGCACCGTCATCCACGTCGATGCCGAGGGCGAGCACTGGAACGGGGTGCCCACCCTGATCGGCGGCGACGTCACCATCGGCCATCGGGCCATGCTCCACGCCTGCACGCTCGAGGACGGCGCCTTCGTCGGCATGTCGGCGACGGTGCTCGACGGCGCCGTCGTCGAATCCGGGGCCATGGTGGCGGCCGGCGCCCTGGTCACCCCCGGCAAGCGCATTCCCAAGGGGCAGCTGTGGGCCGGGACCCCGGCCAGGTACATGCGCGACCTCAGCGCCGACGAGCTCGCCTATTTCAGGGTTTCCGCCGAGCATTACGTGGGGCTTTCCAGGAAATATCTGTAGCGGGGCAGGGCGCCCGGCCGAAGTCGCCTTTACGCCATTGCCGAATTCAACTAATACTTCCCGTGAATTGACCGCGAGCGGATGCCGGGCCGGGCCGGACGCCGCGGGCGGCCTGGGAGCGCCGGAACGTTCCACGCGGCCCCTTTGGGGCGGGGCCCGGCGGCGGAGGAGTTTCATGATCGTGCGAAAGACAAGGGCGAGACGGTGCCATGGATTCGCCGGGGCCTCGGCGGTGCTGGGCCTCCTGCTTCTGGGCGGGTGCTCCAGCGTGCCCGACTGGGCCAATCCCGTCGAATGGTACGAGGGCACCGCCGATCTCTTCCGCGACGAGGATCCCGAGTTGGCGCGGGCCAGGGCCGAGGCCAAGGCGAAGGAGGGGACCGGCCCCGGTGCCGACCAGCAGTTCCCCAATCTGGCGACGGTACCCGACCGGCCGCGCGACGTGGCCTCGCCCGAGGGTCGGCGCAGGGTCCAGGAGGGGTTGGCGGCGGACCGCGAATCCGCGCGCTATGTTTCCTTGAGCCCGGGCGACAATCCGCCGCCGGTGATCACGCCGCCGCCGGCGCCACCGGGCATGGCCTCCGCCGGCGACGAAACCCCGCGCGCGCCGCTCGCCCGGGGGGAGACGCGTCCGCCGCCGTTGCCCGACCCGCCGGGCGCGGCGTCCGCTTCGGGCGGGACCGGTTCCGACGATACCCTGCGCCGCACCTACCGGGAGGCCCTGGCCCAGTCGGCACCGACGGTGACGACGGCGCCCGCCGGCATGGCGGGCGGGACGGACGCCACCGCCCCCGGGCCGGTGCGCCGCAACACCATGCCGGTGCCGGCGGCCCCCCGCGGCACCGTCGCCCTCAGCCGGCCCGCTCCGCCGGGCCCGCCCCAGGCCGGAACGCGTGACGAGGTCCTCGCCGGCCTGGCGCAGCCGGCCCCGGCGGTCGCCGAGCCGGCGCCGTCGCGGCCGCCGCTGGCGTCGATGTCGAAGCGCGCGGCGACCATCTATTTCGCCAATGGTTCGTCCAGATTGTCGGAAAACGATCGTAAGGTATTGAGATCGGTGGTAGGAATGAAGAAAGAGCGCGGCGGCAGGCTGCGGGTGGTGGGCCACGCCTCGAGCCGTACCCGGGACGTGGACCCGATGCGCCACCGTCTCGTCAATTTCCGCATTTCCATGGACCGCGCCAATGCGGTGGCGCGCGCCCTGGTGCGCATGGGCGTGCCGGCCAGCGAGGTGAGCGTCGCCGCCAGGGCCGACAACGAGCCGGTCTATTACGAGTTCATGCCGGCGGGCGAGGCCGGCAACCGTCGGGCGGAGATTTATCTCGATTATTAGGGCCCGAGTCGCTAAACCATCGCCCGCCAGGCCGGGCCGAAAGGCGCGGCGCTTCCGGCGCGGATCGTGACCATGGACGAGGAATTCCACAGGATCGGTCGGCTCCCGCCCTACGTGTTCGCCGAGGTGAACGCCATGAAGGCGCGCGCCCGCGCCGCCGGGGAGGACATCATCGACCTCGGCATGGGCAATCCCGACCGGCCGACGCCCAAGCACATCGTCGACAAGCTGGTGGAGGTGGCGCGGGACGGGCGCACCCACCGCTATTCCAATTCCCGCGGCATCCCGGGCCTGCGCCGCGCCCACGCGGCCTATTACAAGCGCCGCTTCGACGTCGATATCGACCCCGAGTCGGAGAACATCGTCACCCTCGGCTCCAAGGAAGGCTTGGCCAACCTCGCCCTCGCCATGACCACGCCCGGCGACGTGGTGCTGGTGCCGAACCCGAGCTACCCGATCCACCCCTACGGATTCATCATCGCCGGCGCCAACGTCCGCCACGTGCCCATCGGACCGGGTTGCGACTTCCTCGAGGGGCTCGAGCGGGCCGTGCGCCACTCGGCGCCGCCGCCGACGGCGCTGATCCTCAACTTCCCCGCCAATCCCACGGCCATGGTGGTGGATCTCGCGTTCTACGAGAAAGTAGTGGGGTTCTGCCGCGAGCACGGCATCTGGGTGCTGTCGGACCTCGCCTACGCGGAGATCTACTTCGAGGACAACCCGCCGCCCTCGATCCTGCAGGTGCCCGGGGCCAAGGAGGTGGCCGTCGAGTTCACCTCCATGAGCAAGACCTACAACATGCCGGGCTGGCGCATCGGCTTCGCCGCCGGAAACCGGCGCCTGATCCACGCGCTCACCCGCATCAAGTCCTATCTGGACTACGGCGCCTTCACGCCCGTTCAGGCCGCCGCGGCGGCGGCGCTCAACGGTCCCCAGGACTGCGTCGCGGAGATCCGCGCGCTCTATCGCGAGCGCCGCGACGTGCTGGTCCGGGGCCTCGCCGAGGCCGGCTGGGAGATTCCCTCGCCGCCCGCCACCATGTTCGCCTGGGCGCCGCTGCCCCCGCATTTCGCGGAACTGGGCTCCCTCGAGTTCTCCAAGCTGCTGCTGCGCGAGGCCAAGGTGGCGGTCTCCCCGGGCATCGGGTTCGGCGAGTACGGCGACGGCCACGTGCGCATCGCGCTGGTCGAGAACCGCCAGCGTATCCGCCAGGCGGTGCGCAACATCAGGCATTTCTTCCGCCGGGCCGGCATTATCACCGACGAGGACGGCAAGCGGGCGGTCGCCTCCTGATGGCCGAGTCCCTGAACATCGCCATCGCCGGTCTCGGCACCGTCGGCTCGGCGACGGTGGCGCTGCTCGCGGACCAGGCCGAACGGATCACCCTCCGCTGTGGGCGCCCCATCGCCATCGCCGCCGTCAGCGCCCGCGACCGCGCGCGCAATCGCGGCATCGATATCTCGCCCTACCGCTGGTTCGACGACGCCCGCGCGCTGGCCACGGCGCCCGGCATCGACGCGGTGGTCGAGCTGATCGGCGGCGCCGACGGCGTCGCGCTGGAGCTCATCGAGGCGACCCTCAGGGCGGGCCGCCCGGTGGTCACCGCCAACAAAGCGTTGCTCGCCCACCACGGCACCGCGCTCGCCCGCCTCGCCGAGGCCAAGGGCGCGTCGCTGCACTACGAGGCGGCGGTGGCCGGCGGTATCCCCATCGTCAAGGCGCTGCGCGAGGGGCTGGCGGCCAACGGCATCGGCCGCATCTACGGCGTGCTGAACGGCACCTGCAACTACATCCTCACCACCATGCGCGATTCGGGCCGCGAATTCGACGACGTGCTGACCGAGGCCCAGGCCCTGGGCTACGCCGAGGCCGACCCCCGCTTCGACGTGGACGGCATCGACAGCGCCCACAAG
>DASWKZ010000288.1:0-2250 GCA_036396355.1 Alphaproteobacteria bacterium
GCGTTCTATTTCAGCCCGCTGGACATGATCGGCTGGACGTTGCTCGGCAGCCTCGCCCTGGTCGTGGTGGTGGGCGTGGACGCCCGGGCGGCGACCATCCTGGTGCTCGCCATCACCTTCCTCGGCGCCTTCCAGCACGCCAACATCAAGACACCCCGGTGGCTGGGGTATCTCGTCCAGCGCCCGGAGAGCCACACCGTCCACCACGGGCGCGGAGTCCATTACTACAACTTCGCGGATCTCCCCGTGTTCGACATGCTGTTCGGCACCTTCCACAACCCGGCGGACTTCGAAATGGAGACCGGGTTCTACGAAGGGGCCTCGGCGCGGGTGGTGGACATGCTGCTGTTCCGCGACGTGAGCCGGCCGGAGGTCGAGCCGGCGGCGGCGACGGCCTGAGGGGCGGGGCCGGGCGTGCGGGGCGGTCCGCGAGGGCCGCCCCGCCTGTTCGTTCAGGCGCCTTCGCGCAGGGGCGCGCGGTCGCGGCCCGCCAGCGCGCGGCCGCCGGCGGCGAGCGCCCGGCGCAGGACGAGGCCGCTCCGGGCGATCGCGGGCAGCGGGTCGCGCCAGGCGAAATAGGCCGCGGCGCGCAGCCGCGGCAGGCGGCGCGCCAGTGCCAGGAGCTCGGGCCCCATGGGCCGCTCGCGTCTCCCCTTCCACAGGGAGGCGAGATAGGCCTCGAGCCAGATCCAGGCGGCCGCGTCCCGATACGCGGTTGGGTCGGGGCTCTGCCGGTTGACGCCGGCGGCGTCCTCATAGAGCGCCAGCGGCAGGTCCAGGCCGAGGGCCATGGACAGCGCGGTGGCGCGCACGAAGCGGGGATCGGCCTTGATCAGCCGCAACCTGCCGTCCACGGCGTGGCGCTTGAACTCGACCGTGATGACCCCGTGGAAACGGGCATGACGGACCAGCTTCGCCGCCAGCGCCACGGCCTCCTCGTCGTGGACGCTCTCGCAATAGGCGTTGGCGCCGAGCTCGTAGGGGTGGCGGAAGCCGCCCCGGGAATAGACCTGGAGCCGGCGCCGCCGCACGCAGTGGGCGAGGCGCATCGCGCCGTCGCGCCCGGCCAGCATCGAGACGCCGATGCAGGCCTCGGCGCCGCCGGGCACCACCTCCTCGATGACGGGGAGCGCGCCGGTGCGCTCCAGGATCTCGAGGCATCTCCGGCGTAGGGATTCGGCGTCCCGCCCGGCCTGGGTCACCCGCCGCTCGGTCGCCTGGTCGGCGGCGCCGGCCTCCCAGCTGCGGCTCTTGAGCACGTAGTCGTGGGCGGCGAAATCGAGGCCCGCGATCGCGCCGTCGAGCGCGCCGGGATTGGCGGCGACGAACTGCCGGGGCGCCTCGATGCCGGCGGCGCGCGCCAGCGCGCGGCACCGCACCTTGTCCATCAGCGGCCCGAGGATGTCCCAGGGCGGCGCGGCCACGGCGAACAGCCGCGAGAGTCGCTCGTGATTCCTCGCCGCCGCGATCAGGTAGTGGTCGTTGGTGGGAATCAGCACGCCGCCCCGGTCCGCGCCGAGGCGCTCCAGCTCGGCGACGGCTGCGTCGGCCGCCTCGGGCAGCCGGTATCTGTTCCGGATCAGGCGCGAGAACCGCCACAGTGTCGTCGCGGGGGCGACGTGGTCGGCGACGTCGACGGCGATCCCGGCGCGGGCGAGCGAACGGATCACCGCCGCGGCGCGCGGATGTTCGGTCCCGAGCACCAGGGCGCGTGGGCGCTCCGCGACAGCGCGGCTCATGCCCGCCGCCGGTCCGGCCGGCGCCCGACCGGCACCGTATCGAGGATGCGATGGCTCAATGGCTCTTCCCCACGGACCTAGTGCTTACCGGGTTTTCGCGCCGATTGCACGTGGTGGCGGGACCGCGCCGCCGCCCTGCGGCCGGTCGCCCGGGCGGGGCCGAAGGCCCAAGCCGCCTGCCGCGGAGGTATGGTTAATCAAGTTAAATCAAAGGGTTGGGATTCCGTGGCGATAGGTAAAATTCTTAACAAATTCGGCTCATAGTTGCCGAACCTGGAGAACCGTACGCCTTGCGGGAGCATTCCATGCGCGAATCCATCGCGGCCCCATCTCGCAGCCTGTGGCGGTCGGACCGCGGCGTGACTTCGTTGGAGTACGCCCTGATGGGATCGCTCGTCTCCATCGTCATCGTCGGCGGCGCCCTGTCCGTCGGCGGCACCGTCACCAACACCTTCGAGTTGGTGCTGGCGGCGTTCACCTCCGGCGGCGATGCCGAGGAAGCCTCCGAGGA
>DASWKZ010000289.1:0-1752 GCA_036396355.1 Alphaproteobacteria bacterium
CGCGCCAACCGGTTGCGGCTGCTCTCGCGCATCCGCGCCGCGCTCAACCGGGTCGCCGACTTCTCGCGTGTCGAAGGTTAGGGCGTGTTTCCCATTGATCCAAAAGCCGTCATGCCCCGGCCCACGGGCCCGGCCGAAGGCCGGCCCGAGGACAAGCTTAACGTCCGGGGCATCCATGGATCGCCCGGATAAACCGGGCGATGACGAACTTGATGAACGAATCTACCAAAAGGAAACGTGCCCTAGGGGACACCTCGTGACCAAGTGGGTCTACGGCTTCGGCGACGGGCGGGCGGAGGGCACCGCCGCCATGAAGGAACTGCTCGGCGGCAAGGGCGCCAACCTCGCCGAGATGGCGGCCCTCGGCCTGCCGGTGCCGCCGGGCTTCACGCTCACCACCGAGGTCTGCACCTGGTTCACGGCCCACGGGCGGACCTACCCGGACGGGCTCGAGGCCGAGGTGGCGGCGGCGCTCGCGCGCCTCGAGGCCGCCACCGGCCGCCGCTTCGGCGATGCCGAAAATCCGCTGCTGCTGTCGGTGCGCTCGGGCGCGCGGGCCTCGATGCCGGGGATGATGGACACCGTCCTCAACCTCGGCCTCAACCCCGGGACCGTCGCCGGCCTCGCCGCCGCCGCCAACGATGCGCGCTTCGCCTGGGACGCCTATCGCCGCTTCGTCCAGATGTACGCCGGCGTCGTGCTCGGCATCGACCACGGCCATTTCGAGGACCTGCTCGCGCTCCACAAGGAATCGCGCGGCTACGCCTACGACACCGACATGACGGCCGAGGACTGGCAGGAACTCACCCCCGACTACCTGCGGGTGGTGGCGCGCGAGGCCGGCGCGCCGTTCCCCGACGATCCCGAGACACAACTCTGGGGTGCCATCGGCGCCGTGTTCGGGAGCTGGATGAACCCGCGCGCCGTCACCTACCGGCGCCTGAACAACATTCCAGAGGACTGGGGCACCGCCGTCAACGTCCAGGCCATGGTGTTCGGCAACATGGGCGAGGACTGCGCCACCGGCGTCGCCTTCACCCGCGATCCGGCCTCGGGCGAGAACGCGTTCTACGGCGAATACCTCCCGAACGCGCAAGGAGAGGACGTGGTGGCGGGGCTGCGCACGCCCTGTCCGCTTGCCCGCGCCGCCGCGTGCGACGGCAACGACGCGTTGCCTTCCCTCGAGGAGACCATGCCCCGCGTCCATGCCGAGCTCGCGCGCGTGCGCGAGACCCTGGAGCACCACTACCGCGACATGCAGGACGTCGAGTTCACGGTCGAGAAGGGCAAGCTGTGGATGCTGCAGACCCGCACCGGCAAGCGCACGGCCCAGGCCGCCATCCGCATCGCCGTCGACATGGTGGCGGAGGGCCTGATCGACCGCGCCGAGGCGGTCGCGCGCATCGAGCCCCAGTCCCTCGACCAGCTCCTCCATCCCATGATCGCGCCCGATGCGACGCGCGACGTGCTGGCGGTGGGGCTCCCGGCCTCGCCGGGCGCGGCCACCGGCGCGATCGTGTTCACCGCCGACGAGGCCGAGGCCCGCGCCGCCCGCGGCGAGGGCGTCATCCTGGTGCGCGTCGAGACCAGCCCCGACGATATCCACGGCATGCACGCCGCCCGCGGCATCGTCACCAGCCGCGGCGGCATGACCAGCCACGCCGCCGTGGTCGCCCGCGGCATGGGCCGCGCCTGCGTGGTCGGCGCCGGCCGCCTCGCCATCGACTACGGCAAGGGGACGCTCACCGTCGC
>DASWKZ010000290.1:0-3567 GCA_036396355.1 Alphaproteobacteria bacterium
GGGCGCGATCTCGTTGACCAGCACGCGGCCATCCCGCGTCACGAACATCTCCACCGCCAGCAGCCCGACGAGATCCAGCGCCGCGGCGACGCGCCCGGCGATGGCGGCGGCCTCGGCGGCACACTCGGGCGCAATCGCGGCGGGCGCCAGGGTGACGTCGAGGATGTGGCGGGCGTGGCGGTTCTCGACCACGTCGTAGGCGGCGACCCGGCCGTCGGCGCCGCGAGCCAGCACCATCGAGATCTCGCAGGTGAAGTCCACGAAGCCCTCGAGGATGCCCACCTCGGCGCCCATGCGCAGGAAGGCGTCGTCGGCGTCGGTCTCGGCGTCGATCGCCACCTGGCCCTTGCCGTCATACCCCAGGGTCGCGGTCTTGAGCACCGCCGGCCGGCCGATCTCGTCCAGCGCGCAGGCCACCTCGGCGGGCGAGGCGACCCGCGCGAAGGGCGCCGTCGGGGCGCCGCTGGCATTGAGGAAGGTCTTCTCGCGCACGCGGTCCTGGGCGATCTCGAGGCAGCGGACCGACGGCCTGAGCGGCACCCGCGCGGCGAGGAAGGCGGCGCTCGCCGCCGGCACGTTCTCGAACTCGAAGGTGGCGACGTCGACGGCGTCGGCGAAGCGCGCGAGCGCCGCCTCGTCCCGGTAGTCGGCGACGGTCGTGGCGCTCGCCACCTGGGAGGCCGGGCCGCCCCCCTCGGGGCAGAGGATGTGGATGCGGTAGCCGAGGCGGGCCGCGGCCAGCGCCGTCATCCGCCCGAGCTGCCCGCCGCCGACGATGCCGATGGTGGCGCCCGGCAGGATCGGGCGCGCGCGCGGCGTCGTCACGGTCTCCGGCGTGGCCTCAGTCGTCATCCTCGGGCTCGGGGGCGACGGACTCGGTCTGCTCGGCGCGGTACGCATCCAGCGCCGCCGCGACCACCGCGTCGGACAGCGCCAGCACCGCGGCGGCCAAGAGTGCCGCGTTGACGGCGCCGGCGCGGCCGATGGCGAGGGTGCCGACCGGCACGCCGCCCGGCATCTGGACGATGGACAGCAGGCTGTCCATGCCGCGCAGGGCCTTGGACCGGATGGGAACCCCGAACACCGGGAGCGGCGTCATCGATGCCGTCATGCCCGGCAGGTGGGCGGCGCCGCCGGCGGCGGCGATGATGACCTTGAAGCCGCTCTCCCGCGCGCTGCGCGCGAACTCGTAGAGGCGCTCGGGCGTGCGGTGGGCGGAGACGATGCGGGCCTCGAAGGCGACGCCGAGCCGCTCCAGGGTCTCCGCCGCGTGCCGCATGGTGTCCCAGTCGGACTGGCTGCCCATGATGATGGCAACATGCGGCGTCGATGGCGGCATTGGCGTTCCCTCGTCGAATTCCGGGGCGCGGCATCGCTCTTGCGTGTCCCGGGGCCGGGAAAGCGGCCATTATATGGAGGGGCGTTGCCAAGGCAACCGCGAAGCCGGTGACCGGAACGCCGGAAAGACCGGAGCCCGGCGGCATGCCGGCGTGGATTAGAGCGCGCATGAGCTGCGACGCGCTTGAAGCACGCAGCCAGTTGGGCGATTCTCCCACGGCCGCAGTGCAGGCGGCGCCGTGGGTCGATTTGGGGGAACTGCATTGGCCAGCGCGAAGCGCATCGGGATCCTGACCAGCGGCGGCGACTGTGCCGGCCTCAATGCCGTCATCCGCGCCGCCGTGTACCGGGCGGTCGAGGGCCATGGCTGGGAGGTGATGGGAATCCGCCGGGGCACGCTCGGGCTGATGACCGATCCTCCCGATATCATCGACCTTACTCCCGATATGTTCTCGGGCGGGCTCCTGCGTATGGGGGGCACGGTCATCGGCACCACCAACCGCGGCAATCCCTATGCGTTCCCCATGGCCAACGGCGAGCTTGCCGACCGCTCCGAGGAGGTGATCGCGGGCTACCGACGGCTGGCGCTCGACGCGCTCATCGCCATCGGCGGCGACGGATCGTTCCATATTCTCGATCGTCTGGCCCGGCAGGGCGGGCTCGACATCGTCTGCATCCCCAAGACCATCGACAACGACGTCGCCGGGACCGAGAACGCCATCGGCTATGTCAGCGCGGTCAATGTCGCGACCGAGGCCCTCGACAGGCTGCAGACGACCGCGGCGTCCCATTCGCGCATCATGATCCTCGAGGTGATGGGCCGCGAGGCCGGCCATATCGCGCTGTCCACCGGCATCGCCGGCGGCGCCGACATCATCCTGATTCCCGAGATCCCCTACCGCATCGATGCCCTGGTCGCGAGGATCGCCCGGGTGCGCGAAACCCAGCGGAGGGACTTCGCCCTGGTGGTGGTGGCAGAGGGCTGCCGCACCGAAGAAGGCACCCCGGTCATCATTACCGATACGGAGGGCAACGCGCGCTATGGCGGCATCGGGCATTACCTGGCCGACCGCCTCATGCGCGAAACGGGCCACGAAACCCGGTTCACGGTGCTCGGCCACGTCCAGCGCGGGGGCATCCCGTCCACCACCGACCGCGTGCTCGGCGCGGCGTTCGGGGCGCGCGCCGTCGATCTCGTCGCGGCGGGCGCGTTCGGGCGGGTGGTGGTGTGGCGCAACCGCCGCGTCGTCGACATCCCGCTCTCCGAGGTGGTCGGCGCCCATCAGGGCGTGGACGTGGATGGCGACCTGGTGCGCACCGCCCGCGGCCTCGGCATTTCCTTCGGCGACGGGTGAGCGGCATGGAATTCCCCGAGCATCCGTTCTGGGATTTCGCGCTCAGGGTCTACGGCAGCGAGGGAGTGAGCGCGGCCTGCCTCGAGCTGCAGGAGCGTCACGGGATCGACGTGAACGTCCTCCTGTTCTGCCTGTGGCTCGGCGAGTCCGGGCGCGGAGTCCTCGAGGTCAAGGAGCTGAAGGAGGCGCTGGCGGCGGCCGAAGACTGGAACGGCCGGGTGGTGAAGGGCCTGCGTGCCGTGCGGCGCGCCCTCAAGGACGGATTCGCCCGGGCGCCGGCGGCGCTGCGCGACGGGCTGCGGGCCGGGATCCAGGCGGTGGAGATCGACGCCGAGCACCTCGAGCAGCTGATGATCGCCGCCGCGGTGGAGCGCCGGGCGACCCGGGCCGAGGCCCCCCGCGACGCCCGCGCCGAGGATGCAGCCCGCAACGCCGGGCGCTACCTGGCGGACAAGGGCATCACCCTCGAGCCCAGGGACGCCGTCAATTTCGCCCATATCCTGGGCCGGACCTTTCCCGGCCTCGGCCCCGAGCGCGCCCTCGACCTTGCCGAACGCCTGATGTGAGGGCGGAGCCCCGCGCCGGACGGGGTGCTGTCCGAATTAGAGACTAGGTGTCCTAAGTTGGAAGAGAGGGTGTCCTAGTTTAGATTTCGTCGGCGATCTTGTGGTAGGCCGCCAACGCGCGCTGATACTCGGTTTCGGCGGCCGCCCTTTCAGCGCTTCTTTGAGGCAAGTCTTTCACCAACTTGCGGTGGTCGTTAGCCGCGAGCAACCGTTCCAGCGCACCTTTCCATTCAGGCCACTTTGGGTGATCTTCAACCGGCATTGTTCTCGCCGGTTTCATCGTCCCCTGTCTCGTCGGCCTTTTTGGC
>DASWKZ010000291.1:0-7718 GCA_036396355.1 Alphaproteobacteria bacterium
CGGATGGCCTGGCACAGGTTGGTCTTGCCGGAGGTGCAGAAGCGGCAGGTGCCGCATTCGGGAACGTAGAGCGGGATCACGTGATCCCCCGGCCGGAGCGTGGTCACGCCCTCGCCCACCTCCACCACCACGCCGGCGCCCTCGTGGCCGAGGATCGCCGGGAACAGGCCCTCGGGGTCCGCCCCCGACAGGGTGAACCAGTCGGTGTGGCAGACCCCGGTGGCCTTGATCTCGACCAGCGCCTCGCCGGCGCGGGGACCGTCCAGGGCGACGGTCCCGATGGAGAGCGGCTGGCCCGCCCCGGTGGCGACGGCGGCGCGGACGTCCATCGAGGGTTCGCGCCTATTTCACGACCGCGGAGTAGCGGGTGCCGCCCTCGCCGGCGTCCTGGAGCTTGCGCGGCGCCGAATCGGTGCGGCCGGACTTCTCCGCCCCGTGCTCATGGAAGCCCTGGACCAGCATGATCTCGGCCTCCTCCTCGCCGACGCTCTCGAACCAGTAGCGCGCGTTGCGCGGAATGACGATTCCCTCCAGCGGGCCGAACTCGCCGAGCAACTCGTCCCCCGGGCCGTAGAAACGGGCGCGCCCCTTCAGCACGGTGAACATGCCGTCCACCTTGCTGTGGTAGTGCAGGTTGTTCTCGCCACCCTCGCGGATGACCTGGATGTGGCCGCGGAGCACGTCGGTCTGACCGAGACGGACGGTGACCTTGGGCCGGTCGAATCCCGTCGGCTTCTTGTACGAGAACTTGACGATCCGCGATTCGGCCTCGCGGTGCTCCTCCTCGGTGACCTCCGGCCTCTGCTGTTCGGCGATGGACATGGCTTCCTCCTCGTTGGTTGTCGGAATTTTGGGCAATTCTAACAGAGGCACGGCGGACCGGAAACCGGGCTAATCATCCTCCATGACCACGCCGTCGGGCAGGTAGATTCCCTGCCGGTCCATGATCTCGAGGGCCCAGATGTCCGGGTCGAACCTCGCCTGCCGGGCGATATAGTCCTCGGCCTCCCCCTCCGCCACCGGCTCCCGCCCCAGCGGGCGGTGCCATGCCAGCCGCCCGTCGGCCGACGTCGCCTGCGACAGCACCGCGGCCCGGCCATCGGGCCCCACCACCTTGAGGATGACGCTGCCGGCGTCCGGATCGCCGCGCCGCAGGACCGCGAGCGGCACGCCGGCCCGGGCGCACAGGCGAATCTGCGCCCCGATCCAGAGCCCGACCCTGAGGCGCGCCGCCGTCATCGGGGGCAGGCCCCGCGAGGCGACGGTTGGCGCATGACCCGGGTCATTGGTATAATTTTCTCAAGATTCAGGGAGAGAGCCATGATCAAGATGAAGGGTCTGACCCATTTCACCATCCCCGTCACCGACCTGCAGCGGGCCAAGGACTTCTACGTCAATACCATCGGCTTCGAATACGTCCGCGAGAACCGGCACATGGTGTTCTGCAAGTGCAACAACGACTATTTCGTGCTGACCAGGTCCAAGAAGCCGGTGGACCCCAATCCGGGCGACGAGCACGACATCCACCACGCCTTCTACGTGGATGCCGATGAATACGACCGGGCGGCCAAGTACCTCGAGGAGAAAGGCGTACATATCCTGAAGCAGGAGGAACGCCACGGCGATTCCGCCTTCACGGGCCGCAGCCTCTATTTCCACGACCCGGACCGCAACGTCCTGGAACTGCACGATTCGGACAAGGACTGAACCGGGAATCGCCCGTCGGCGCCCCTCGCATCGCCGGGCCCCGTCCCGGCGCGAGATGCTGGCGCTCGCCACTCAGCCGAGGCCGTAGAGACGTTGGGAATTGGGACCGAGAATCTTGTCGACGCTCCCGGCGGGAACCCTGCCGTCCTCGCGGACGATGCGCAACGCCTCGATCTCGGCGGAGGTATCGGTGTGACCGTAGTCGGTTCCCACCACCAGGTTGTCGTCCCCCACCCGACCGATGATGTAGGGGATGTCGTCGGTCACCTCCACCGTCACGAAGATGTTGTTGTCCCTGAGCGGGCTGGCGGCGAGCCTCCTCCCCTTGCGGCGGAGGCGCTTCTCGGCGTCGATGAGCGCGTAGGGCACCCAGCTCGCGCAGGCCTCGATGAAGCCCCAGCGCAATACGGGGAACCGGTTCGGAACCTCGAACTCCAGGAGCCCGTGGAAGCAGGTGACCATCGAGGTCTTGAACTTGGCGAAGTTGTGGGGCTCGAGGAACTTGTGGTTCTGGAACGAGCCGTTGCCGGCGTGGAAGGTGACGGCGAGGTCGAGCTCCTGGGCCGCCTCGTAGAGCGGGAAAAAGAACGATTCGAACGCGAGCCGCTCGCACTCGTAGGGGCGCACGAACACGGAAACGGCCCCGTTCTCCTTGCAGAACGCGAGCTCGTCCCGGATCCGGTGCATGGAGCTGAGTGGCACCATCGCGGCCCAGCGGAGGCGGCCTCCGGCCTCCCTCCAGATATCGGCGAGCCAACGGTTGTAGGCGTGATAGAGCGCGTACTCGGCGGCCGCGTCCCGGGCGCTGGGCGAGAGGAAGATGGTGGGATAGAGGACCTGGACGTCGATGCGAAGCGCGTTCATGTGCGCGATGCGGCTCTGGACGCTCGCGAGCTCCCTGGAGGCGGGATCCATTCCCTCGATGTCGACGTTGCGGTCGGCGGGCTGGACATGGGTCTCGAACATCCACCAGTCCCTGGAGACGTTACCCCGGTTGGTCCGGCCGAAATCGCCCGAGAGCTGGCGCAGGGTCATGGGCGCGTACCTCCGGTCCTCCTCGGAGAGGTAGCTCCAGGTGAGGGCGTTCTCGATGACGTGGGCGTCGGCGTCGATGGTCGTCATGCTGGTTCCCCCGGAAGCCGGCTCACGCCGCCCGATTGGTTCGCCTTCTATGGAATTTATACCCCCGGCGGGACGGCGGGGAAAGCCCCGGCCCGACGGGCAAGCCGCCGCCACAGGGCCGGAAGCCGCCGGATTCTCTTTTCCTTTGCGGCCCGAGTCGATAGTATTTCCCCGCAATCACGGCGCAGCCGGGGTTCCGCGGCGTCATCAAGTGAATCTTCGACGTCTTTCTCGACCGCCGTCGCGGCAGGAGGGCGGTTGTTGTCGCCGTGGGCCCGGAGGGCGTCGCGGCCGGGCAGGAGGACGGCACGGGGGGTCCATGGACGACCATAGCTTCGGCCAGAAATTCGGGATCGGACAGCCGGTCCGGCGCAAGGAGGACCAGCGCCTGCTCACGGGCGGCGGGCGGTTCACCGACGACGTCAGCGTTCCCGGCCAGCTCCACCTCGCCTTCGTCCGCTCTCCCCACGCGCATGCCCGCATCGGGGGCGTGGACGCCTCGGAGGCGCTGGCGGCGTCTGGAGTCGTCGCGGTCTATACCGGTGCCGATCTCGAGGCCGACGGCATCGGCCGCGTGGAAACCGACGCCGATCTCAAGGCGCGCGACGGGACTCCCATGTTCAAGACCCAGCGGCTGGCGCTTCCTGCCGACAAGGCGCGATTCGTGGGCGAGCCCCTGGCCGTCGTGGTCGCCGAGACCGCGTTCGAGGCCAAGGGGGCGGCCGAGCTGGTGGCGATCGATTTCGAGGAATTGCCCGCCGTCGCCACGGCGGCAAAGGCGCTGGCGCCCGGCGCTCCCGTGATCCACGAGGAGAAGGGCGACAATCTGGCGCTCCACTGGGAGAACGACACGCCCGAGGCCTATGACGCCGCGGCGACCAGGGCCCACAAGATCGTCTCCATCGATCTCATCAACAATCGTGTCGCACCGGTGCCGATGGAGCCCAAGGGATGCCTTGCCGACTATTCCACGGAAACCGGCCGGCTCACCATCTACACGCCGTTCCAGGGTGGCCGGCGAGTCCAGGGAGCCATTTCCCAACTGCTGTTCGGCGGCGACGGAAGCAAGGTCCGGGTCGTGTCCGATAACACCGGGGGCGGCTTCGGCACGCGTTCCAAGATCTATCCCGAGATCATCTGCGTGGCCTATGCGGCCAAGAAGCTCCGGCGCGCGGTCAAATGGTCCGGCGACCGATCCGAGACCTTCGTCTCGGATCTGCACGGCCGCGACCAGGTCAACCGGGCCGAGATGGCCTTCGATCGAAGTGGGAAGATACTCGGATACAGGCTTGAAACACATGTAAATATTGGCGCCTGGGTGACGGAGAACGCGTGCCGCGTGGCGATCGACGGCGGCGGCAAGATCGTCGGCGGCTGCTACGATATCCCGGTGCTCTACTACTCGTGCAAGAACGTCCTGACCAACACCGTCTCCACCGATACCTACCGCGGCGCGGGCCGGCCCGAGGCCAACTACATCGTCGAGCGGCTCCTGGAGAAGGCGGCCGAGGAGCTCGGCATCGAGTCCCGGGAGCTGCGGCGCCGCAATTACATCCGGGAGTTCCCCTACACGACGCGGATGGGCCTCACCGTCGATTGCGGCGACTTCGCCGCCTGCCAGGCCAAGGCGATGGCCACGCATGGGTGGGACGGCTTCCCCGCGCGCAAGGCGGACTCCGAGAAGCGCGGGAAGCTCCGCGGGATCGGGTTCGCCTCCTTCCTCGAGGGTGCCGGAGGCCGGCCCAGCGAGGAAATGCGCGTTCGCATCGAGAAGGACGGCACGGTCTCGATCGTCTGCGGCACCTTCTCCCACGGCCAGGGGCACGCGACCGTCTATTCCCAGATCCTCTCGGAAAAGCTGGGACTCCCCTTCGAATCCATCAACGTGATCCAGGGCGATACCGACACCGCCCCGGCCGGGGCCTCGGGCACCTACGGCTCGCGCTCGTCGCAGATGGGCGGCGTCGCGATCCTGCGGGCCGCCGACATCCTCCTCGACAAGGGCAAGAGGATCGCGGGGCACCTGCTGCAGGCGGACCCGGCGGAGGTGACCTTCGCGGCGGGCGAGTTCAGGGCCAAGGTGGGCTCCGTGCCGCTCGCCGAGGTGGCCAAGGCCGCCCACGATCCCGAGCGGCTGCCCGACGGCACCGAGCCGGGGCTGGACGAGACCTACCTCTACCAGCGCAACGGCCGCGACGATCAGAACTACCCCAACGGCAGCCATGTCTGCGAGGTCGAGGTCGACCCCGAGACCGGCGACGTGGCGCTGGTGGGCTTCACCGCCGTCGACGATTGCGGGGTCGTGCTCAATCCGCTCATCGTCCACGGCCAGATCCATGGCGGGGTGGCCCAGGGCATCGGCCAGGCGCTGACCGAGAACCTGGTCTACGACGAGGAAACCGGCCAGTTGCTGACCGGATCGTTCATGGACTACGGCATGCCGCGGGCGCGTCACCTGCCGCCCCTGCGGACCGCGTTCAGCCCGACACCCAGCACCAACAACGAGCTCGGCGTGAAGGGCTGCGGCGAGGCCGGGTGCTGCGGCGCCCCCTCGGCCTTCGTGATCGCCGTCCTTGACGCGCTGAGGCCCCTCGGGATACGCCACCTCGACATGCCGCTGACGCCCAACCGGGTGTGGCGCGCGATTCAGGAGGCCCAGCGCATGAAGGGAGCCGCGGAATAATGGACATGTCCGGCGAACGTCGGGTTGCCGCCCCCCGGGACGTCGTGTGGGCCGCGCTGAACGACACGGAGGCCCTCAAGGCGTCGATCCCCGGCTGCGAATCCGTTGAAAAGGTGTCAGACACGGAATTCAAGGCCCGCGTACAGTTGGCGGTTGGTCCGGTCAAGGCCAAGTTCCAGGGGAACGTGACCCTCAAAGACATCGACCCGCCCAATGGCTATATCCTGACGGGCCAGGGGACCGGCGGTGCCGCCGGATTCGGCAAGGGGGAGGCCAAGGTTACCCTGCGCGAGGAGGCCGGCGAAACCGTCATCGCCTATACCGCCCACGCCACCGTCGGGGGAAAGCTCGCCCAGCTCGGGCAGAGATTGATCGATACCACCGCAAAGAAGATGGCGGACCAGTTCTTTTCGAATTTCGTGGCCTATCTCGGGGAGGGCGCCGCCCCGGGCCCGTCGCCGGCCACGCCCGCCCAGCCGCCTGCGGCCGCGCCCGCGTCGGGGCCGGCCCCGGCGCCCGCCGGCGGGGCGATATTCTGGGCGGCCGTCGCCGCGGCGTTGATCGTACTCTGGTTCATCAACCACTAGGACGGCGCTCGAAAGGAGGGAACCCTTGACCATTAAAGTCAGCATGACCGTGAACGGCAAGCCGGTTTCGGCGGAAGTCGAGCCGCGGACCCTTCTCGTTCAGTACCTGCGCGAGCATCTGGGCCTCACCGGAACCCATGTCGGCTGCGATACGTCCCAGTGCGGGTGCTGTAACGTTCATCTCAACGGCGAGGCAATCAAGTCCTGCACCATATTCGCGGTCCAGTGCGAGGGAGCCGATGTCTTGACGATCGAGGGGCTGGCCTCCCCCGACGGCGAGCTGCACCCCATGCAGAAGGCGTTCTGGGAGCACCACGGGCTTCAGTGCGGATTCTGCACGCCCGGGATGGTGATGGTCGCCTGCGACATCGCGCGCCGCATTCCCGACGCCGACGAGCAGACCATCCGCCACGAGCTCGAGGGCAACCTCTGCCGCTGCACCGGCTATCAGCACATCGTCGAGGCCATCCACAGCGGCATCCGGGCCATGACCCAGGCGAAGGGCTGAGGCAGGCGCCGAGGAGAAGAGCCATGTATGCATTCAACTACCACCGCCCCAAATCCCTCGATGAGGCCGCGAAGACCCTCGCCGAGGCCGAGGAGGCCAAGCTGATCGCCGGCGGCATGACCCTGATCCCGTCCATGAAGCTCAGGCTCATCGGCCCCAGCGACCTCGTCGATCTCGCGGCCATCGACGGCCTCAAGGGCATCGAGGTCTCGGGCAAGACCGTCACCATCGGCGCCATGACCCGCCACGCGGAGGTCCAGACCTCGGACGCGGTGAGGAAAGCCATCCCGGCGCTGGCGGCGTTGGCGGCCGGCATCGGCGACCCCAGCGTGCGCAACCGCGGCACGCTCGGGGGCTCCATCGCCAACGCCGACCCCGCCGCGGACTACCCCGCCGCGGTGCTCGGGCTCAACGCCACGGTGGAGACGACCAAACGAAAGATCGCGGCGGACGACTTCTTCACCGGCCTGTTCGAGACCGCCCTCGAGCCCGGCGAGATCGTCACCGCCGTGCACTACCAGATTCCCGATGCGGCGGCGTACGAGAAGTTCCCGCAGCCCGCCTCGGGCTTCGCCATGGTCGGCGCCTTCGTCGCCAGGTTCGGCAAGGAGGTCCGCGTCGCCGTCACCGGCGCGAAGGACTACGTGTTCCGGGTCGGGGAAATGGAACAGGCGCTCGGCGCCGATTTCTCGCCCGGCGCGGTCGCGGACATCAGGCTGCCCGAGGACGACATGCTGGCCGACATCCACTGCAGCGCAGACTACCGTGCCCATCTGGTGACGGTGATGGCCAAGCGCGCGGTCGCCAAGGCTTCGGGCTGAGGGGAATCTTCCCTCACGGAAACGGAAGGGCGGTCCCCGCGGGACCGCCCTCGTCATTCCACGCCCGGCGGCGTCTCAGCCGAGCAGCGCCCGGCACCTGTCGGCCGGCAACGAGACGTTGATTTTCTGGCCCTCGTCGATCTCGATCGAGGGGTGCAGCCGCAGCCGTAGGGCCGAGTCCTTGAGGGCGATTCGGAACTCCTTGGAATCCCCCATGAACATGGCGGTGCGCACCTCGCCCTCCAGGACGTTGGGGCCGCCGGCACCGTCGACGATGCTGACGTCCTCGG
>DASWKZ010000292.1:0-19408 GCA_036396355.1 Alphaproteobacteria bacterium
CTAGACGGGACAGCCGGCATCTCGCCGCGGGGTCCATGGAACTTCCGCGTGAAGCATTTCCTGAAGGGGCGTATGGTCGGCGACGCCGTCCGCTGCCCCTCGGCGACCATCGTGCTGGGTCCATTCGGCGACATCGTGCAATACGACGACGGGAGCTTCTACCTCTCCTGGTATCCGGTGGGGCGCCGCCGGTGGAGCCACGAGGTTCGGCTCGACGGTCAGGCAATGACGCTGACGACCGATGAGGAAACAGACCTCCGCCGGGGGATATGGGAAGGCCTCGCCCGCCTGTTCCCGCAGAGCCTGGGGCGGAGCGATCCGGCGTCGTCGGAGCTCGAGGTGAGGAGCGGGATCATCCTGGCGCTGGGGACCGCCGACATCGACCACAAGGACAGCCAGCTGCATCAGCGGAACCTGATCGGGCCGCGCTCCTTCGGACGCTATCATTCGGTCGACACCGGCAAGTGGACGACGGCGCCACTGTTCGCCGAGATGCTGGCCCGGCGAATCGCCGACGGACATGCGTGACCCGACGGCAGATGACGCCGGCACCGATGCGCCCGAAGTGGGGGAACGTCCCGCATGCCCCTAGTCACCATCTGCATTCCCGCCTACCGCTCGGGACCCATGATCGCCGCCACCCTGCGCTCCGTGAAGGACCAGGCGTTCAAGGATTTCCGCTGCGTCGTCGGCTTCGACCCGCCGGCCGCCGACCAGATGGAATTCGTGGAGCCGTTCCTCGCCGATCCGCGCTTCAGCTGCCACGAGAACCCGGGACGCCTGGGATGGGACGGCAATGTCCGGGCCCTCATGGCGGCGGTCGAGTCGCCGCTGTTCATGGTGTTGCTCCATGACGACCTGATCCATCCCGCCTATCTCGAAACCCTGGTGGCGCGTCTGGATGCCGACCATTCCCTGTCGCTCGCGTACACCGACATGTGGCTGTTCGGCGGCAACGCCGTCCCCGCCGTAAACGTCATGGACATTCCCGAGACGGCGTCCCGCACGGATCAGGTCATGGCCTTCCTCCTGCAGCGCGCCGAGGCGGTGCCGTGGCGGGGCGTGGCGCGCGCCTCGATCCTGCGCGAGCACGCCTTTCCGGTGGACGGGCATGGCGGTTTCGCGGCCGAGTGCGAGTGGACCCTTCGGCTCCTGGTCCAAGGCCCCGCGCAAAGGGTCCCAAAGCCCCTCTATTACAAGCGCTACGTGGCCTCGGGCACGACGACCGCGACGCAACGCTGGGGAGACCTCGCCCTCGACGACCTGATCGCGGCCTGGAACGGTCACCGCACACGCATGCTGGGGATGATCCGCGAGATCACCGAGGCCGCCCACGCGCAACGGAATCTTCTCGAGGCCGCCGCCGAGGCGGCTCTCCTCAGCCGATTGATCCAGGCCGTCCGGGTGGACCGGATACCGGCGGCGGTCCGCGACGCCATGCGGGATCACATCGAGCGCGGGAATTCGGCGGTATCGGATCACCTCCGCCGGGCCGGCGCCACGTCCCCCCTGACGGCGAGGATCGAGTCCGTGCGGCTGATGGCCAATGCCCTGTGGGCCATGTGGGAGGACGACGGGGAGGAGGCGCTCAGGCTCTCGACCGAGGCCACGGTGCGCGACCCCGAAAACGCCGAGGCGCTGTTCGCGCGGGCGCGGGTGCTGGCCGGGTCGCGGCGCCACGGGGAGGCGCTGGAGGCGGCGCTGGCGGTGCTGTCGATCACGCCGCACAGGCGGGGGCTCGTCGAGCTCCTGCGGTCGATCTCGAACGCGATGACGGCCGAGGCCGGGGACCACGCCGCCCCGCCGGCCACCCCCCCGGCGCCCGCCCCGGCGGCGCCGGCGCCCCGGTGGCGGCGTTGGCGGCGGCGGTAGCCCCGAGGGCATGACCGCCTCGCCGGGGCGTCGGGGCGGGCTCACGAGCGGCCTTGTAAATACCGACCGGTTTGCATATAATTGCCGCATCTTTTTTAGTGGGATGTCACATTTAGTGGGATGTCACAATGCGCGAACCCGCCAAGACCCGTGAGAAGCTGCTGGAGACCGCCATCGCCCTCGTATGGCAGAGCAACTATTGCAGCGTCGGCGTCGAGGAGATCTGCCAGCGGGCCGGAGTCACCAAGGGGGCGTTCTACCACCACTTCGAATCCAAGGCCGACCTCTTCTACGAGGCGGCCAAGCATGAACGGGAGGTGACCCGGGGCGATTGGGAAGCGATCTTCTCGCACGACCTCGACCCGTTGGAGCAGCTCGAACGTCTCATCGCGTTCCTCATCGCGGGCGGGCCGGAGCCGCGGGCGGTACTTGCGGGCGTGGACCCGGGCCGGACATTCGAGGTTACCGGTTGCCCGTTCTTCTCCGCCGGGGGTCAGGTCGGGCTCGAGGAAACCAAGGTCCGCCAGGCCGCCGTCGAGATGGCCGAACATGCCGTCCGCGATGCCAGTGCGTTCGTCGGTGGCCTCAAGACGGGCGGTTACCTCAACGGCGATCCGGACGTCGAGCAGATCGGGCGCATGGCCTTCATGTTCGTCCAGGGGCTCCTCATCTACGCCCGCGCCCACAACAGCCGCGCCATCGTCGAAGCCGACCTCCGGGACGGGCTCTATCGGATCCTGGATCTCAAGGCCGAGTACCGCCGCGAGGCTGCGCCCAAGGAGCACGGACTTGCCAAGGCGCCGGCCGCCGCCGGCCTCTGACACCCGCTCTCCCCGGTCGACCCCCCCGCAAGCCGATTTCCGCGCCGCTCCCCACCCCCTGAGCGCTCCCCTCGACAAGACTGAAGTTGACGGTTGACGACCAACCGATCGGTATGTATATTCCCCGGCCTGACAAACCGACCGGTTTGGACCTTGGGGTTGAGGGAGGGGTTCCGTGACACGCAGGACATCCATCAAGACCGTTTTGGCGACGGCCGCGGCGGCCGGGGTTCTCGGTATCGGCATCGTGGTCGCGTCGGGCGCCCTGGAATCCGTGGCCGACGGGCCCGCCGCCGCCTCCACCCCGAGCGCCATGCCGGTCGAGGTTGCCGTCATGGAATCGAGGCCGGTTCGCCTGTGGGCCGAGTTCTCCGCCCGCCTGCAGGCGGTCGACGAGGTGGACCTGCGACCCCAGGTCAGCGGCGCCATCGTCGAGGTCCGCTTCAGGGACGGCGCGCGGGTGCGCAAGGGCGACGTCCTGTTCGTGATCGACCCCCGCCCCTACCGGGCCGCGGTGGCCGAGGCGAAATCCGAGCTGGCCGCGGCCCGGGAGCGCCACGCCCATGCCGGCAAGGAGCTGCGGCGGGCCCGCTCCCTCATCAAGTCCAGCACGATATCCGAGCGCGTCCTCGACGAACGGGAGAATACATTCTCCGTCTCCAGGAACGACGTCGAGGCGGCCGAGGCGCGCCTGGCCCGCGCCCGGGTCGATCTCGACCATGCCTACGTCAAGGCGCCGATCTCCGGGCGGGTGAGCCGCGCCGAGATGACCGTCGGCAACCTGGTTCAGGCGGGCGCCAATGCCCCGCTCCTGACGTCGATTGTGTCCGACAGGGAGATCTACGCGGATTTCGAGGTCGATGAGCAGACCTATCTGCGGTTCGTCCATACGGGCGCCAGGGGCCTCGAGGCCGAGCGGCGCATCCCGGTCGTATTGGAGGTCGGCGGCAAGGACGGGATCGAGGTCGAGGGGCATATCCATACCTTCGACAACCGGATCGACCCCGCGACCGGCACCATCCGCGCGCGCGCCCTGTTCTCCAACGGCTCGGCGACGCTCCTCCCGGGGATGTTCGCACGGGTCAGGCTGGGCTCCCCCGCACGGGAGCAGGCCGTGATGCTGACCGAGCGCGCCATCCTCACCGATCAGGACCGGAAGTTCGTCTACGTGGTGGACGGCGACAGCAAGGCCGCCTACCGCCAGGTGACGATCGGGGCCGCGGTCGCCGGGAACCGCGTGATTACCAGCGGTCTCGCCGAGGGCGACCGCGTGATCACCAGCCACCTGCTCGCCATCCGCCCCGGGATCCCGGTCGCGGCCAAGGGCGCGCAGACGGGCGCGGCAGCGCAGGACTCACCGGCAACGGAGGCGGCGACCCGATAAAATCGCCGCCCCGTTCCTCGCCGATCCCAGGGGGAATGGATCGTGACTCTTTCTCGGTTCTTCATCGACCGGCCGATCTTCGCCGGCGTCCTGTCCGCCCTCATCTTCGTGGTCGGGCTGATCGCAATGTTGCGGTTGCCCATCTCGGAATACCCGGAGGTGGTGCCGCCGTCGGTCGTCGTGAACGCGCAATTTCCCGGCGCCAATCCACGCGTCATCGCCGAAACCGTGGCGACACCGTTGGAAGAGCAGATCAACGGCGTCGAAAACATGCTCTACCTGAACTCGCTGGCGACCACTGACGGCAGTTTGCAGCTGACGGTGACCTTCGAGATCGGCACGGATCCGGACCTCGCCCAGCAAAAGGTCCAGAACCGGGTCTCCCAGGCGCTGCCCCGCCTGCCCGAAATCGTTCGCCAGCTGGGGGTCACGGTGACCAAGAGCTCACCCGACCTAACCATGGTGGTTCATCTGCGTTCGCCGAACCGGCGCTATGACGAGCTCTACCTGCGCAATTACGGGGTGCTGAACGTCAAGGACGAGCTGGCGCGCATCAAGGGGGTCGGTCAGGCCGAAGTCTTCGGATCCGGCGATTACGCGATGCGCATCTGGCTGAACCCGGACAAGATTGCCGAGCTGGGCATGACGGCGGGCGAGGTCGTCGAGGCCATCCGCGGGCAGAACACCCAGGTCGCCGCCGGGGTTGTCGGCGGGGCCCCCTACGACGAGGGAGTCGTCGTCCAGCTCCCCGTCAATGCCGAAGGACGCCTGAAGACCGCCGAGGAGTTCGGCGAGATCGTCGTCAAACGCGATGAATCGGGCACGATCACCCGCCTCCGTGACGTCGCGCGGATCGAGCTCGATGCGCAGCAATACGCGCTGCGCTCGCTGCTGGACAACGTCCCCGCGGCGGCAGTGGTGATATTCGCGGCGCCGGGCGCCAACGCGCTGGAAATCTCGAGCAATGTCCGGGAGCGGAT
This sequence comes from Alphaproteobacteria bacterium, assembly GCA_036396355.1. Lineage (GTDB taxonomy): Bacteria > Pseudomonadota > Alphaproteobacteria > SMXQ01 > SMXQ01 > DASWKZ01. The sequence goes on from DASWKZ010000292.1 coordinate 5,058, forward strand.
GGCCGAGCTCTCGAGGAACTTTCCGGACGGCGTCGCCTACAGCATCGTCTACGACCCCACCGTCTTCATCTCCGATTCGATCAAGGCCGTCGTCAAGACCCTGCTGGAGGCGATCGGGCTGGTGGTCCTGGTCGTCGTCATCTTCCTGCAGACCTGGCGGGCGTCCATCATTCCCCTGCTCGCCGTGCCGGTCTCCATCGTCGGCACCATGGCGGTCCTCCTCGCCTTCGGCTTCTCCATCAACGTGCTGACCCTGTTCGGGCTGATCCTCGCCGTCGGCATCGTGGTGGACGACGCCATCGTGGTGGTCGAGAACGTGGAGCGGAACATCGAGGAGGGCTTGAGCCCGCGGGATGCCTCGGTCAAGGCCATGACCGAGGTCACGGGGCCGATCGTCGCGACCTCGCTGGTGATCATCGCGGTGTTCGTGCCCATCGCCTTCATCAGCGGCCTGACCGGCATGTTCTACAAGCAGTTCGCACTGACCATCGCCATCGCCACGACCATCTCGACCATCAACTCGCTCACGCTGAGTCCTGCCTTGTCGGGACTCCTCCTCCGGGACCGCCGCGCGACGCCCGACCGGCTGACCCGGGTCATCGACTTCGCCCTCGGCTGGCTGTTCCGCGGCTTCAACCGCGTCTACGGCGGCGGCGCCAGCGCCTACGTCAAGGGTGTCGGCACCTTCGTCACCCGCAGGGGAATCATGCTGGGACTCTACGCCGTGCTTCTCGGCGTGACGTATTGGGGATTTCAGTTGGTACCGTCCGGCTTCATTCCGGCGCAGGACAAGCAGTACCTGATCGGATTCGCCCAGCTTCCCCAGGGTGCCACCCTGCAGCGCACCGAGAGCGTCATCCGCAGGATGTCGGAGATCGCGATGAACGAGGATGGCGTGGAGAGTGCGGTCGCCTTTCCCGGGCTCTCCATCAACGGCTTCGTCACCAGCTCGAGTGCCGGCATCGTGTTCGTGACGCTGGACCCGTTCGACCAGCGGCGGAATGGCACGCGGTCGGCCTTCGCCATCGCGGGCCGCCTGCAACAGCAGTTCGCGGGCATCGACGACGCCTTCATCGCCATCTTTCCGCCGCCTCCGGTTCTGGGACTGGGGACCGTCGGCGGGTTCAAGCTCCAGGTCGAGGACCGGGCCGATGCCGGCTATGCCGCCCTCAAGGATGTGATGGATCAGGTGGTAGCAAAGGCCCGAGCCGCCCCCGAGCTCGCGGGTGTCTTCTCCACCTACGACATCAATTCCCCGCAGCTCGATGCCGCGCTCGACCGCACCAAGGCCAACCGGCTGGGGATTCCGGTGGAGGAAGTGTACAGGACCATGCAGATCTATCTGGGGTCCATGTACGTGAACGACTTCAACCTGTTCGGGCGCACCTACCAGGTGGTCGCGCAGGCGGACAAGCGGTTCCGATCCTCGCCCGAGGATATCCTGCGCCTTCAGACCCGCAACATACACGGCCAGATGGTGCCGTTGGGTTCGGTCCTGACGGTCACGGAAGGCTTCGGCCCGGAAACGGCGATGCGCTACAACACGTACCGTTCCGCCGACGTGACCGGCAATTCGGCGCCCGGATATTCATCGGGACAGGCCCAGGACAGGATGACCGAGATCCTGGAGGAGACATTGCCCCAGGGCTTCGAATTCGAATGGACGGAACTGACTTATCAGGAGATCCTGGCGGGAAATACCGCGATCTACATTTTCCCGCTGTGCCTGTTCCTCGTCTTCCTCGTGCTCGCGGCCCAGTACGAGAGCCTGAGGCTGCCGTTATCGATCATCCTGATCGTGCCCATGAGCATGCTCGCAGCCATCTTCGGCGTCTATCTCACGGGCGGCGACAACAACATCTTCACCCAGATCAGCCTGTTCGTGCTGGCGGGGCTGGCCTCCAAGAACGCCATCCTGATCGTCGAGTTCGCGCGCGAGCTCGAAAGGCGGGGCCGATCCACCGTCGAGGCCGCGATCGAGGCCAGCCGGTTACGGTTGCGTCCCATACTTATGACCTCGTTTGCGTTCATCATGGGGGTGGTGCCGTTGGCGATTTCCCATGGGGCCGGGGCCGAGATGCGCCAAGCGATCGGCATCGCCGTGTTCTGGGGCATGCTGGGCGTGACCTTCTTCGGTCTGGTCCTCACCCCCGTGTTCTATGTCGCGGTCAGGCGATTGGGCGCGCCCCAAGCATCGCGGGCGCCAGCGCTGCAACCATCTGCCGGCGAGTAAGCGCGCGGTCCTCACCTCGGCCCGTCGGCGATCGCGGCCGGGACGAGAACATCGGAGCGGATGACGAAGGCCGGCCCCGGCGGGAGGCTACGTGCCGGAGGACCGGTCCCGGGACCAATCGATCGGCCACGCACTGTGGCCTTCCGGTCGGAGCCTGAGCCAGATCCTGCCGCTTTCCGGCAGCGTGCCATGACGGTTGCCGTAGATGACGAAGGTTTCCTGCGCGTCTACGGCTATCTGGTACTCGATGCGCTCGCCGATGAACAACTTGGTGCGCGCGTTGCCGCCGATCAAGCCCGGGGGAACCTCACCCGACGTGGCTGGCAGAATCTCCACGTCCTCGGGCCGAACGCCGATGAAAACCGAATTGCCCGCGCTGATCGCATCCGGCGCATGCATCCTGCCGAAGACCACGCAGTCGGGAGCTCCCTCCACGGCGATCGCCACCTTCCCGGAATCGTGCTTGGCGCGGATGCTCCCCCTGAGCAGCAGCGTCCGTCCCACAAAATCCCGCACGAACTCATTGATCGGCTCTTCGTAGAGCTTTTGCGGGGTGGCCAGTTGTTGAACCACCCCCTGGTCCATGAGGGCGATGCGGTCCGAGAGACTCAGGGCCTCCACCTGATCATGCGTCACGAAGAGCACGGCGATGTTGAGCCGCTTCTGCAGCAACTTCACCTCGAGTCGCATTTGCTCCCGAAGCTTGGCATCGAGATTGCTGAACGGTTCATCCAGCAGGAGGAGACGCGGTTCCGTGACCAGGGCACGGGCGAGCGCGACACGCTGCTGCTGGCCCCCGCTCAGCAGGGGGCCGGGCCGTTTCTCCATGCCCTTCATGCCGACGAGGTCCAACACATCCGAAACACGTTCCTTCACCTCGGAACGAGGGAACTTCCGCGCCTTGAGAGGGAAGGCCACATTCTCTTCCACCGTCATGTGCGGCCAGATCGCATAGGACTGGAACACCATCCCGACGTTCCGCTTCTCGGGCGGGAGCGAGTATCCCTGATCGGTGAGGACAATCGGCTTGTCGTAGAAATGGATGGAACCTTCGTCGGGCACCTCGAGGCCCGCGACGATCCGCAACGTGGTGCTCTTGCCGCAACCGCTGGGGCCGAGCAGGGTAAACACCTCGCCGTCGGCGATCTCGAAGGAAAGCCCGTCAACGGCTTTCTGCGAGTTGCCGGGATAGGTCTTCGAGATGTTGTCGAGCCTCACGGCCGCGGCGACCCCCGGCTTGTCATCGGGGATGGTCCGGAGATCATCGGCGTTTTCTTGCATGACTCTTGTCGCCTGCATTATCGTCTCTCCAGCGCTTCCGGCGGACAACCGCGAGGGTCATGGCGTCACGCCCGATGGACGACGCCGCGCCGGTCGACGAGCGCTATTTTCGGCTCGTTCCTGCAAATGATCGATCTCGCCCTCGGCGTTGTGGGCCAGCTTGGCCGTCGCCGCCCCCCTGACATGCTTTTTCCGCCGGAGACTACCACATCCCCCACCGGGCCCGACCCCAAATTTCCCGGCGGGAAGGGATCGGGCGTCCGATGGGGGAGCCGCCCGGGGCAAGCCGTCCATGCGGGGGCCGACATGGATCGATGCCCCGCGGCATGGGAGTGCCCCGGACCCGGCGGCGGCGACACCTGCATGATGGACCATGGCGGCCGCGACGGGAGCGGCGCATCGTGCGCCGGCGGACAAATACCGGCGAACGTAATCCGTCCCCTGCCGCAACCCGCCCCGTCGGAAGAAGTTGTGACGCGCGCGGCCGGCAGCTAGATTTAGGGTCAAGAGCGGGGGCCGAGCGGCCCGCGCAACGTGAGTGGGGAGGCTTCCGTGTCCCACGCCCTCGAGGGCATCACCGTGCTGGAGTTCGCGAGCTACGTCTCGGGGCCCTATGCCGGCATGCTGCTGGGCGACCTCGGGGCCGAGGTCATCAAAATCGAGGACCCGAAATCGGGCGACCCCTTCCGCGGCTGGGGCAAGGCCGAGTACTCGGCGACCTTCGGCTCGGTCAACCGCAACAAGAAGAGCGTGATCCTCGACCTCAAGAGCGAGGACGGCCTGGCCGCCGCGCGCGCGCTCGCCGAGCGGGCGGATGTCCTGATCGAGAACTACCGCGTCGGCACCATGGACCGTCTCGGGCTCGGCTGGGAGGCGCTGTCGGCGCTCAATCCGCGCCTCGTCTACTGCTCGATCACCGGCTTCGGCGCCAGCGGACCCTATGCCCAGCGCCCCGGTTACGACACCGTGGGACAGGCCATGGGGGCGCTTTTGTCGGTGCTGACCGACCTCGACGATCCCAAGCCCATGGGCGTGTCGCTCTCCGATCACCTGACCGGGATCATGGGCGCCTATGGCATCCTCGGCGCGCTGGTTGCGCGCGAGCGCACGGGCCGCGGCCAGCGCGTGGAGACGTCGCTCCTATCCTCCACCCTCGCCTTCCTCGGGGAGAACGCCGCGCGCTACTTCGAGGAGGGCGATATCCCGAAGCGCAAGACCCGCACGGAGACGGCGCAGGTCTATGCCTTCGTCGCCGGCGACGGCAAGCCGTTCGTGGTGCACCTGTCCTCGCCGCCCAAGTTCTGGGAGGGGCTGTGCCGCGTCGCCGGCCACGCGGACTGGATCGAGGATGGGCGCTTCAAGACCAAGGCCGGGCGGCGCAAGGCCTATGACGTGCTCCATGACGGCTTCCAGGCCGTGTTCCGCACCGCCCCCCGCGCGCACTGGCTGGAGAAGCTGCTGGAGGCCGACGTGCCCGCGGCCCCCATCTACACCCTGGACGAGGCCCTTGCCGACCCCCAGGTGCGGCACCTGGGCCTGGTGACGGAGCTGCCGCATCCCAAGGTGGGCTCGGTCAAGCTGGTGCGCGGCGCGGTAACGCTGTCGGACACGCCCGCCGAGATCGTGGCCCCGGCCCCGGCACACGGCCAGCATACCGAGGAAGTGCTTGCCCGCATCGGCCGGCCCAAGGGGAGGGCCGCGGAGTGAGTGCGCCCAACGCCGCCTACCGCGACCGCTACGCCATCGTCGGCGCCGGCACCTCGCGGCTGGGCAAGGTGCCCGGCGTGAGCGCCCTCGGCCTGATCGAGGAGGCTTGCGCCAACGCCCTCGACGACGCCGGCCTCGCGGCGCGGGACGTGGACGGGCTTCTCGTGCGCGGGCCCGACGACATCTACACCTTCCATCAGGTGGTGGGCGAGCGGCTCGGCATCGACGCCGGCTTCTCCACCACCACCGCCAATGGCGGCGCCAGCCAGATCCTCTCCGTCATCCTGGCGGTGATGGCGATCGAGGCGGGGCTCGCCAGCGTGGTGCTGTGCGGCTATGGACGCGACACCTGGTCGCGCACCCACACCTCGGAGCGGGCCCGCATGCGCGGGGCGACGCGCGCGGCCGAGATGGAATCCCAGGAATTCGGGCCGGAATACGGCCTGTTCGGGGCCGCCGCCATGCACGCCTTCGGGGCGCGGCGCCACATGCACGAATTCGGCACCACGCGCGAGCAGTTCGGCGCCATCGCGCTCGCCTTCCGGGAACATGCGCTGTGCAACCCCGACGCCATGATGAAGAAGCCGCTGACCATGGACGACTATCTGGCGGCGCGGATGATCGTCGAGCCGTTCGGGCTGCTGGACTGCTCACTGCGGTCGGACGCCGCCGGCGCCGTCATCGTCACCACCACGGAGCGTGCGCGGGACCTCCGCCGCCGTCCCGTGCTGATCAAGGGTTTCGGGACCCACAACAACCTCAAGGGCTGGTTCGCCGACGATCACATGACGCGCACCGCGGCGGGGCCATCGGGAGAGCGCGCCTATGCCATGGCGGGGATCGGCCCCGAGGACATCGACTGCGCCCAGATCTACGACTGCTTCACCTACATGGTGCTGACCCAGATCGAGGATTACGGCTTCTGCGAGAAGGGCGAAGGGGGCCCGTTCGTGGCCTCGGGCGCGCTCGGGCGCGGCGGCCGGCTTCCCACCAACACCTCGGGCGGCCAGCTCTCGGAGTCCCACGCCGAGGGCGTCCTGCAGATCGTCGAGGGGGTGCGCCAGCTCCAGGGCGTGTACGGCCCCGACCGCCAGGTGCCGGGAGCGGAAACCTGCCTGGTCTCCGGCCATGGCGGCAACACCGTATGCCATTCCACGCTTGTCCTCGGGGCCGCGCCATGAGCATCGAGACGAAAAGTTCGTACCTGAAACCCCTGCCCTATCCCTCGGCCGAATCGCGGCCGTTCTGGGAGGCCGCCCGCCGGCATCGGCTGATGGTCCAGAAATGCGGGCGCTGCGGCCGATTCCGGTTCCCGCCGGCCGCGCGGTGCCCCCACTGCCTTGCCGCCGAGCACGAATGGACCGAGGTCTCGGGCCGCGGCCGGGTATTCAGCTTCGTCACCTACCACCGCCTCTACCACGAGGGATGGGACGGCGAGATCCCCTATGTGGTCGCCGTCATCGAGCTCGAGGAGGGCCCGAGGCTGCTCTCCACCGTCACCGGGGTCGCGCCCAATGAGGTCCGATGCGACATGCCGGTGCGCGTGGTCTTCGACGACGTGACCGAGGACGTCACCCTGCCCAAGTTCGCGCCCGCGTGAACTCTGCCGCGGGAGCATTACAGGGTAGCACGGAGAACTGGCTCCACCCGGTCGACCTCGGCTTCGGGCGGCCCATCGGACAGCGCGGCAGGCCGTTGATGGTCGAGGGCGACGGCGCCGACGAGGTCCCGACCTGGCTGCAAAGGGTTTCCGAGCCGCTGGGTACGGCCATCGAGGTGAAGGGCTATAAGGGCGTCATCCGCGTGTAGGTCCTGACCGAATCACCTGACAGGCGACGCCGAGCGAGAAGGGGCCTTCCCCCTCGGACCCGAACGCTGCAGGCTCGCTTTCGGCCTACTGCCGGTGAGGAAGAATCCCAGTCCCCGACGGGCATCGCCGCCTACGTTCGGCCGACGCGCAATCGGCTACAAGCCTCCTCCCGAACCGGAGGCCGCCTTGTTCCATCCGGCGACCCAGATCGCCGCCGTCGCCGCCGCTCCCGCGGTCACCGGCGCGTCCAGGCCGTAGGCCGCGCACAGCTCCGCGGCCAAGCCCACATCCTTGTTGAGCAGGTTGGTGGCGGGACGCGGCAGCGCCCGGTTCTCCCGGATCTCGAAGGCCCTTTCCCAGCGCGAGACGGTCGAGCCGCCGTCGGTGGCCACGGCCATCTCCAGGAACCGCCGCACGTCGAGCCCGCCCGCCTCGACAATGGCAAGCACCTCGGCCAGGGCCACGCGTTCAGCCGCGTTGATCAGGTTTCTCGCGATCTTGGCGACGTTGCCCGAGCCGGTCGGGCCGAAGTGGTAGACCGCCGCGCCCAGGGGCTCCAGATGGGGCCGGGCCTCGGCCACCAGATCGTCCGATCCGCCCAGGAAGAAGACGGCCTTGCCCTCCCGCACGGCGCGGGGAACCGAGGATACCGGCGCGTCGAGGGCCTTGATGCCCCTCTCGGCGGCGGCCTCCGCCACGCGCCGGGTGGTTTGGGGAAGAACCGTACTATGGAGGAAGACGATCGTCCCCTTGGCAGCACTCTCGAGCACGCCGTCGTGACCCAAGGTCACGTCCAACAGTTCATCATCGGTGCGGACGAAGACGTGCACGCAGCCGGCCCCCCGCGTGGCCGCGGCGACGGAATCGGCCACATCCGCCCCCTCGTCCCGGGCGAGCCCCAGGCGATCCGCGGCCACGTCGAACGCGCTGACCTCTCTCCCGGCCGCTCGCAACCGGGTGAGCAGGGCCAGTCCCATCGCCCCGACGCCGATCAATCCCACCGTATTTGCCATGTGCCCCCCATGTCGGTCCGTGTTGGCGAATGCTCCCGCACCGGGCTTGCCATCGATCACCGGAACGGCGCGGCCCGAAGGTCGCCGCGCCGCCACCGACCTCCATCCAGAACCGGCCGCGGATACGGTGCGACGGACCGCACGGGGCCGAAGATTCGCTCACGCCGCCGGGGCGGGCCGCAGCTGGCGGGCAGCGGTGACCTCATCATGCACGGAATCCGCCCCGCGCACGTCGTGGCGAACCCCGAGGCGGAGGCTGATGGCCCGCAACGGAATGGCCATTCCCACCGTCAGCAGGATGATGAATATGCTGACGATGCTCGCCGCCTCCCGTTGATCGGCGAGGTCGGTCGACAACTGGAGGGCCAGGAGCGACAGCGTCATCGTATCCCGGGACGCCAGCAGGATGATGCTGCTGGTCACGCCCGCGGCGCTCACGAAGTTCAGCACCGCCAACAGGGCCAGGGTAGGCATCAAGAGCGGAATCCATATTTTGAAGAAGGTCCTCATCCATCCCGCGCCGGACGCGCGGGCGGCTTCCTCCATGTCCGATCCGACCTGGATGAACACCCCCTTCAGGACGTTCACGCCGGTGGTGTTCCCCTGAAGGATGACGACGATGATCAACGCCCAGATGGTCCCGTAGAGAATCCCCAGCCCCGGCGTTCCCACGAACAGCCACAGCAACCCAAGCCCGGCGAGGATGCCGGGGATCGCGCCGGAGCCCCAGACGATCCAGTCCAGCAGGATGCGGCCGGGCAGGCGCGTGCGCACCAGCAGGTAGGCGATCACCGCGAACAGAAGCGGGCTCAGGATCGCGGCGGTGCTGGCAATCAGTACGGTCGTCCTCAATGCCTTGAGGAAGACCGGATTGTTCAGCACGAGCTCCCAATGGCGGAGCGTGAAGCCCAGCTCGAAGTACCCGATCCGGTCCATGAAGCTCCCCAGGACGAGCACCAGCGCCGGGCCGAGGGACAGGACGAAGAGCAGAAGCACGATCAATCCGAACAGGATGTGGTTCCATATGCCGAAGTCGATGAGTCCCGGCCTGAAGCTGCCGGTGAGCGTGGTGTACCGCCGGCGCCCGATGATCCAGCGCTGCAACGGGATGATCAGGGAGATGATCAGGATCGTGATGGATGCCAGGGCGGCCGCCTCACCGAAGTTGGGAACCTCCGTTCGCACGAGCGCATATATCTTCGTCGAATAGACGTAGAAACCGAAGGGCTGTCCCAACAGGAACTCGGTCTCGAACGACTGGAAGACCCTCAGAAGCTGCAACGCAAAGACCAGAATCATGGGAGTGATCATCAGCGGCAATGTCACCTTGATCGCCGTGCGGAGATTGCTGGCGCCACTGACCCTGGCGGCCTCCTCCATATTGGCATCCATGTTGCGGAAGGCCGGCGTGAGCAGCATGACCTTCAGCACGATGCCGTTCCCCATCAGGTTGACCCATACGATGCCGGGGATACTGAAGATATTGAAGGGACCCTCGTCGACGAGAGAAAGATTCATCAAAAGAACATTGACGAGCCCGATGTAGGGATCGAGGAGATTGATCCATGCGATCGTGACCGGGAGGCTGGGGACCATGTACGCGACCCAGAACAGGAATTCCAGCTGGCGACTACAGGGAATCCGGGTGCGGGCCAGGACCCAGGCAATGGCCACGCCGATCGGGAAGCTGAACACCGCCGTTGCTCCCCAGACCATGATGGAATTCCAGATCGTGACGAGGAGGTCCGGCTTCGAGAACGCGGCGTACCAATGGTTCAGGCCCCAGCTCCGGGGCTCGACCAGCCAGTCGCTGGCGGCATTGAAGCTGTTGATGAGAATGATGAAGATCGGCCAGATCAGGAAGAATCCGAGCGAGATAACGACGGCGGCCATCAACAGATAGCCCTTGCCCGAAGAACGGATCGCGCCGGTAACCCCTGACCGCATATCCCACGCCCCCGCGGCTATTTCCATGGACGCATCAAGGCCGACGCCGAGGCATCAACCACCACAAACGCAGCACCATACGGACGCGTCGACGGAACGTTCACGGAATCCCCGGGCCGGGCGAGGTATCGTCTCCTTCGTGGAAAACGGCATGGCCTGGCCATCGATTCGAGCGACGTCACCCTCACCTCATCGGCCGCGCCGACCGGCGCCCCCCCGGGCCTTCAGACCCGGTAGAGCTCCGCCGCGTTCCCCCAAAGGACCTGCCTGCGTCCGTCCGCGGAGATTCCCTGGAAACAGTGATTCAGCACCTGCTGGGTTCGAGGCCACGTGGACGTCGCCAAGGGCAGGTTCGTGGACCAGAGGATATTCCCCAGGCCCAGATACGAAGCGAACGGCGCCACCCGATCGTACCAGGCATTCAGATAGCATTGACGATGGAACATCTCCGAGGGCGTCAACTCGTAACCTTCGCTGGACAGGCCGTCGTGCTCGAACTGGTGGTCCGCCCATTCGAGGTAAAGCATCCCCCAGCTGAGGGCGCTTTCCGCGAACACGACCCGCAGTCGCGGGTGCCGCAGCAGGATGCGCGAGAACAGGTAGAGACCGAGGACGTAGACGCTCGAAACCGGCTTGGTGACCGCCGCCAGGGCGTCCGCCAGGCTCGAGGAAAGGTCCGAACGGGGAGGATACTGCAGCCCCTCGGAGGCGCCCGCGTGCAGGCAGAGCGGCACGTCCAGCTCCTCGCAGGCCGACCACACCGGATCGTACTCGGGCTCGCTCACATGGGGCACGTTGCGCAGATCCATCGGCAGGGCGGGGAAGACCACCCCCCGATGCCCCATGCCCACGGCACGCTCGATCTCGCGGACCGTGGCCTCGGGCGGCCAGATCGGCACGATGCATTGCGGGATGAAGCGCTCGCTTGCGGCAGCCCATTCCTCGATGAGCCAGTCGTTGTACGCCCGCACGCAAGCGAGCTCGAGGTCCGGATCGGTCAGCCGCCCGAATGCCTCTCCCGCCATCCCGGCAACCGCGGGAAACAGGACCGAATAATCGACGCCGGCCGCATCCATGGCCTTGAGCCGCTCCGCCGGCACGTACGCGGCGGGCGGGACCTCCGCCCACCGCCGGGGCTGCCAGTTGCGGTCGCCCAGAAGGGCGCCGACCGAGGCGACATGCCCGTCGAGCAGCACGCGGCCATCCGCGACCCATTGCTCGGTGCCGTCACCCCTCGTTTCCAGATGGGGAATCCGCTCGCCCCACCTGTCCTTCGACAATCGCGAGGTCCACAGGTCGGGCGTTTCCTGCACGTGGTCATCGACGCTGATAAAACCGCCATTCATGCGCGCGGCACTCCCCGCTGACGATCGTTCTCAGGCCGGAACGGTGGCCTTGATCCGGTACACGCGAAGCGCGTTCTCGTAGAGCAGTTTCCGGCGTTCGTTCTCCGGCACGCCCTTGAGGACGCGCTCTATGGAATCCCACGAACGGGGGTAGTACGAGGCGACATGCGGGAAGTCGGCCTCCCACATGATGTTGTCTATGCCGATTTCCTCGCGGAGCTTGATGCCTTCCTCTTCGAACCAGAAATTCACATACATCTGGCGCCTGACGATTTCGCTTGGCCTGGTCTTCAGCCCCTCCGTCCAGAGGTGGCGCGACTCCCACTCGTGGTCGCAGGTGGACATGAGGTAGTTGAGCCCGCCGATCCCGGCCTCGGCAAACACGCACTTGAGACCCGGGAAACGTTCCGTCACGCCCGAGAAGATGAGCTGTGGAACAATTTGTGCGGGGGTGACGGCGGAGGTGCTGGTCGACGCGGAATGGGCCTGGCGCACGCTGTAACCGTCCCAGCTCTTCGCCGAGGTTCCCGTGTTGATCCCCGCCGAGCCGTGGAAATGGACGGGCATCTCCAGTCCCTGGAGAGCGTCCCAGACCGGATACCAGTAGCGGTCGCCGATATGGGGCAGGTCCATGGGCATCCGCCCCGCCAGGTTGATGCCCCGGTGGCCGTTCCCCACCGCACGCTCGATCTCCGCCGCGATGGCCTCGGGCGTCTGCAGGTAGGGAATGCTCGCCAGGGGGAGAAACCGGTCGCTGATCTTGGTCCAGTCGGCCAATATGTCGTTATAGGCCCGGATCACGGCCAGCTCGAAATCGGGATCCCCGTACTGGTAGTAATTGCCCCCCGGGGGGTTCGGGAACAGGACCTCCGCGTCGACCCGGTCGATGTCGAGCGCCTTCAGGCGCTCCGCCGGGTCGTAGGCCATCCGCGGCACGTCCTCCCAGCGTTTCGGCCAGTGCGGGAACGGTTCGCCCATCAGGGCGGGACAGTTGCATACGTTCCCCGATGGTCCCTTGCCGTAGATGCTCCAGCCATCGAGTGTCTCGCCGTTCTTCTCGTAGGGCGCGACATGGGGAATGTTGTCCGCCCACTTGGCCTTCGACATCCGGGACGCGAAATCGTCCCGACCGAACGCGGCGTGGGAATCCGCGCTGATCAGCCCAAACCTGATTTCCATTCCTCTCTCCTCGTTCGCCGAACCGGGGCCGGTGACGGCCTCGGACTCCGGACCCCGGCGCCGGCGAACCCGGTCAAGCGCAAGCGTCGGTCGGCGCTATTTGCAGTCCACCTTCTTCGCCTGCGTGCCCGGGCCCGGATACACGAACGTGCAGGTCATGCCCACCTTGACGGCACTGCGCTTGGATTTCTTGCCGCCGATGGTGACCGCGGTCTTGGAGCTGGAGACCTTGGCCGAGACCTTTTCGCCGTTATGGTCGATGACGATCTCCCGCCCCTGCCGATTGCTCTCCAAGACCTTGCCGGAGTGCGTCAGCGTCACGACCTTGGGGCCCTGGTAGTGCGCGATGATGAAATCCCGCGCCGCCTTCTCCTCCTTGAGGTATTTCTCGTCGAAATCCCGGAAGGTGTAGTCCTTTCCAGGCACACGCCGGTTGATCTCCGCCGTGTTCAACGGCGGGATGTCCTCGCGCAGGGAGGTGTAGCGACGGGGCGGCTTGACCGCGTGGACGAGCGTCTGCCCTTCCTTGGACAGGAACCAGTTCACGAACAGCTTGGCCGCGTTGGGATGGGGCGCATCCTTGAAAACCACGAGGCAGCACTCCGAGCCACGGGCCTCGAGCTTGCCCTGCTTCCTGGGAAGTTCCACCACCTTGATGGGGAACTGCTTCTGGTACTTGAGGAGGGCGTCTCCCACGTTACCCTCGTCCCATTTGAGGGGATTCCGGCCGCGGACCAGCCACGTCTCCTCCAGCCGGGTGTCGCTGGTGAAGGCAACGTCCATTTCCGTGAGGTATTTCTTGATCCATTCGGGCCCGGCATCGGGCGCGAAGTACATCTCGAGCATGCCCCCGAGCCGCCCGGGGTCGCCCCAGGACTGATCGGACATCTTGCCCTTCCATTTGGGGTCGAGGAAGTCCCCGGGCGTCTTGAGCGACGCCACGTCCGCCGCCGTCAGCTTGTCCGTGTTGTACCAGAAGAGCCAGTTGTTGTTTGCCCGGGAACTGTACACGAAGATCGTCTTGGTGCCCTTGTGATCGACATACCAATGCCGGTTGCCGTACCATTTGGAGGTGTCCGTCACTTCCGGATGAATGAGCATCTCCGAAATGGGGCCCAGCGCGCCGGCCGGCTCCAGCCGCCGCGTCGTCGCCGCCACGCTCAGTAGGCCGACATCGACCTCGGACCGGCCGGCCCTGCGCTCGGCCAAGATGCGCGTCGCTCGCGAGGAGCCGGAACCGCCGTCGGTCTGCACCGGAATCCCGTACTTTTCCGTGAACACGTTGATGACGGTCAGATATTCGGGCATCGCGCCGATGCTGAGGACGAGCTTCCCCTCCTTCTTGGCCGAGGCAACGAGCTCGGCCCAGTCCTTTTCGAAGGCTGGATTCGATTGCGCGGTTGCGGGGGCCGAAAAGGCGGCCGCCAGGGAAAAGACGACCGCGGAAAGCCCCACCCGGACCGCTCCCGGGGCGGTTCCGATCGCCCTCCCCAACCACCAATCCTCGCGTTTGGCAACGTCATTCATGGTGCACCTCTCCCGTTTGCGTTCGTTCTGTCAGACACGTAGCCGTTGGCCCAACCTCCCGCGCCACTCGTTGCGGCCGGCCAAATGGGCCAAAGACGGCATACCTCACGGCCTGCCGGTTCCGGCCATGCCGCTCACGCTTGGGCGCCAGACATGCGCGAGATCAGATACTTGCCTGCAGGTTTCCGTTTGCCTTCGCCCGTGTCACGGCTTTCTTATCGTTGGCATTTCATGTTCCTATCCTCTGGGCCCCTGCCTTTCCAATAAATCTTTCAAATGCTGGCATTGGCTTCTCTTATACCACGAAC
>DASWKZ010000293.1:0-2380 GCA_036396355.1 Alphaproteobacteria bacterium
TGGCGGCGCAGACCGAGGTGTGGTGGTGGTAGAGCTTGAGCATGGAGGCCTCCCCCTGATCGCTGCCGGAACCTGCGCGCCAGCATAGCAGGGGACGCGCCTAGGTCATGGACCCATAACCGGAACACCCGTCATTCCGGCCGTTAGGCGAGCCCGGAAATCCGGAGGATTTCGGGGGGCGAGCCTTGCGAGCCGGAATCCATGGGTCCGAGGAGCCCCGCGATCGCTGGATTCCGGCTCGCTGCCTTTCGTTCCCAAATCGAAGATTTGGACGAAAGGCGCGTCCGGAATGACGTGAAATGGGAACGGAAGCTAACGAAAGAAGGGGCGGACCCGGGGCCGCCCCTTTCCGTGCATTTCCGGTGCCGGGCGCCGGTGTGCGCTCAGGCCTTCTGGAGCTCGTCCAGCACCCAGGCGAACCTCTCGCGGGTCTCGGCCGCCAGCTCCTTCGACGGCATGTTGACCATGGGGAACCTGTCGCGCCAGTGGAACGGCCGGCAGGCATCGATGATGGCCCGCGAGTTGGTGAAGTCCTTGCGCTCGCGCTGGTCGGGCGTGATGCGCGGATCGAGCGGCGTCGACCACGCGTTCTTGACGACGTCGATGGAGGTGGCGGGGTCAGAGCGCGTCACCATCGCCCACATCACCTCCTCCAGGTTGGAGGGGTCGATGTCGTCGTCGACGACGATCACGTACTTGCCCGCATAGGCGCCCACGTGGCACTGGCAGGCGACGTGGCCGGCCTGGCGGGCATGGCCGGGGTAGCGCTGCTTGATGGCGACGACGACGAACATGCGCGCGGTGCCGATCTCGTCGGCCCACACGCCGGTGACGTCGGGGACGCCGGCGGCCTGGATCGAGCGCTTCAAGAGCGCCGAGCGGGCGACCGCGCGGTAACGGGCGAGCTCGTCCGGCGGGCGCTGCGGCGGGCAGCCGAGGATGATGGGATCGTTGCGGTGATAGACCGCCTCCACGTGCATGATGGGCTCGGGCCGGGTGTCGGAGGCGTAATACCCGGTCCATTCCCCGAACGGCCCTTCGTCACGGAACTCCTTGGGATCGACCCAGCCCTCGATGACCAGCTCGGCGTTGGCCGGGAACGGCAGGCCGGTGACCTTGCCCTTGATGCACTGCATGGGCTTGCCGCGGTAGCCGCCGACGAGATCGTATTCGCAGAGCCCGTAGGGGACCTCGGAGGAGGCCATCAGGAACATCATGGGATCGCCGCCCAGCACCACGACCGCCGGCATCTTCTCGCCGCGGGCCATGTACTTGTCGCGGTGGATGCGCCCGTGCTTGCCCGGGGAGATGTAGAAGCCGACGGTGTTCCTGTCGTGGATCATGACCCGGTAGGTGCCGGTGTTGATCCACTGCTCGTCGGGGTCGCGGGTGACGTTGTAGGACCCGGTGCCGATGTAGCGCCCGCCGTCCTCGGCGTGCCACTTGGGGGTCGGGAACTTGAGCATGTCGATGTCGTCGCCGGTGAGCACGTTCTCGAGCACCGGCCCGTCCTCGACGATCTCGTGGGGGATCGGCGTCTTGGTCCCGGTGATCTCGGCGAGGCCGTCGGAGAGCTCGAGCTTCGACATATCGGCGGGGAAGCCGAGCGTCATGCCGCGGCGCTGGCCGCCGAAGAAGTTGACCAGCACCCGGTAGCCGTCGGGGCTGCCCGGCACCTTGTCGAACAGCGCGCAGGGGGCGGGGTCGGTGTGGTGCAGCAGCTCGGAGACCATGCCGATCTCGCGCTCCCAGTCGAGCCCCTCGAGATAGCGCATCTCGCCGAGCTTGTCGGCCTCGGCGATCCACTGGCGCAGATCGTCGTAGGCGAAGGCGTGTTGCAGATTCTTTCCCGTCATCTCTCGCTCCGTTGTCGCGGGTTCTTCGGTATCGGTGTGATCTCTGTCCCTATCGAATGACGCCGGGGCGGGGTCAACCGCCCACGGCGCGCGCGGGCGCGGCCTCGGGCGCCGGGCGGGCATCCTCGCCGGCGCTTTCCAGATTCTCGAGCATGCGCACCAGCCGGTCGCGGAATGCCTGGGCCTCGGGCCCGCTGAAGCCGTCCAGCAGGACCGCCTCGTAATCCTTGAAATAGACCGGCTGATGCTCCAGCGCCAGCCTGCGGCCCTTCGGCGTGAGGCCGACGATGACCGAGCGGCCGTCGGCGTCGTCGCGGCGCCGGGCGATCAGGCCCATGTCGCTCATGCGGCCCAAGAGCCGCGAGAGCGTCGAGAGCTCGACGCCGGTGAGCCTGGCCAGCTCGTTGACCGTGCGCTCGCCCGCCAGCAGCCGGAACAGGACGCGCACGCCCTCGATCCGGAGCCCCAGCGGCCGCGCCCATTTGTTCACCAGCGCCTCCACCCGGGTGACGACGCGGTGCATC
>DASWKZ010000294.1:0-27720 GCA_036396355.1 Alphaproteobacteria bacterium
GCCTGGCCGAGGGCGATGCGCATGATCTCCTCGGTGATCGAGGTGATCTTGATGTCCATCTGCAGCGCGGTCACGCCGTCGCCGGTGCCGATCACCTCGCGGATCTTGTCGCGCGGGATCGACATCGTGGTAATACGCGGCGCGTGCTCGGAAACCCCCTCGCGGGCCGCGTTGATCGCCCGCTCCATCTCTTCGAGGATATGCAGCCGGCCGTCGCGCGCCTGGCCGAGGGCGATGCGCATGATCTCCTCGGTGATCGAGGTGATCTTGATGTCCATCTGCAGCGAGGTGATGCCGGTCTCCGTGCCCGCGACCTTGAAGTCCATGTCGCCGAGATGGTCCTCGTCGCCGAGGATGTCCGACAGCACGGCGAAGCGATCATCTTCCTTGATCAACCCCATGGCGATCCCCGCCACCGACCGGGGCAGGGGCACGCCGGCGTCCATGAGCGACAGCGACGATCCGCACACCGTGGCCATGGAAGACGAGCCGTTGGACTCGGTGACCTCGGAGACGATCCGGATGGTGTAGGGGAACTCCTCCTTTTCGGGGAGCAGGGGGTGGACCGCCCGCCAGGCGAGCTTGCCGTGGCCGACCTCGCGCCGGCCGGGGCCCACCATGCGGCCGACCTCCCCCACCGAATAGGGCGGGAAGTTGTAATGGAGCAGGAAATGCTCCCGGTAATCGCCGTCCAGCGCGTCGATGATCTGCTCGTCCTGGCCGGTGCCGAGGGTGGTCACCGCCAGCACCTGGGTCTCGCCCCGCGTGAACAGGGCGCTGCCGTGGGCGCGGGGCAGCACGCCCACCTCGACGGCGATGGGACGCACCGTCCGGGTGTCGCGCCCGTCGATGCGCCGGCCGGTCTCCAGGATGGCGCCACGCACGATGTCCTTCTCCAGCGTCTTGAAGGCGCCCGCGACCAGCTCTGCGGGATTCTCCTCGGTCTCGAGCCGGGCGAGGACGTCGGCCCGGATCGCCTCGATGCGGTCGCGCCGGGCGGTCTTGTCGGCTTCGGCGTAGGCCTCGCGCAGGGGCGCCTCGGCCAGCTCGCGCACGCGGGTGCCCACGGCGTCGGCCTCCGGCGGCGCCTCGGGCAGGGCCCAGGGCTCCTTGGCGGCGGCCTCGGCCAGCCCGATGATGGCGTCGATAACCGGCTGGAACTCCCGATGGCCGAACATGACGGCGCCGAGCATCACGTCCTCGGGGAGCTCGCGGGCCTCGGATTCCACCATCAGCACCCCGTCCTGGGTTCCCGCCACCACCAGATCGAGATGGGAGCCGTCGAGCTCGTCCAGGCGGGGGTTGAGGACGTACTGGCCGTCGATGTAGCCGACCCGCGCCGCGCCGATGGGGCCGAGGAACGGAATCCCCGACAGGGTCAGGGCGGCGGAGGCGCCGACCATGGCGACGATGTCGGGATCGTTCTCGAGGTCGTGGGAGACCACGGTGCAGATGACCTGGGTCTCATTGCGGAACTTGGGATGGAACAACGGCCGGATGGGCCGGTCGATGAGGCGCGAGGTGAGGGTCTCCTTCTCGCTGGGCCGGCCCTCGCGCTTGAAGAAGCCGCCGGGAATCTTGCCGGCGGCGAAAGTCTTCTCCTGGTAGTTGACCGTGAGCGGGAAGAAATCGATTCCAACCCTCGGTTCCTTCTGGGCCACCGCGGTACACAGCACCGTGGTCTCGCCGTAGGAGACGAGCACCGCGCCCTCGGCCTGGCGGGCGATTCGCCCCGTCTCCAGCACCAGCTTGCGTCCGCCCCAGGTAAGTTCCTTCCTTGCGATATTGAACATGCCTTCCTTCCTTCCTTCCTACCGACCTACCTACACCCGCCGCGGCCCTGCCGTGGCGGACCCCGTCCCCCTTGGGGGACGGGTCTCAAATCAGCGCCTGAGTCCCAGGCGCCCGATGAGTTTCTGGTATCGGGTTTCGTCCTTGCGTTTGAGGTAATCCAACAGCCGGCGCCGCTTGCCCACCATCATGATGAGGCCGCGCCGGGAATGGAAATCGTGGTCGTGGACCTTGAGATGCTCGGTCAGATTGCCGATCCGTTCCGACAGGATCGCGACCTGCACCTCCGGGGATCCGGTATCGTTGTTGCTGGCGGCGAATTCGCCCAGCAGTTCCTGCTTGCGTTCGGCTGTGATCGACATCGCCTACTCCGGCTTCAAAGGTTCAACACGCGCACCGGCCGGACCTCGCCCGCGACGTAACGAGCCAGCGCCACGGGCCTGGTCCCGTCCATCGCGCACACGACCGTTCCATCGGAGAGGGCGGTGGGGGCCAACTCCCGTCCGGTTTCCCGGGGCCCGGGACCGCCGGCGCCGAGCACCCTGACGGGCCGCCCTTGCCTGATGGCGGCGGCCTCCTCTCCGGTCACGGCCAGGGCCGGGATGTCGTCCAGCGCGGTCTCGACCGGGAGCAGGTGCCCGAATTCGGCCGCACTATGCCCCAAGGCGGGTAGTTTAGCCAGCGGAATTGCCATGTCCTCGGTGAACGGCCCCACCCGCGTACGGCGTAGCGCCGCGACGTGGCCCACCGTGCCCAGGGCCTGGGCCAGGTCGCGGGCGAGGCTGCGCACGTAGGTTCCCTTGCCGCAGACGAGCTCGAGGACGGCCTCCTCGGGGCCCTCGCGGACGATCAGGCGGAGGCTCCGGACCACCACCCGCCGGGCCGCCGGCGTCACCGCCTCGCCGGCCCGCGCCCGGGCGTAGGCGCGCCGGCCCCCCAGCCTGACGGCGGAATATGCCGGCGGGACTTGGTCGATGGCGCCGATGAACCGGGGGAGCGCGGCCGCGAGGGCGGCGTCGGCCGGGCGGTGGGCGCTGGTCTCCACGACCGCGCCCTCGGCGTCGTCGGTGCTGCGCCGCTCCCCGAAGCGCAGGGTGAAGCGGTAGGCCTTCTCCCCGGCCATGGCATAGCCCACCGTCTTGGTGGCCTCGCCCAGCGCCAGGGGGAGGACGCCCGTGGCCAGGGGATCGAGGGTCCCGGCATGGCCGATCCGCATCGGCCGCAGGGCCGCGCGCACCGCCGCCACCGCCCGCGCCGAGCTCAGCCCCGCCGGCTTGTCGAGCACCAGCCAGCCGTTGAGCGCCCGCGCCCCCGGCAAGGGCTTGGCCCTACGCCCCACGGCCACCCTCCCCGCGGGGACCCGGGACGTCCGGCCGCCCGGGAAGGTCGCGCGCGACCTCCGGGCGCTGGAGGATCTCGTCGATGCGGGTGGAGTAGTCGAAGGAGGTGTCCGGCGCGAAGGCGACCTCGGGGACGTAGCGAAGCACAATCTCGTTGCGGATCTCGCGGCGGAAGTACCCGGCGGCCCGGTTGAGCGCGGCCACCACCCGCTCCATGTGGCGCCCGCCCAGCGGCATCACGAACGCCGTCGCGGTCCTGAGATCTGGCCCGACGCGCACCTCGGTCACCGTGATCGAGGCCCCGGCGAGGTCCGGGTCATGGAAATGCGCGCGTTCGACGATGCGCACGAGCGCGTGGCGCAGCTCCTCGCCGACCTTCAGCTGCCTCTGGGTGGGCACCGCGCCGCGCCGAGCGCTGCGTTGCTTCCTCATGGTTCGCGAGCCCGACCCCGGCGGCGCGCCGCCGGGCTAGAGGGTGCGGGCAACCTCCTCAACCTCGTAGCACTCGATGACGTCGCCAGCCTGGATGTCCTGGTAGTTCTCGAGCGCCATGCCGCACTCGCTGCCGGCCCGGACCTCGCGCGCCTCGTCCTTGAAGTGCTTGAGGGTCTTGAGCGCGCCCTCGTGTATGACGACGTCGTCGCGCAGAAGCCGCACCCGGGCGCCGCGCCGCACCACGCCCTCGGTGACCAGGCAGCCGGCGATTCGCCCCACCTTGGAGATGGTGAACACCTCGCGGACCTCCGCCATCCCCAGGGTGGTCTCCTTGGTGGACGGCGCCAGCATGCCGGTCAGCGCCTGCTTGGCGTCGTTGGTGAGGTCGTAGATGATCGAGTAATAGCGGATTTCCACCCCGTCGCGGCGCGCGAGATCGCGGGCCTGGGGATTGGCGCGGACGTTGAAGCCGATGATGAGGGCGTTGGAGGCCCGCGCGAGCGTCACGTCCGATTCGTTGATCCCGCCGACGGCCGCGTGGAGCACGCGCACCTTGACCTCCTCCGTGCCGAGCTTCTCCAGGGCGCCCACGATCGCCTCGACCGAGCCCTGGACGTCGGCCTTGATCACCGCCGGCAGCTCCTTGGCCTCGCCGGCGGCGATGGATGCCAGCATCTGCTCGACCGTGCCGCGCGCGCCGGAGGCCACCGCCGCCTCGCGGTTGCGGCGCTGGCGATACTCGGCGACCTGCCGCGCGCGGCCCTCGTCGTCCACGGCGGTGAACTCGTCGCCGGCCGTGGGCATGCCGTTGAGGCCGAGGACCTCCACCGGCTCGGCGGGGCCCGCCTCCTGCACCTTGCGGCCGTGATCGTCCACCAGGGCGCGGACCCGGCCCCACTCGGTGCCGGCCACGAAAACGTCGCCGACGCGCAGCGTACCGCGCTCGATCAGCACCGTCGCCACGTTGCCGCGGCCGCGCTCCATCTTGGCCTCGATCACCACGCCCTGCGCCAGGCGATCGGGGTTGGCCCCGAGCTCGAGCAGCTCCGCCTGCAGGAGGATCGCCTCCTCCAGCTTGTCGAGGTTGGTCCTCTGCTTGGCCGAGACCTCCACCCACAGGACATCGCCGCCGAATCCTTCGAGCGCCACGTCGTGCTGCAGAAGTTCGCTCTTTATGCGTTCGGGATTGGCGCCGGGTAGGTCCATCTTGTTGATGGCGACGATGATGGGCACCGCGGCCGCCTTGGCATGGTGAATCGCCTCGATGGTCTGCGGCATGATGCCGTCGTCGGCGGCCACCACCAGCACGACGATGTCGGTGACCTTGGCGCCCCGGGCCCGCATCTGCGTGAACGCCTCGTGACCCGGCGTATCGAGGAATGTGATCCTCTGCCCCGACGGCATCGTCACCTGATAGGCGCCGATATGCTGGGTGATGCCTCCCGATTCCTTCGCCGCGACGTCGGTTTCGCGCAGCGCGTCGAGAAGCGAGGTCTTGCCGTGGTCCACATGGCCCATGACGGTGACCACCGGCGGACGCGGCCTCAGGCTCTCCGGCGGATCCTCGCCCCCGACGAGCCCGACCTCGACATCGGCCTCGCTGACCCGCTTGACCGTGTGGCCGAACTCCGCGACCACCAGCTCCGCCGTGTCGCCGTCGATCGGCTGGTTGATGGTCGCCATCACGCCCATGTTCATGAGCGACTTGATGACGTGGGAACCGCGCTCGGCCATGCGGCTCGCCAGCTCCTGCACGGTGATGGTCTCGGGCACCACGACCTCGCGCACCACCTTGGCGGATTCGACGTGTCCCAGGCTCTCGCGCTGGGCGCGCCGCTCGCGCTCCCGCGCGCGGCGCATGGCGGCGAGAGACCGCACCCGCTCCTCGCTCTCCTCGTCGAGGGCCTTGACGATGGTGAGCTTGCCCCGGCGCCGCGCGCCCTCCTTTCGCAGGGTGAGCGCCGGGCGATTCTTGTCGGGCTTGGCGCCCTTGCGTCCGGGCCGGCGCTCGGCCTCCTCGTCCTCCGCCTCGGCGGCGCGCGACGGCAGAGCATCCTTGGCTTTGGGCCGCTCTTGCCGGTCGGGAACGGGGGCGACGGGGACCTCGGCCGGGCCGGCCTCCGCCGGCGCGGCGGCCTCGGCGGCGGCCCGCGCTTCTTCCTCGGCCTTGAGCCGCGCCGCTTCCTCCTCCTCCTCGCGCCGACGTTGCGCCGCCTCCTCCATGCGACGCCGTTCCTCGTCCCGCTTGGCGCCCTTGAGGGCACGGGCGCGGGCCGCAAGCTCGTCGGAGGTGAGCTTATCCAGCGCCGTCGCCGGCTCGGCCGCGAGCGCCTCCTCGGCGGCGTCGTCGCGGCGGGACTTGACCTCGGTCATGCCGCCGTCGGCGGCGGGCGCGTAGGTGCGCTTCTTGCGCACCTCCACCGTGACCGCCTTGGTGCGGCCATGGGAGAAGCTCTGCCGGATCTGGCCCTGCTCCACCGTCTTCCTCAGCTCGAGACGGCCGGGCCGGGCCAGCGACAGCGGCTTCTTCTTCGACGTGTCCTTGTCCTTGGTCGTTTCAGTCATGCCTCGTCCACTCTACCCTTAACTTCCGTTGCCTGCACCTGCCGCGCCCCGGGATCGGGCGCACCCTCGCGGTCCCTCACGCCGGCAAGGCGCGCGCATTCCCGCGCGATGCGCTCCGCCAGGGCGGCGTCGGTGACGGCGGCATGGACCACGGCCTCGCGCCCCAGCGCCGCGCCCAGCTCCGCCGCGGTGAGGGCCGTGGCCAGGGGCAGCCCGGGCGCCAGCATCCGCACCTTGGCGCGGCCGTCCGGCGCGCCGTCGGCGGCGGCGATCAGCAGCCGCGCCTTGCCCGCGCGCAGCGCCGCGCGCACCTTCTCGAAGCCCGAGACTACGGCGCCGGCCCGCCGCGCGATGCCGAGAGCCTCGCGGCAACGGGCCGCGAGGCCGGCCTCGACGCGCCGGCCGAGGTCCTCGGGCACCCGCACGGCGGCGCGCGCCGCCCGGGAAAACGCCCTGCCCGTGGCCGCCGCCAGCGCATCGGCGCTGGCCGCGACCCACAGCCCGCGCCCCGGCAGCTTTTCCGCGAGGTCGGGAACGATCGTCCCGTCGGGCCCGATCACGAACCGCACCAGCCGTGCGCGCGGCCAGGACCGCCCGGTCACGATGCAGCGCCGTTCGCCCCCGTCGCCCGCCGGCGAGGGCGGGCGCCGACCCATGTCCGGCGTTGCGGCGGTGCGTTCCGTCACGGCGCGGTCAGCCCTCCCTGGGCGTGGTATCGGCCGGGGAGGACGCGTCCGCGTCGCCCGCCGCCTCGGCCCCCTCGCCCTCGCCCGCCTCGGCGTCCGCGGCGGCCTCCTCGGGGTACCAGTGGGCCCGCGCCGCCATGATGATGGCATTGGCCTCGGCCTCGCTGAGCCCGAATGCCTTGAGGATGCCGTCCTCTCCCTCCTCCTCGGAGCCCGCGAGCTCGTAGCCGGCGAGCTCGGCGAGGGCGTCGCGGTTCTTGATTCCGCGCTCGGCGAGCGCCACCACCATGTCGGGGGTGAGCCCCGGGATATCGGCCATGTCGTCGCTGATCCCGAGCTCGCGGCGCTTCTCGGCGAACTTCTCGGCCTGCTCGGCGAGATAGGCCTGGGCGCGCCCCGAGAGCTCCTCGGCCAGCTCCTGGTCGAATCCCTCGATGCCGGTGAGCTCCTCCATGGGCACGAATGCCACCTCCTCGATGGTGGAGAAGCCTTCGGTCACCAGCAGATGGGCGATGACCTCGTCGACGTCGAGGGCCTCGATGAACATGCGCGAGCGGGTCCGGAACTCCTCCTGACGGCGCTCGGATTCCTGCGCCTCGGTCAGGATGCGGATGTCCCACCCGGTGAGCTGGGAGGCCAGCCGCACGTTCTGGCCGCGCCGCCCGATGGCGAGCGAAAGCTGGTCGTCGGGGACAACCACCTCGATGCGCTTCTGATCCTCGTCGAGCACCACCTTGGTGACCTCGGCCGGCGCCAGGGCGTTGACGACGAAGGTGGCGGGATCGGGCGACCACTGGATGATGTCGATCTTCTCCCCCTGGAGCTCGGCCACCACCGCCTGGACCCGGCTTCCACGCATGCCCACGCAGGCGCCCACGGGATCGATGGAGCTATCGTTGGACAGCACCGCGATCTTCGCGCGGCTGCCCGGGTCGCGGGCCACCGCCTTGATCTCGATGATGCCGTCGTAGATCTCGGGCACCTCCTGGGCGAACAGCTTGGCCATGAACTCGGGGCGCGTGCGCGACAGGAAGATCTGCGGGCCGCGCACCTCCTCGCGAACATCGTAGATATAGGCGCGCACGCGATCGGAGGCGCGCAGGTTCTCGCGCGGCAGGGATTCGTCGCGGCGCATGATCGCCTCGGCGCGGCCGAGATCCACGGTGACGTTGCCGAACTCGACGCGCTTGACGAGGCCGTTCGCGACCTCGCCCACGCGGTCCTTGTATTCCTCGTATTGGCGCTGGCGCTCGGCCTCGCGGACCTTCTGGACGATGACCTGCTTCGCGGTCTGGGCGGCGATGCGGCCGAAATCGATGGGCGGGAGCGGATCGATGAGGAACTCGCCCGGCTGGACGTCGGGCTTGGTCTTCCGGGCGGTGGCGAGGTCGATCTGCGTGAACTCGTCCTCGACTTCTTCCACCACCTCGGTGTAGCGGGCCAGTGAGATCTGACCGGTCTTGCGGTCTATGCGGGCGCGGATGTCGTGCTCGAGCCCGTATTTGGAGCGGCCCGCCTTCTGGATCGCCTGCTCCATGGCGGTCAGCACCTCCTCGCGATCGATGGCCTTTTCGCGGGCCACCGCATCGGCGACCTGGATGAGCTCGGGCCGCGCGAGGCCGGTGATCTCCTCGGTGGCGGGGCTGGTGGTCGTCGTCTGTTCCATCGTCATGTCGGTTCCCGCTCCTGTTGCGGTACATCGTCCTTCCGTCGGCGGCCCCGCGCGCGCCTCAGCCGGCAACGCGGCCGGACGCCCCGGCGGCCAGCAGGTCATCGGTCATCACCAGGCGCGCCTTGGCGATCGCCTCGAGCGGCAGCGCCGTGCGTCCCTCGGGCAGCTCCATGGCGACGGCGCCGTCCTCGATCCCCAGCAGCCGCCCGCGGAAGCGCCGCCGCCCCGCGATCGGCTCCCGCGTCTCGATGCGCACCTCGAACCCGGCGAACCGCTCGAAATCCTTCGCGCGCGTGAGCGGCCGGTCGATCCCCGGCGAACTGACCTCGAGCGCGTAGGCCCCGGCGATCGGGTCCTCGGCATCGAGCAGGACCGACACCGCCCGGCTGATGGCGGTGCAATCGCTCACCGTCATCGCCGCGCCGTCGGCGCGCTCGGCCATCACCTGCAGCACCGGCCGGCCGCCGCCCGAGAGGGTGACGCGCACGAGGTCGTAACCCATCTCCGCGAGCGGCGCCTCGACCAGCACTGCGACCCTGTCCCGGACCTGATCCATGTTCCTGTCCCGCCGGGGCGGCGCCGAGCCCGCCCCCGGTCAAGCGGCGGATACAAACAAAAAAGCGGGCCGGTGGCCCACTCCGCAGCTTGCCTTGTTCTTGAGGACCTTACTGAAGATAGGCGGAAATATAGCGATTTTCACAAACGCTTCAAGTGTTTTGGCGCGGTCCCGGGCGGCCCGCCCGCGGCCGCCGCCGGAAGGCGAGGAACACCGGCCGGCCGCCGCCGGACCGGGCCTTGGCCTCGTAGCGGGTCTCGGCCTGGTCGCCGGGGCGCGCGCGCCAGTCGGCGGCACACTCGGCGGTCCATTGGAAGCCGGGGTGGGCGAGCACCTGGCGGAGGGTCCAGCGGACATAGCCCCTGTCGTCGCTGGCGACGCGCAGCTCGGCGCCGTCGGCCATGGTCCGCGCCAGGGCGTCGAGGGTCGGCGCCGAGACGAACCGGCGCTTGGCATGGCGCGCCTTGGGCCAGGGGTCGGGGAACAGGACGAACACCCGCCCCAGGGTCGCCTCGCCGAGATGATCGAGGAGGAGGCGCGCGTCGTCGGGGAAGACCCGGATATTGTCGAGCCGCTCGGCGGCGATCCCGGCGAGCAGCGCGGCGATGCCGTTGAGGAAGGGCTCGCAGCCGATGAAGCCCACCTCGGGATGGGCGCGGGCCTGGGCGAGGAGATGCTCGCCGGCGCCGAAGCCCACCTCGAGCCATATGTCGGCGACGGGGCCGGCCCGGGGCCCCTCGGCGAAGGGCGGCGGGGCCGCGAACAGCGCGCGGGGGTCGAGCCCGGCGCCGCCATCGGCTCCGTCGGGGACCGTCACCCGCAGGCGCGGCAGGAACTCCGCCACCAGCCGGCGACGGCCCGGGCCGAGGGCGCGGCCGACGCGGCGCCCGTAAACGGTGCGGCGGCGCGCCGCCGGGGCCTTGCGGGGGTCGGCTCGGTCCTCGGGCATGGGTGCCGGCTCCCGCGGCGGCGCGGGCCCCGCCTCAGGTGAGCGCGGAGGTCAGCGCCTCCACCAGATCCACCCGCTCCCAGCAGAAGCCGCCGTCGGGCTCGGGGTCGCGCCCGAAATGGCCGTAGGCGGTGGTGCGGGCGTAGATCGGCCGGTCGAGGCCGAGGTGGTCGCGGATGCCGCGCGGGCTCAAGTCCATGACCTCCCCGAGCACCCCGGCCAGCCTGGCCTCGGGCACGGTTCCGGTCCCCAGGGTATCGACGTAGACCGAGAGCGGCTTGGCGATGCCGATGGCGTAGGAGATCTGGATCACGCAGCGCTCCGCGAGGCCCGCCGCCACCAGGTTCTTGGCGAGGTAGCGCGCGGCGTAGGCGCCGGAGCGGTCGACCTTGCTCGGGTCCTTCCCCGAGAAGGCGCCGCCGCCATGGGGCGCCGAGCCCCCGTAGGTATCGACGATGATCTTGCGGCCCGTCAATCCGCAGTCGCTGTCCGGCCCGCCGACGACGAAGCGGCCGGTGGGATTGACGTAGAACTCGTCTTCCCGACACATCCAGCCCCTGGGCAGGACGTTCTCCACATGGGGACGGACGATGCGGCGCACGTCCTCCTGCTCGAGCCCCGGGAGGTGCTGGGCGGACACCACCACCGAGGTGGCGCGGACCGGCATGCCGTCCGAATAGAGGAGCGTCACCTGGCTCTTGGCGTCGGGGCCGAGGCCCGGCTCGGCGCCCGAATGGCGCGCCTCGGCCAGCGAGCGCAGGATGGCGTGGGAATAGAAGATCGGCGCCGGCATCAATGCCTCGGTCTCGCGGCAGGCGTAGCCGAACATGATGCCCTGGTCGCCCGCGCCCTCGGCCTTGTTGCCGGCGGCGTCGACGCCCATGGCGATGTCCTCGGACTGGGAATGGATGAGGACGTCGACCTTGGCCTTTTTCCAATGGAAGCCGTCCTGCTCGTAGCCGATGTCGCGGATGCAGCGCCGCGCCACCTGCTCGAGGTCGTCGCGGGTGATGGCCTCGGGCCCGCGCACCTCGCCCGCCATGATCACGCGGTTGGTGGTGACCAGGGTCTCCGCCCCCACCCGCGACTGCGGATCCAGCGTCATGTAGGCGTCCACCACGGCGTCGGAGATGCGGTCGGCGACCTTGTCGGGATGGCCTTCGGACACCGATTCGCTCGTGAACAGGAATTCGCCTTCGGGCACGGGGACCTCCGAGGGAACGGGGCGGATGCGCGCCGGGACGGCGCGCCTGCCGGGCGCGGCGGCGGCGTCGCGGCGCCGTCCCCCCGGGCGGTCTTCTTACAATGAATGCCGGCCCCGTCAAGTGGATTCGGGCGCGGCCCCGGGCGGCTTCAGCCATCCGAGCCGAACGTGCGCAGAAGCTCGAGCAGCTTACGCCGCGTCCGCGGATCCTCGATCCGGAAATAGGCCTTGATCAGCTCCATGGTCTCCCGGTGGCTCATGGGATCGGCGTCGTAGTTGGCCGCCGCCGCCTGCGACGGGCGCGGCACCGGCCCCCGCGATTCGGAGACCGCGGCGGGCATGTCCTCGAAGAAGTAGGAGACCGGAACACCGAGGACCTGGCTCAAGCCATAGAGGCGGCTGGCGCCGATGCGGTTGACCCCGCGCTCGTATTTCTGGATCTGCTGGAAGGTGAGGCCGACGGCCTTGCCCAGCCGTTCCTGGCTCAGGCCGAGAAGGGTGCGCCGCAGCCGGACCCTGGCGCCGACATGGGTGTCGATGGGATTGGGACCGCCCTTGGTCGCTCGGGCCTGCCGGCGGGCCGTGAAGCGGGCTGGTCTGGCCATGCGCCCCCTCGCATTTCCGTGACAGCATCTCTAAGGTCTGAGGCAACCCATGTAGAACATCATAAGACTGTATGTACGTGCTCTCAACTAGGTTTGACCCTACGCCCCAGGCCCGCAGCGGCCAGCGCCACCATCACCAGGATCGCGAACACCAGGTTTCCCTTGCCGGCATAGAGGGTCGGCCGCTCCAGCGGCGCCGGCAGCACGGTGTCGATGACGCCGCGGGTCCCCAGCGGCAGCCGGTGGAGGACGCGCCCGCGGGCGTCGATCACCGCGGAGATGCCGGTATTGGCGGCGCGCACCAGGGGCAGGCCCTCCTCCACCGCGCGCAGCCGGGCCGCCGCCAGGTGCTGGTAGGGGCCGGTGGAGCGCCCGAACCAGGCGTCGTTGGTGACGTTCAGCAGCCAGCGCGGCGGCGGCGCGCCCCGCGCCACCACCCCGCCGGGGAAGATCGCCTCGTAGCAGATCAGGGGGCTGACCGCGGGGAGCCGGGGCAGGGCCACGGTGCGCGGCCCCGGGCCGGCCGAGAAATCGACGCGGCCCCGGGTGATCTTGGGGAACGGGTTGTACCCCTTGAGCGGCACGTACTCGCCGAACGGCACCAGGTGGTGCTTGTCGTAGAGGGCGGCGACGGCACCCTCGCCGGTGATGGCGATGACCGAATTCCAGACCTCGGACGGCAGCCTGCCGGGCGGGGTGCGGCGCACCACGCCGGTGATCAGGATGCCGTTGGGGGGCGCCCCCCGCGCCAGCACGCGCAACAGGCGGGGATCGCCGTCATAGCTGACCGGCACGGCGGCCTCCGGCCAGATCACGGCGTCGGGCACGAAGGCCGGCCCGGCTCGGGACGCGAAGGCCCCCGACAAGGCGAGATGCGCCTCGAAATGCCGGCGCTGCAGCTCCGGCCGCCACTTGAGGCGCTGGTCGATATTGGCCTGGACGATGCGCAGCCGGGGCGCCGTGGCGGCGGGTTCGGCCCCGGCCATCTCGCCGAGGCGCCCGGCCCCGGCCACCGCCATCACGGCGAGGAGCAGCGCCGCCGCCGCCACCGGCAGGTAGCGCGCCGCCGGCCCGCGCGCGCCGGCGCCCCCCAGGGTCGCGGGGGCGGCGGCGACGAGGACCACGGCGAAGCTCAGCCCGTAGCTCCCCACCCAGGCCGCGCCCTGGACCAGCGCCGGGGAGAAGGCGAACGCGGTGGCCATCAGGTTCCAGGGGAAACCGGTCAGCAGCACCCCGCGCAGCCATTCGGCCGCCGCCCAGGCCGCCGCCAGCGCCAGCACCCGGCGAAGGCCGGCGGGCGCCAGCGCCGCGGTGCCGGCGGCGAGGGCGGGGAACAGGCCTAAATAGAGCGCCAGGCCGGCGACGGCGAAGGGCGCCAGCCATCCGAAGCGGTCGGCCTCCACCAGGAAGGAGTTGGCGATCCAGTAGAGGCCGGCCGCGAAATGGGCGAAGCCGAACCACCAGCCGGCGGCCACGGCCGCGCGCAGGCGGTGCGGCCGGCGCGCGGCGCCGTCGATCAGCCAGATCAGCACCGTGAACGACACCACCAGCGCCGGAAAGGCGTAGAAAGGCGGCAGCCCCAGCGCCGCCAGGGCGCCGGCGGCGGCGGCGGTGAAATGGCGCCGCCAGCCGGTGAGCGCCGCCAGCTGCCCGTGGAGGGCGACCATCAGGCGCCGGCGCCGGCCTGCGGCCGTGGCGGCAGCTTGCGCAGCCGCAATCGCTTGATGCGCCGGGGGTCGGCGTCGATGATCTCGAACTCGATGCCCGACGGATGGCGCACGACCTCGCCGCGCGACGGCACCCGTCCGGCGAGGTCGAAGACCAGCCCGCCGAGGGTCTCGATGTCCTCGCGCTCCTCGTCGGTCAGCACCCGTCCCACCCGCGCCTCGAAATCCTCGAGCTCGGTGCGGGCGTCGGCGAGGATCGAGCCATCGGGCCGCTCGATCATGTCGATCTCATCGACATCGTGCTCGTCCTGGATGTCGCCGACGATCTCCTCGACCACGTCCTCGATGGTGACGAGGCCGTCGATGCCGCCGAACTCGTCCACCACCAGCGCCATGTGGACGCGGGCCAGACGCATCTGCAGCAGGAGGTCCAGCACCCGCATGGTGGGCGAGACGAACAGCACCTTGCGGGTGATCGCCAGCAGGTCGAAGGGCTCCTCCGCCGCGTAGCGGGCCAGCACGTCCTTGATGTGGACCATGCCGATCACGTTGTCCAGGGTCTCCCGGTAGACCGGGACGCGCGAATGGGCCTCGCGCGCCATCAGCTGGACGATCTCGTCGCGCGAGGCCGAGGCCTCGATGGCCACGATCTCCGCCCGCGGCACCATGACATCCTCCGCCTCGATGTCGCGCAGCTTGAGGACGTTGCCGATGAGCAGCCGCTCGTCGGCATCCATGACGCCCGGGCGTTCGGTGTGGTCGTGCTCCTCGATCAGTTCCTCGAGGGCCTCGCGGATCGAGGAATCCCCGTTGCGCCGGCGTCCGCGCCGGCCCACCCAGGCGAATACCCTGTCGAGGAGGGAGGATATCCCGGTTTCGGCCCCGTCGCCGCGGGGCGGTCTAGAATCGGCCTTCTCGGTCATCGTGTCCGTGTTCGGCGCCGCTGCCCGCATGTCCGCCGCGAGCGTGGGGATCGGGCACGCCGAGCCCCGCCAGCGCCAGCGCCTCGGTCCGCTCCATGTGCGCGGCCTCGGCATCGGTCCCGTGATCATACCCCAACAGGTGCAGCACGCCATGCACCACGAGATGGGCGAGGTGGTCGCGCAGCGGGATGCCGCCGGCGGCGGCCTCGCCCCGGGCCCTTCCCAAGGCGACCACGACGTCGCCGAGCAGGCGCGGGGCGCCCGCCGGCGGCGGCGTCCCGTCGCCGCCGAAGGCGAGCACGTTGGTGGCGGCGTCGCGGCCCCGGTACCGGCGGTTGAGCCGGCGGACGAACCGGTCATCGGCGAGCACCAGGCTGACCTCGGCGCCCGCGTCCCCCGGCCCCGCTCCGCCGCCGGCCGCGCCGAGCGCGGCCAGGGCGGCGCGGCGCGCCCAGCGCTCGACCCCGGGCACCGCGGTCCGCCAGTCCGGATCCTCGAGGGCGACCGCCACCGCGACCAGGGGACCCGGGCCCGGCTCGGCGCTTGTCGCGCGGTCAGCCATCGCCGCCGGGCTTTCCGCCGCGCGGCGCGCCCGCGTGCCGGCGCTCCAGCTCCTCATAGGCGTGCACGACACGGGTGACCAGCGGGTGGCGCGCCATGTCGGCGGCGGTGAAATGGACGAAGGCGACCCCCTCGACGCCGGCGAGCGCCTGCACCGCGTCGGCGAGTCCCGAGCGGGTCCCGGGCGGAAGGTCGACCTGGCTCATGTCGCCGGTGACCACCATGCGGGAGCCCTCGCCCAGCCGCGTCAGGCACATCTTCATCTGGACGCTGGTGGTGTTCTGCGCCTCGTCGAGGATGATGAAGGAATGGGCAAGGGTGCGCCCGCGCATGAAGGCGAGCGGCGCAACCTCGATCTCGCCGCTGGCGAGGCGGCGGACCACCTGGTCGGCCGGCATCATGTCGTAGAGGGCGTCGTAGAGCGGCCGCAGATAAGGGTCCACCTTCTCGCGGATGTCGCCGGGCAGGAAGCCGAGGCGTTCCCCGGCCTCCACCGCCGGGCGCGAGAGGATGATGCGGTCGACCTCGCCCGCGCGCAGCATGGCGACCGCGCAGGCGACCGCGAGATAGGTCTTGCCGGTGCCGGCGGGTCCGAGGCCGATGACCAGCTCGTGCTCTCTCATGGCGGCGAGATAGGCGGCCTGGGCCGGGGTCCGCGGGGCGATGCGGCGGCGCTGGGTCTGCACCGCCCCGCCGCCCGTCCCGTCGCGGGCGCCCGCGGCGGCGGGATCGAGGCGCCCGGCGGCGGCGAGCCGCACCGCCGCATCGACCTCGGCCGCCCCCGGCGCCGCGCCGTCGCGGATGCGGGCGTAGAGCGAGCGCAGGAGGTCGCGGGCCGCCGCCGTCCGCGATTCGGGACCGGCGATGGCGACCCGGTTGCCGCGGGCCGAGATGGTGACGCCCAAATCCTGCTCGATGCGGGCGAGGTTGCGGTCATGCTCCCCGAACAGGACCGTCAATGCCGAATTGTCCTCGAACTCCACGACCACGGCCGGGCCCGCCGCCGCCACGGTCCGCCTTCCCGCGGACGTGCCCCGCCCCGATCTTCCCGCGCGCGGCCTCGCCGGGCTCCGGCTCATGCGCGGACCGGCCGGGCGAAAGGACCGTCCGCCGCCCCGTCGCCTTCGCCGGCGAGGGTACCGGCAAGGCTGTTGGGGTGGACGGCGGAGATGCGCGCCGGCACGACCCTGCCCCGGAGCCCGCGGGCCTGCGACTCGTCGGTGCAGGCCACGTGGACCGGCTGCAGGTAGGGGGTGCGGCCGGCCGCCTGCGCCGGGTGGCGGCCGCGCCCGTCGACCAGCACGTCGAGGACGCGCCCGACTGCGGCGCGATTGAACGCGCGGGCCTGGGCGGCAAGCTCCGCCTGGAGGACCGCGAGGCGCGCGGCCTTCACGGGCTCCGGCACCTGGTCCGGGGCCTCCGCCGCCGGGGTGCCCGGACGGGCCGAATACTTGAAGGAGAAAGCCTGGGCGAAGCCGACCTCGCGGACCAGGGCGAGCGTGGATTCGAAATCGGCCTCGGTCTCGCCGGGAAAGCCGACGATGAAGTCCGACGACAGCGCGATGTCGGGCCGCGCCGCCCGCAGCCGCGCGACCACGGCGCGGTAGTCGTCGGCGCCATAGCGCCGGTTCATGGCGGCGAGCACCCGGTCCGAGCCCGACTGCACTGGCAGATGAAGCTGGGGCATGAGCGCGGGCACGTCGCCATGGGCCGCGATCAGGTCGGCGTCCATGTCGAGGGGGTGGGAGGTGGTGTAGCGGATGCGTTCGACCCCCGCGATCCCGGCCAGGGCCCGGATGAGGCGCGCAAGCGACCATTCCTCCCCGCCGCCGCCCGCCGGCGCCGCGCCGTGATAGGCGTTGACGTTCTGGCCGAGGAGCGTGATCTCCACCGCCCCCCGCGCCGCCAGCGCGCGGGCCTCGGCGATGACCTCGGCGGCGGGCCGCGACTGCTCGGCGCCGCGGGTGTAGGGCACCACGCAGAAGGTGCAGAACTTGTCGCAGCCTTCCTGCACCGTCAGGAAGGCGCTGGCCGGTCCCCTGCCGCGCGGCGCCGGCAGGGCGTCGAACTTGGACTCGGCCGGGAACTCCGTCTCCTGGACCCGTTCCCCGCCCTCGGCGCGGGCGACCATGTCGGCGAGGCGGTGATAGGCCTGGGGGCCGAACACGAGATCGACGAAGGGCGCGCGGCGCATCATCTCGCCGCCTTCGGCCTGGGCGACGCAGCCGCCGACGCCGATCATGAGAGACCGCCCCGCGGCGCGGGCGCGCGCCTGCAGGGGCCTGAGCCGCCCGAGCTCCGAGTAGACCTTCTCGGCGGCCTTCTCGCGGATGTGGCAGGTATTGAGGATGACGAGATCGGCCTCGGCCGCCGCGGCGGCGAGCCGATAGCCCGAGGGCGCCAGGACGTCCGCCATGCGGGCGGAGTCGTAGACGTTCATCTGGCAGCCGTAGGTCTTGATGAAGAGCTTTTTCGCCAACTTCGCTTTACGCCGTGGAGGCGGCCATCATCGGCGGCGGGGCCGAACTCCCAAGTGGTGGCCTCCGGGCGAAGGTAGCACCCGCCCCCCCAGAGTCAAGCGCCCCGGCCGGTCACGCCGGGGACGGCGCAGCGGGGAGATCGGCGGCGGCGCGGGGCGGCGCGTCGGCGCCGGCATTGGCCCAGGCGAGCCCGTCGGCCACCGCGCGGTGGCAGTGGTCGGCGAGCGCCTTGCGGTCGGCGAAGGAGTCGATGGTGACCGGCTCGTGGAACCATACCTCGGCCCGTATCCGGCCCAGCGACAGCAACCGGGCCATGTGGGCGCCCATCGCCGTCTCCCCGTACCAGGCGACCAGCGGCCGCCATTCGCGCCCCAGCGGCAGGCCGTCGAGCCGCGTATAGGCGAGGGAGAAGGGCTGCACCGCCAGCGGGCGGCCATGGACGCGGCGCTCGGCCACGGCAAACAGCGCGCTCTTGAACGGCAGCACCCGGATGCCGTCGCCCGAGGTGCCTTCGGGGAACAGGATCAGCCGGTCCCCGGCCTCGAGCCGGCGGCCGATCTCGTCGCGCTGCTCGGCGGCGTGGCGCCGGCGGCGCTCGATGAAGACGGTGCGCTGGAGCTTGGCGAGCCACCCGAACAGCGGCCACGCGGCCACCTCCGACTTGGCCACGAAGGATCCCTCGATCTGGGAACCCAGCACCGTGATGTCGAGATAGCCCGCGTGATTGCCGACGAACAGGACCGGGGTCGCCGCCGTCGGCGCCCCGCGCACCACCACCTCGATGCCCAGCAGGCGCGTGCACAGGCCGTGATAGACGCGCGGCAGGCGCCGCGCCAGGGACGCGCCAAGGGCCACGGCCGCCGCCTGGACCGGCATCAGCGACAGGGTCAGGGCCAGATAGGCCAGCGCCCGGGCCACCAGCCGGATGACGGAGCCCTTGGGAATCAGGCCGCTCCCGGTTCGCGGCGCTCGCGGTCGTAATGTCGGTAGTACTTGTCGGTGACGAGGTCCGTCTTCACGAGGATGCACACGTCGATGGTGTTGAACTGCTCGTCGATCACCGCGCCGTCCCCGACGAAGCCGCCGAGGCGGAGATACCCCTTGATCAGTGGCGGCAGCGCCGCCAGCGCGCGGCGCGGATCGACGGCGTCCGCGGGCAGCCGGTTCATGTCCACGTAGCGCGCCGCAAGGGCGCGCGGGCGGAAGGCGTCGGGGGCGAGATGGGCGTGATGCAGGTAGGAGAGCGGCCCGGCCACGGCGTCCACGTCGGTGCCCGCGAGGCTGGCGCAGCCGAACATGAGCTCGATGCGGTAATGGAAGACGTAGACGGCGATCCCGCGCCACAGGAGCTGCATGGTCGGCCGCGTGCGATGCGCGCGATCGACGCAGGAGCGGCCGAGCTCGAGGACCTCCCCAGGCAGGGCGAGTACCTTCGAGATGTCGAATTCCGAGGCCGTGTAGAAGCCGCCGAGGCGCGCCGCCACCGGGCGCCGGATCAGCCGGTAGGTGCCGACCACCGAGAGCTCCGGGTCGTCGCCCCGGGAGTGGTCGAAGACCAGCAGGTGGTCGCAATGGGGATCGAAGCGGTCGAAGTCGCGGTCGAGTCGCGCCATCTCGGCGCTGGGGCGGGCCGCCATCTCGCGATAGAAGACGCGATAGCGCAGCCGCTGGGACGCCAGGATCTCCGCCTCGCTCCGCGCCAGCCGGACCTCGAGGCTGCCCGTGCGCAGGCCGGCGGTGAGGACATCAAGGTTGGTGGTCGCGTCCATCGCCAAGACTCATCTGCCCCGCCCCCCTCGGCCGCCGTCCGTAGCCCGGGCGGGAGCGTCAGCGGCCACCCTTCTTGGGTGTGCAGTACAGTTCAAGCCTGTGATCCACAAGCTCGTAGCCCATCTGCTCGGCGACCTTGCGCTGAAGACTCTCGATCTCCTCGTTGCGGAACTCGACGACCTCTCCGGTGCGGATATTGATGAGGTGATCGTGATGCGTCTCCGAGCGCTGCTCGTAGCGGGCGCGGCCGTCCCCGACGAAATCGTGCCGCTCGAGGATGTTCGCCTCCTCGAACAGCCTCACGGTGCGGTAGACCGTGGCGATGCTGATGCGCGGATCGATCGCCGCCGCGCGGCGATGAAGCTCCTCGACGTCGGGGTGATCCGACGCCTCCGACAGCACCCGGGCGATGACCCGGCGCTGCTCGGTCATCTTCATGCCCTTGTCCAAGCACAACTGCTCGAGAGGCGACATGGCACACCCGCCTGCTTTCTCGATCCCGATCGTGCCCGCGCCGGCCCGGCACCCATGGGCGGCGCGCACGGCATACCGGAGTGCGGGCCCCGCCAACGACGGCCGTTCCCTCGGTATTGTTCAAATTCCCGAGCGTTTGGCAACGCTTTCGGCGCGGGCCGGCGGGCGCCGGGCAACGCCCCTAGCCGCGGCGCCGGGACTTGGTGCCGAGTCCGATCTTCTTGGCCAAGGTCGACCGTTGGCGCGCGTAATTGGGCGCGACCATGGGATAGTCGGCCGGAAGGCCCCAGCGCTCCCGGTACTCCTCCGGGGTCATGTTGTAGGCGGTCTTGAGATGCCGCTTCAACATCTTGAGCTTGCGGCCGTCCTCGAGACAGACGATGAAGTCGGGGGTGACCGACTTCTTGATGGCCACCGCCGGCTGCGGCCGCTCGGGCTGGGGCTCGGGCGACTTCTCGATGGCGGCCAGGGTCGAGTAGACCTGGCGGATCAACTCCGGGAGCTCGCCGAGCCCGACGGTGTTGTTGGCGACGTGGGACGACACGATCTCCGTGGTGAGTACAAGCAGCTCATTGGTTTCTTTTGGATCAGGCATTTATTTTAACTCTCGGTTCTTGTTTGACGGAGAAAATATAGAGTTGTAGTGATAAACAATCAACCGGATAATTTTTGCGGCCATGGCGCACTACTTTCTGGACATCACCGCGGACGTATGCCCGCTGACCTTCGTCAAGACCAAGCTCCTGATCGAGCGCATGGCCAGGGGCGACGTCGCCGAGGTCCGGCTCCGGGGCGCCGAGCCGCTGGAGAACGTCCCCCGCTCGGTGCGCGAGCACGGCCACGAGGTGATCTCGCTCGTCCCCGCCGAGGCCGGCCGCGCGGCGCCCGACGACATCCACGTGCTCAGGATGCGCAAGCGCTAGCCCTCGAACGCCAGCGCGAAGGTTGAGCGCCGCCACGGCCGGGGCGCCGAGGCGGCGGTAATAGCCCGGCCGGCGCCCCACGGGACGGAACCTGAAGGCCTGGTAGAGCCGCTGGGCGGCGACGTTGTCCTCGGCGACCTCCAGGAACAGCCGCCGGGCGCCCGCCTCCCGGGCGCGGGCGATCGCCGCCGCCAGCAGGGCCTTGCCGATCCCCCGCCCCCGCCATTCGGGCAGGACGGCGAGGGACAGGAGCTCGCACTCGTCCGCCGCGCGGCGGCACAGGGCGAACCCCAGGGGATTCGCCTCGGCGCCATTGCCGGCGCCGGAAACCGCCAGCAGGCCGAAGGCGCCCGGCATGGCGAAGACCTGCCGCACCGTCGGCCGGCTCCAGGCCTCGTCGAAGCAGCGCCGGTGGAGATCGGCAATGGCCGCGCTGTGGGGCGCGCCCGCCGCGATCACGGCGACCTCGGGGGGCTCTCCCCTCATGGGCGCGGGCGTCCCCGCGCCGGGGCGCGCCGGGTATCGGGCGGCCGCAGGTAGAGCGGCCGGGGGGCGGCGTCGGTCCCGTCGCCGCCGTCCGCCGCCGCCAGCGCGGCGACGTGGACGGCATCGGGCGGCCGGACGGCCCGCGAGAAGCGGATGCGGGCGCCGGGTCGGTCCCCCGCATCGGGCCGGTTCGCCAGCGCCGCGCGCAGGAGGGGCGCGCCGTCCCCGGCGATCAGCAAGCGCCCCGCCCCGAGCGCGCCGGGTGCCCCGGCGGGGTCGAGGACCATCGGCGGGCCGGCGGGCGTCCGGGCGGGCCCGAAACGCTGGACCAACACGTCGCGGCGCTTGACGTTGACGGCCACCACCAGTTCGCGCCCCGACAGCTCGTCCTCGGGCACCGCGCGGGCGAGGGCGGCGAAGGTGGTGACGCCGCGGACCGGCAGGCCGGCGGCGAGGGCGATGGCGCGGGCCGAGGCGAGGCCGATGCGCAGGCCGGTGAAGGCGCCGGGCCCGACGGTGACGGCGAGGAGGTCGAGGTCGGCGAAGGCGAGCCCGGCCGCCGCCATGACCTCGCCGATCATCGGGTTGAGCCGCTCGGCCTGGCCGCGCGCCATCTCCTCGAAGCGCGCGGCGGCGATGGCGCCCCCGCGCCACACCGCGGCCGAGCAGGCGGTGGTCGCGGTGTCCAGGCCGAGGACGGTCACCACCGCGCGCCCCCGCCCGGTCGCGGCGCCGGGGCCGGCGTGATAGATTGGCGCCCGCCATGCCGAGCGAGCCCGCAATCCTCACCGCCGGCGCCGATCTCGTCGAGATCGCGGCGCCCGCCTTCGACGTCGACCCCCGGATCGCCTATGCCGGGCCCGACAATTTCACCGGCAAGCCGGTCTACGGGCGGGCCGCCTGCTACCTGCACGCCGACGCCGCGCGCCTGCTCGCGCGCGCCGTCGCGCTGGCCGCCGAGATCGACCTCCGCCTCCGCATCTTCGATGCCTTCCGGCCGACGGAGGCGCAATGGGTGCTGTGGACTCATACGCCGGACCCCGATTTCCTGGCCGACCCGCGCCGCGGCTCGCCCCATTCGCGGGGCGCCGCCGTGGACCTCACCCTCATCGACCGTTCCGGCCGGGCCCTGGAGATGGGGACCGATTTCGACGCCTTCACCCCCCGCTCCCATCACGGCGCCCGGGGGCTCCCGGCCGAGGCCAGCCGCAACCGCCACCTGCTTCTCGGCCTGATGACCGCCGCCGGCTGGGACTTTTACCGTAACGAGTGGTGGCATTACCAGATGTTCGAGGCGCGGCGCTACCCGCTGATTTCCGACGCGGCCCTGGCCGAGCCCATGATGCCCGCGCGCTGAAGGACCCGGACCGGCGCCGGCGCTTGGGGCCGGGCCGCCGCCGCGCCATAATCGGCGCCGACCGCCTTGGGGGGAGGAGCCCATGGAGCGTTTCGGCCGCCGCCCGATCCGGGGGGCGTTGCTTGGCGTCGCGCTGGGGCTTGCCGTCGCCGGCCCGGGCCGGCTTGCGCCCGCCGCCGAGCCGGCCTCGGCGGTGGTGGTGATGTACCACCGCTTCGGCGACGGCAAGGATCCCTCGACCAACATCCGCCTCGACCAGTTCGAGGCCCATCTCGCCGAGCTCGCGACCGGCCGCTACCACGTGCGCCCCATCCCCGAGATCGTGGCCGCGCTCGCCGCCGGCCAAAGCCTCCCCGACCGCACCGTCGGCATCTCCATCGACGACGCCTTCCTGTCGGCCCACCGCGAGGCGTGGCCGCGCCTGCGCCGGGCGGGCCTGCCCTTCACGCTGTTCGTCGCCACCGACGCCATCGACGGCGGCGGGCGCGGCTACATGAGCTGGGACCAGCTGCGCGCGCTCGCCCGCGCCGGCGTCACCATCGGCAGCCAGACCGCGAGCCACCCCCACATGCCCGACCACGACCGCGCCCGCATCCGCGCCGAGCTCGACCGCGCGAGCGCCCGTTTCGAGACGGAGCTCGGCTCCCGCCCGACTCTGTTCGCGTACCCTTACGGCGAGGCCAGCCTCGCGGTCATGGAGGAGGTGCGCGAGCGCGGATTCGTCGCCGCGTTCGGGCAGCACTCCGGGGTCCTTCACGGCGGGGCGAACATGTTCTATCTGCCGCGCTTCACCTTCAACGAGACCTATGGCGACGCGCGGCGGTTCCGTCTCGCCGCCGGGGCGCTGCCCATGTACGCGACCGAGGTGACGCCGCGCGACCCGACGCTGGGCCCCAACCCCCCGGCCTTCGGCTTCACCCTGGGCGCGGCGGCGGGGCGGGTCGGGGCCATCGCCTGCTTCTCCTCGGCCCACGGGCGGCTCCCGGTGGAGCGGCTGGGCGCGCGCCGCATCGAGGTCCGCCCGCCCACCGCCTTCGCCGCCGGGCGCGCGCGCATCAACTGCACGGCGCCGGCGGGCGACGGTCGCTGGCGCTGGTTGGGGACGCAGTTCTACATCCCCGAACGCCAAGCCCCCGGCACGGGGCCGGGGGCCGAACGGTAGGGGGACGTCTTCCGGGGCGGGGGGTTCAGGCGCCGAACTCGGCCAGCGGAGCTTGCGGCGCCTCCTTGAGGCGGGCGCCGTCCAGCTCCCGCAGGCCGTTGACCCGGATGATGGCCTTGAGGGTCTCCACGTATTGGCCGCGCCGCTCCGAATAGTCCTCCAGGGCCTCGGCCAGCCGCAGCGGATCGAGGCCGCCGGGCCCGTCCGAACCCGCGCGCATCCTCGCCCGCAGCTTGCGGAACTCGAGATAGGCGGCATGGGTATTGAGGTTGCGCGCGTAAGACCGCACGCCCTCGAGGAGGTGATCGAAGGCCTTGATCCTGAACCCCGCCTCCGGCCCCTTGGCCGCCGGCACCAGGCCGGGGGCGCTGGGGAAGGTGCGCTGGCCGAACAGCGCCCGGCCCTCGAGCGCGAAGCGCGAGGTGCCCCAGCCGCTCTCCTCCACGGCTTGGGCGAGCACCAGGGAGGGCGGGATCACGTCGACCCGGCGCAGCAGGAGCTCGGCCTGACCCGGCTCGAGGCCGTGGCGCCGGTACTGGGCGTCGAGCCACGCGCCGTCGCCGGGGTCGAGCCTCCGGCCCTCGGCCGTGCGCGCCAACAGCGCCTTGATGCGGTCCCGCCTCTGGCGCAGCTCCTCGTTCACCCGCAGGATGAGCGGCAGCATGGACTTGATGAACACCGCCTTGCGCACCGTGACCGAGGCCACGTCGCGGATATCGTGGGGGATGGCGGCGACGAACACGCGGGGCACCCGCCCGGAGCCCCGACGGACGTC
Organism: Alphaproteobacteria bacterium; assembly: GCA_036396355.1. GTDB lineage: Bacteria > Pseudomonadota > Alphaproteobacteria > SMXQ01 > SMXQ01 > DASWKZ01. The sequence goes on from DASWKZ010000294.1 coordinate 24,382, forward strand.
CTCCAGCCGGTAGCCGATGCGCCGGAAGTCCGCGTAGAGCTTGCCGGCGTTCCCGGGCACCACGGACACCCCGGCGGGCTTGGCGACGCCGGCCACGGCCAACGTCCCGGCGACAGCGCCGATCCCGGGATCCTCGCCGGCGGGGGGCAGCGGCCGGACCATGACGCCGACGGCGACGGCGGCGCACAGCGCCAGCGACGCCGCCCATCGACGGTCGCGCGCCGGTTTCGGCCCGCCCCGGTGCCGCTCGTCCGCGCCCCGCGCCCGTCCCGCTGGATGCCTCGTCATCTGTCCGTGCTCCTCCCGCAAATCGAGCCGGGTTCCGTGGAAGACGGCCGTCCCTGTCGGCACCGTGCCCGTTCTCCGCCAAGCGCCAGGCCGGCGCGCAACCCGCCTATTCGGTGGGCCGGACCTCCCGCACCTCGGGGATGTAGTGCTTCAGGAGATTCTCGATGCCGGCCTTGAGGGTCGCCGTGGAGCTCGGACAGCCCGAGCACGCGCCCTGCAGGTGAAGGTACACGATCCCGTCGGCGTAGCGCCGGAAGATGATGTCGCCGCCGTCCTGGGCGACGGCCGGGCGCACCCGGGTATCGAGGAGGTCGCGGATCTGGGTGACCACCTCGTCGTCCTCGCCCTCGCCCGGAGGCTCCTCGCCCTCGTCGGCCGCTTCCGGCACCACCGGGGCGCCCGAGGTGAAGTGCTCCATGATGGCGCCGAGAATCAGCGGCTTGAGGACCTGCCAGTCGCGACCCTCATCCCTGGTCACCGAGATGAAGTCGGCGCCGAGGAACACGCCGGCGACCCCCTCCACCGCGAAGATGCGCGCGGCCAGGGGCGAGCGGTCGGCCGCTTCCGGGGCGCGGAAGTCGGCCGTGCCCGCGGCCATCACCGCGCGGCCGGGCAGGAACTTGAGGGTGACCGGGTTGGGGGTCTGCTCGGTCTGGATGAACATGGTTCTCGACGACTCTCTCTCTATCTATTCTATCTGGGGCGCGCGCGGCGCCGGGTAAACCCCGTTGCCATAGGAGTTTGGTTGGATACGGATCAAAATCAAGTCAAATTTTATATTCTAAATCATATAGCTAATGACCATTAAGGTTAACCCGCCATGGGCCCCGGGGCGGCGGCCGCGCCTCAGGTCAGGGCGTCGATCTCCTCGTCCGAGAGGTTGCCGGGCACGATGGTGATGGGGACCGGCAGGCTGCCCGAAAGTCTGCCGGCCAACTGGGAGACCAGCGGGCCCGGCCCCTTCTTGCCGGTGCCGGCGGCCAGCACCAGGATGGAGATGCTCCCCTCCTCGGCGATCAGCTTGAGCAGCTCCTCCCGGACGTTGCCCTCGCGCAGATAATAGACCGGGGTCAGCCCCGACAGCTTCTGGACCTCGGCCGACACCTGCTGGAGGAGCGCCTCGGCCTCCTGGCGGCGCTCCTCTCGCATGAGGTCCTCCACCGCCATCCAATGCTGGAACTCCGCGGGCTCGATCACGTAGAGCAGGGCCACGCGGCCGCCGGTGTTGCGGGCGCGCAGGGACGCGTAGCGCAGCGCCTTGCGGTGCTCCTCGGTGGCGTCGACCACCACCAGGAAGATGCGCTCCCTGGAGCCGTTGCGGCCGGCCTTGGTCGAGCCATCCGGCATCTGGTCGGTCGTCATGCTAGGCCTTCCTGAACACCGCGCCCGCCAGCCAGCCGGCCAGCAATGCCATTGCGATCGCCATTATGCCGTAAAGGATAGACCGTTCGTGGGCAAAGCGCGATATCTCGGCGCCGAGCCCCACCTTGGACACCAAGAGCGGCGTGGTCTGGGCGCTGACCACGCGCCCTTGGCGCACCAGGAACACAGCCACCGTGTAGGTGCCGGTCGGCACGTTGGCGGGGAAATAGACCGTGGTCCGAAACAGCCGGTTGCCGAGGAACGCGATGGATCCCAGCTGCTCGCCGTAGAGGCCGATGCGCGTCTTGTTGCGCACCAGGGCGTCGCGGAACGATTCGAGGGTGTCCTCGTCGACGGCGCGATCCGGGCGCAGCGCCAGATGCCGGATGCCGATGCGGTGGCGCTCCATGGCCACCGCCGGCAGCACCCGGTCGAGGGGACGCGAGCTCGCCATCCAGTAGAAGGCCGGCGCGTTGACGAAGGTGAGCTCGGCGTCGTTCACCCAGATCCCCGCCATGCGCGTCCTGTGCCGGACGACGGTGGGCCGCCGCGGGCCGCGCACCACCACGATGACGTCGCCCTCGCCATCGGTGGCGCCGAACAGGAGAACGTCGGTGCCGACGAAGCCGGTGGTGATGGCGACGAGGTGCCGCGACAGGTCGGCGACCAGCTCCTGGGCGCGCGGGCTGCCGGGGGCGGCGCAGGCGGCGGCCACCAGGCCAAAGGCGAGCCGGCGGAGGGGGCGCCTCATCCAACACTCTCCCGGCCCAGGATATAGAGGTCCTCCGGCGTCGCCACCAGGCTGACGACGATGCCCGCGGCGACGCCGAGGACCACCAGGGCGAGGAGGAAGCGCAGCTGCTCGCCCGGGAAGCGGCCGGCGAAGCGGCTGCCCAGCTGCGCGCCCACGACGCCGCCGGTGAGCAGGATCAGCGCCAGCACCACGTCCACGGTCTGGTTCTCCACCGCCTGCAGGAAGGTGACGTTGGCGGTCACGAAGATGATCTGGAACAGCGACGTGCCGATGACCGTGAGCGTCGGCATGCCCAGCAGATAGATCATCGCCGGCACCATGATGAAGCCGCCGCCGACGCCCATGATCGCCGACAGGATGCCGACCAGGCAGCCGATGGTGAGCGGCAGCAGCGCCGAGATGTAGAGCTTGGACTTGCGGAAGCGCATCTTGAACGGCAGCCCGTGCAGCCAGGTGTGCTGGTGCAGCTTGCGCCGGGGCGCCCCCGGCTGGCGGCGGCGCAGGATGGCGCGGACCGACTCCACCACCATCAGCGAGCCGATCACGCCCAGGAACACCACGTAGGCGAGGGAGATGACGATATCCAGCTGGCCGACGGCCCGCAGCATCGAGTACAGCCACACGCCGAATCCCGATCCGGCGAGGCCGCCCAGGAGCAGCACTCCGCCCATCTTGAAGTCGACGTTGCCCCGGCGCATGTGGGCGAGCACCCCCGACACCGAGGCCGCCACCACCTGGTTGGCCTCGGTCGCGACCGCGACCGCCGGCGGCACGCCGTTGAAGATGAGGAGCGGCGTCATCAGGAAGCCGCCGCCGACCCCGAACAGGCCCGAGAGGAATCCGACCAGGCCGCCCAGACCCAGGAGGAGGAGAACATTGAGGGAGATCTCGGCGATCGGCAGATAAATCTGCATCGGGGGGTCCCGGCCGAAGGG
>DASWKZ010000295.1:0-18444 GCA_036396355.1 Alphaproteobacteria bacterium
TGGCAGCGCCAGGACAACGGCCCCTCGGTGCAGGCGGCGCTGGAAGACGCCATCCGCGCCTTTTGCGGCGAGGCGGTCACCGTCACCGGCGCCGGGCGCACCGATTCCGGGGTCCATGCGCTGGCCCAGGTGGCCCATTTCGACCTCGCCGGCGCGCCCGGGCCGGCCACCGTGCGCGATGCCGTCAACTTCCACCTGACCCCGGCCCCGGTCGCGGTGCTGGCGGCGGCGGTGGCGGCGCCGGACTTCCACGCCCGCTTCTCGGCCCGGGAGCGCACCTACCTCTACCGCATCCTCAACCGCCGCCCGCCGCTCGCCCTCGATCGCGGGCGCGCCTGGCGGGTGGCGGTGCCCCTCGACGTCGACCTCATGGCCGAGGCCGCGCAGGCCTTGATCGGCCGCCACGACTTCTCGAGCTTCCGCGCCGCCCAGTGCCAGGCGGCGAGCCCGGTCAAGACCCTGGACGGGATCGAGGTCACCCGCGACGGCGAGGAGGTCCGGCTGGTGTTCCGGGCGCGGTCCTTCCTCCACAGCCAGGTGCGCATCATGGTCGGCACCCTCAAGATGGCGGGGGAGGGGCGCTGGGGCCGCGCCCAGGTGGCGGCGGTGCTCGCCGCCCGCGACCGCGCCGCCGCCGGCCCCACGGCGCCGCCCGAGGGGCTCTACCTGGCGGCGGTCCGGTACTAGCCAGACCTATTTATACAATGTATATAGATATCTAAGCCGCCGCTGGCTTGGCGACGACATCCGTATATTCATATTTCCTCGGGAGAAATTCGATCATGGCCCTTGCCAAGAGGGATCGAGGCTGCACATTATACAATATATAAACACTGAACTAGGAGCGAGCACATGGAGATCGGACTGGAGCGCGGCGCCCGCATCGCCGTGACCGTGACCCTCAGCCCCGCCGAGTTCGCCCGGGCGCTGGCCGAGGGCCGGCTGGTGGTGACGCTGCCCGGGGGCGCCGCGACGCCCGGCGGGATCGAGGAGGGCGAACGCGGGGGGCTTGCCGAAATCGGCCTCTCGGCCGCCGAGGTCGCCGCCGTGTGCGCGGCCTACGGGCCGGAGAGCCCGGGGGCCAACCTGCTGTGGGAGATCGCCCAGGCCGGCGAGGACGGCATCGGCGCCGGCGCGCTGCGGGAGCTCCTCGGGCTCCGCTCGCCCAAGGCGCTGGCCGGGGTGTTCTCGGGGGTGGGCAAGGTGCTGGCGCGCGAGCTCGCCGGGCGCAAGGGGCTGTTCCTCGAGCGGCGCTGGCGGGCGCGGGCGGGGGAATGCCACTACCGCCTGCCGGGGCCGGTGCGGGCCGCCGTGCTCGAGCATTTCGGATAGGGGCGGGTGCCTCGCGCTCCGCGCGGCTCAGCGCATCAGGGCCTGGGCCCAGACCGTGATCATCACGCCGATGGCGATGTGCATGAGGACCACCATCACCGCCTCGGCGCCGCTGACATCGAGGGCGGCGCGGGTCACGTACCAGTGGTAGACGAGGACGGCGAGGAAGGCGGCCAGCGGCAGCACCCCCAGCAGCCCGGCCGGCGCCGCCACCGCCAGCATCGCCGCCGGCACCATGACGAAGGCCTCGAGCACCTTGGCCCAGTTGAGGGCCACGATCAGGCGGATGAAGTGGCGCTCGCGGCCCATGGCGCGGGTGGCGTAGAAGGCGGCCAGGGGAAAGGCCGTCCAGTCGAGGACATAGGCGATCCCCTGCACCACCACCACCCGGCCGAGGCTGTAGTCGTGGGGTCCCTCGGCGAATCCCACCCCGACCAGAATCGCATAGGCCGGCAGCACGATGAGGGCGGCGTAGAACGAGCGCCAGAAGCCGCTGACGCTGACATCCAGCCAGTCGAGGGCATCGCGGTCGGTCAGCGCCAGGCGCCAGGCCGCGTAAATGCCCGTGGCGGTCTCCCGCACGGTGATCACGGGGCGTTCTCTCCTCGCGTGGCCGCGGGCCCGGCGCGCACGCGGCTCAGTCCTTCGGAAAGTAGGCGTCGAGCACGCCTTTGTAAATCTCGGCCAGGGCCTCGATGTCGGCCACCGCCTGGCGCTCGTCGGCCTTGTGCATGGTGGCGCCGACCAGCCCGAACTCGGCGCAGGCGCAGGCCCGGTGGATGTAGCGCGCGTCCGAGGTGCCGCCCGAGGTCGACATCTCGGGGCGGCGGCCGGTGACCCGCTCGGCGGCGTCGGCGACGATGGCGGCGAGCCGGCCGGGCGGGCACAGGAAGGCCTCGCCGTTGTCCTGGGTGCGGAGTTCGTAATCGCCACCGACGGCGTCGAACCTCTCCCGGAGCCACTTGCCGAGGCTGGCCTGGGTGTGGAGGTCGTTGAAGCGGATGTTGAAGGCGGCCCGCGCCGTCGCCGGGATGACGTTGGTGGCCGGGTTGCCGACGTCGATGGTGGAGACGACCACCGAGCTCGGCTGGAAATGCCCGGTGCCCTGGTCCAGGGGCGCGGCCGTGATCGCCCCCAGCATGGCCAGCAACCGGTCGATGGGATTGTCGGCGAGTTGCGGATAGGCGGTGTGGCCCTGGGTGCCGCGGACGGTCAGATACCCCACCAGGCTGCCGCGCCGGCCGATCTTGATCATGTCCCCGAGGCGGGTGGGGTTGGTGGGCTCGCCGACCAGGCAGTCGGTGAGGCGCTCGCCGCGTTCCTCGAGCCAGCCGAGCACCTTGCGGGTGCCGTTGACGCCGACCCCTTCCTCGTCGCCGGTGATCAGCAGGCTGAGGGAGCCGCCGAAATCGGGCCCGCGCTCGGCCAGGAAGCGGGCGCAGGCGGCGACGAAGGCGGCGATCCCCGCCTTCATGTCCGAGGCCCCGCGGCCGTAGAGCACGCCGTCGACGACCTCGGCGGCGAACGGATCGACGGTCCAGCCGGCCGGATCGCCCACCGGCACCACGTCGGTATGGCCGGCATAGCAGAGGTTGGGCTCGGCCGCACCGATCCGGGCATAGAGGTTGTCGACGCGGGCGGCGCCGTCCTCCTCGAAGGGCAGGCGGGTGCAGCGGAAACCGAGGCTTTCGAGCGCCTCCTGCAGGACGTCCAGCGCGCCGGCGTCGGCCGGCGTCACCGACGGGCAGCGGATCAGCGCTCGCGCGAGGTCGAGCGGATGGGCGAGGGCCGCGGCGGCGGTCATGTCAGTCCCTGAGGAGCTCGTTGATGGAGGTCTTGGCCCGGGTGCGCTCGTCCACCCGCTTGACGATCACCGCGCAGTAGAGCGACGGCCCGGGCGATCCGTCGGCGAGCGGCTTGCCCGGCAGGGTCCCCGGCACCACCACCGAATAGGCGGGCACGCGGCCCATGAGCACCTCGCCGGTCTCGCGGTTGACGATCCTGGTGGACGCGCCCAGGAACACGCCCATGGACAGCACCGAGCCCTCCTCGACGACGACGCCCTCGGCCACCTCGGAGCGGGCGCCGATGAAGCAGTGGTCCTCGATGACGACGGGCGCGGCCTGCAGGGGCTCGAGCACGCCGCCGATGCCGACGCCGCCCGAGAGGTGGCAGTTGGCGCCGATCTGGGCGCAGGAGCCGACCGTGGTCCAGGTATCGACCATGGTGCCCTTGCCCACATGGGCGCCGACATTGACGAAGCAGGGCATGAGCACGGCGCCGGGCGCGATATAGGCGGAGCGGCGCACCACGCAGCCGGGCACGGCGCGGAAGCCGGCCTTGCGGAAATCGGCGTCGGTCCAGCCCGCGAACTTGGAGGGTATCTTGTCGAACCACGGGCTGGGACCGCGCGCGGGGTCCTCCGGCCCGCCCGGGATCGCCACCGTGTCGTTGAGCCGGAAGGAGAGCAGCACCGCCTTCTTCGCCCACTGGCGCACGGTCCAGCTTCCATCGATCCTCTCGGCGACGCGCAGCCTCCCCGAATCGAGGCGGTCGAGGGCCTCCTCCACCGCCTCGCGCACCGCCCCGGCGGTGCCGGGGCCGATGGACTCGCGGTCCTCCCAGGCGGCGTCGATGACGCTCTCGAGGTCCTGGCTGGACATGATCCCGTTCGGCCTTGACGGTGGTTAGAGGGTCGTCGGTGGGGGGCCCGCCGGCGCGGCCCGGGCCAAGATGGTCGAGACCGGCGCCCTAGTCAACCTCCGGCCCCGGCCGGGCCCGCGCCCTCGCCACGGCCCCGAGCCAGCCGGCGAGGTCGTCGGCGACGTGATGCACGTGGGGCGCCGCGGGATCGTTGTCGATGCCGTCCTCGCCGGGGCGGACCAGCACCGTGGTCATGCCCAGCGCCGCCGCCGGCGCCAGGTTGGCCGCGGTGTCGTCGAACAGCGCGGTCTCGGCGGCGACCACCCCGTGGTCGGCGACGAAGCGGCGATAGGTCTCGGGCTCGGGCTTGGGCAGGTAGCCGGCGTCGTGGATGTCGAAGATGGCCCCGAAACGGCGCGCGATGCCGAGGCGCTCCAGCACCTGCACGGCGTGGGCGCGGCTCGCGTTGGTGAAGACGGTCTTGGGCCCGGGCAGGGCCGCCAGCGCGGCATCGAGGGTGGGGTCGGGCGCCATCACCGTGAGATCGATGTCGTGGACGTAGGCCATGTAGGCGCGGGGGTCGACGCGGTGGTGGATCATCAGGCCCCGGAGCGTGGTGCCGTAGGCGCGGAAATAGCGCTTCTGCACCCGCCGCGCCTCCTCGGGGCCGAGGGCGAGCAGCCGGGCGATGTACGCGCCCATGCGCCGGTCGATCTGGCGGAACAGATCGCAGGTGGCGGGATAGAGGGTGTTGTCGAGGTCGAACACCCAGTGCCGGACGTGGGAGAGCGGCTCGGTGCCGGCGGCGGGGGCGGCAGGGTTTCGGGGTGGTGCCATGGGTCCAGGGTGGCGCGTCCGCCGGGCTCGGGCAAGGCCCGGCCGGCACGGCGCCGCGAATCGGTCAGTCGGCGCGGATCAGGGTGCCGACCCCGGCATCGGTGAAGATCTCGAGCAGGAGCGCGTGCGGCACCGTGCCGTCGATGATGACGGCGGCGTCCACGTCCTTCTCGACCGCGTGCATGCAGGTTTCCACCTTGGGGATCATGCCGCCGTGGATGGTTCCGTCGGCGATCAGGGCCCGCACCTCGGACACCGACAGTTCCTTGATGACGTCGCCCGCCTTGTCCATCACGCCGGGCACGTCGGTGAGCAGCAGCAGCCGGGTCGCGCCGGTGGCCACGGCGATGGCGCCGGCCACGGTATCGGCATTGATGTTGTAGGTCTCTCCCTTGGGGCCGACGCCGATGGGAGCGATCACGGGAATGATGTCGGATTCCTCGAAATTCTCCAGCACGTGGGGGTTGACCTGCGTCGGCTCGCCGACGAATCCGAGATCGAGGATCTTCTCGATGTTGGAATCGCTCTCGCGCCGCGTGCGGCGCAGCTTCTCGGCGCGTATGAGCCCGCCGTCCTTGCCCGAGAGACCGATGGCGTTGCCGCCCGCCCCGTTGATGGAGGTGACGATCTGCTTGTTGATGGAGCCCGACAGCACCATCTCGACGATCTCCACCGTCTCCCGGTCGGTCACGCGGAGGCCGTCGATGAACGAGCTCTTGACCTTGAGGCGCTCCAGCATCTTGCCGATCTGCGGCCCGCCGCCGTGGACCACCACCGGGTTGATGCCGACCTGCTTGATCAGCACGACGTCGCGGGCGAACCGCTCGGCGAGATCCGGATCGCCCATGGCGTGGCCGCCATACTTGATGACGAAGGTCTCCTCGGAGTACCGCCGCATGTAGGGCAGCGCCTCCGACAGGGTCCGCGCCTTTTCCAGCCAGCTCGGGTGCGGTGCGTGTTTCTTGTCGCTCATGGCGCGCGGACTTTAGCCCAATTGCCCCGGTGCCGCCAGCGCGGCCAGGGCGGCGCGCAGGGCGTCGATCCCGGTCTCCGCGCGAGCCGAGGTGGCGAGCACGTCGGGGTGCGCGGCGGGCCGCCCGGCGATCTCGGCCGCGACCTGCGCCACGGCATCCGCCGCCGCCGGCGCCTTGTCGATCTTGGTCAGCACCACCTGATAGGAGACCGCCGCCTCGTCGAGCAGCGCCATCACCTCGCGGTCGGCCTCGCCGATGTCGCGCCGCGCGTCGATGAGCACCACCACACGACGCAGGCCCTGCCGGCCGCGGAGGTAGAGGGCGGTCAGACGGCTCCAGGCCCCCGCCTCGCCCCTGCCGGCGCGGGCATGGCCGTAGCCCGGGAGGTCCACGAGGGTGAGGCGGCCGCCGAGATCGAAGAAATTGATCTGCCGGGTGCGCCCCGGCGTCGAGGAGGTCCGCGCGAGGGCGCCGCGGCCGGTCAGCGTGTTGATCAGGCTGGACTTGCCGACATTGGAGCGACCCGCGAAAGCGACCTCGGGGCCGCGCGCCGGAGGCAGGCTTGCCGCGGTCGCGGCGCCGGCGACGAAGGCGCAGGGCCCGGCGAACAGCCTGCGCGCCGCTTCCTGCGCATCCGCGTCCTCGGGCGCGCCTCCGCCGGTCACGTAGGTTGCTGCCCCTGGCCCGGAGCCACCCCCATACGCTGCATGATCAGCCATTGCTGGGCGATGGAGAGGATGTTGTTCCACGCCCAGTAGATGACGAGTCCCGCCGGGAACGGCGCCATGATGAAGGTGAAGAAGATCGGCATCAGCATGAAGATGCGCGCCTGGATGGGATCGGGCGGCGGCGGGTTGAGCTTCATCTGGAGCCACATGCTCGCACCCATGATAATGGGCCACAGGCCGATCGAGATGAAGCTGGGAATGAAGTCGGGCACCGTGAAGGGCAGCAGCCCGAACAGGTTGAGGAACGATGTCGGGTCCGGCGCCGACAGGTCCCGGATCCATCCGAAGAAGGGTGCGTGGCGCATCTCGATGGAAACGAACAGGACCTTGTACAGCGCGAAGAACACCGGGATCTGGATCACGATCGGCAGGCAGGAGGACGCCGGATTGACCTTCTCGCGGCGGTAGAGCTCCATCATCTCCTGGTTCATCCGCTGCTTGTCCTCGGCGAACCGTTCCTTGAGCTCCATGATCTTCGGCTGAAGCTTCTTCATCTCGCTCATGGAGCGGTAGGACTTGTTGGCCAAGGGGAAGAAGAGCAGCTTCACCATGACCGTCACCGCGAGGATGGCGAGTCCGAAATTGCCGAGATACCCGCTCAGGATGTCCAGAAGATAGAAGAACGGCTTGGTCAGGAAGTAGAACCAGCCGAAGTCGATGGCGAGGTCGAAATTGGGGATCGCGAGCGATTCCGAGTAGGCGTCGAGGAGTCGAACCTCCTTGGCACCGGCGAACAGGTGGCTGGCGGCCTCGGCGCGGCCTCCCGCGGGCACGGCGATGGGCTGCATCACGAAATCGACCTGGTACTTGTCCTCCTGCCCCACGCGCCAGTGAAGGAAGCGCGCGTTCACGCCGGTCTTCTGGTCCGGCACGAGGGCGGCGAGCCAGTACTTGTCGGTGATGCCGATCCAGCCCCCGGCGGAGGTCTTCGCGATCTGACGGCTCTCGCGCAGATCGTCGTAGTCGATCTCCTCGAGGGTGCCGTTGAACACCCCGAGCGGCCCCTCGTGCAGGATGAAGAAGCCCTGGGTCGGGGGCGTGCCGGTGCGGTTGACGAGGCCGTAGGGTGTCAGAGTCACGGGATTCGCGCCCGTGTTCTCCACGCGCTGGGTGATGGTGAACATGTAGTTGTCGTCGACCGCGATGGTCTGGGTGAAGCGCAGGCCGTCGCCGTTGTCCCAGCTGAGGGTCACGGGCCTGCCCGGCGCCAGGGGACCGCCACGCGCCTGCCAGCGGGTCTCGGGGCCGGGGACCTTCACGGAGCCGGAGGACGCGGGGATCCAGCCGTGCTCGGCGTAATATCCGCCGCGCCCGCCCGGCGGGGCCAGCAGCCGGATGTTGTCGCTCTTGGGCTCGATGGTCTGCCGGTAGCCCTTGAGCACGATGTCGTCGATGACGGCCCCGGTGAGCGCGATCGAGCCCGCGAGCCGCGGGCTGTCGAGCCTGACGCGCGGTCCGCCGATCACCGGCCGGGCCGAGGGCGTGCTCGCCGCCGGCGCGCCGTGGGTGGGGGCGCCGGGAACCGCCTCGGTCGGCGCCGCCGGCGTCGCCGGCGCGGTCGGGCGCATGGCCCGGGACTCCGGGCTCGGCCCCGTGGCGGCGTCGGGGGCCGGCGCCTCGCTCACGGGGCTTTCCTGGCCCTGGCCCGGCGGTGCCTGCTCCGGCTTCGGCCTCTCGTAGAGGAACTGGAAGGTGAGCATGATCAGCACCGAAAGGACGATGGCGATGATCAGGTTGCGCTGGTCGTTCATCGCCGCTCCCGGCCCGAATGGGCAAGACGCCCCGCCGGCCAATGCTCGGGCACCGGGTCCGCGCCGCAGTCGCCCCAGGGATGGCAGCGCCCGAGGCGGCGCGCGGCCAGCCAGCCGCCCCGCAGCGCCCCGAACCGGCGCACCGCCTGCAGGGCGTATTCCGAGCAGCTGGGATCGAACCGGCAGGTGGCGGGGAACAGGGGCTTGACCAGCAGGCGATACCCCCAGATGAGCGCCACCGCGAGGCCGCGGGCGAGGACACCGAAACCGTCCAGGATGACACCCACGCTGCGAACTACCCCGTTCATCTCAGTCCCTGTGCCGTGACGCCCCCGGGGCCTCCGGGCCCTGCCGCAGCACCCCGAGCCTGCGCAGGGCGGATGCCAGATCGCGGAGGAGCGCATCATAGGGCCGATCGAGCGTGGCGGCACGGCCGATCAGCACGTAGTCATACCCCGGGGCGGCGCGGCCGGGCAGGACTTCCTCGGCGGCCGCGCGGAGCCGACGGCGGATGCGGTTGCGGACCACCGCCTTGCCGACCCGTCGGGTGACCGTGAAGCCGACGCGCGGCTCCGCCGAACCGGATTCGCCTCGCGGGCACGCCTGCAGGACGAGGCCCGGGGTCGCCGCCTTGCGCCCCGCGCCCGCCACCCGGAGGAACTCGCGGCGCCGCTTGAGGCGGGGGAGCGCCATTGCCATGGTGCACGCGGTAGACCGGCTCAGGCCGAGAGACGCTTCCGACCCTTCCTGCGCCGGCTGGCGATCACCCGTCTGCCGCCGACCGTGGCCATGCGCGAACGGAAACCGTGCCGGCGCTTGCGGACGAGCTTCGAGGGCTGATAGGTGCGTTTCACGTCCCGCTCCGTGGAATCGCCATTGCTGAAACAGGCCCGCTGTATACGGGCTGGCCTGGGCGAAGTCAATCCGCATCGGCTCGCGTCCGAGGGCTCGCGCCGCCCTCACCGACAGGTGAACGCGCTTGATTGGACGGGCGGGACGGCCTGCCCCACATTCCGGGCGCGAATATCTCTCAATCTCCACAATCCGTTGGGGTAGCATGGGCAGAGTACGGGTCGGGAAGGAACCGCGCGCGGCGGTGGCCGCGACATCGCCGGGGGCTTCCGCGGCGGATGGATTCTGGAATGCGCCCATGAGCGAGCCCGGGGACGGCAAGGGCAGATCCTGGTCGGCAGGGCGGCTGGTCCCGCTCGGCCTCATCGTCGCGGCCTTCGCCGCCTTCTTTGCCCTGGACCTCGATCGTTTCGTGAGCTTCGCCGCGCTCGGGGAGCACCGCGATTCGCTGTCCGCCTTCGTCGCTGCACACGAGGTCCTGGCCGCGGCCCTCTTCGTCCTGGTCTACGCGGTGGCCATCGCGGTTTCGCTGCCCGGGGGCGCCGTCCTCACCATCGCCGGCGGATTCCTGTTCGGGACCGTGCTGGGCACCCTGCTCGTGATCGTGGCCGCGACCCTGGGCGCGACGGCGCTGTTCCTCGCCGCCCGCACCGCGATCGGCGATCCCCTGCGGGCGCGGGCGGGGCCGGCGCTCAAGCGCATGGAGGAGGGTTTCCGGGAGAACGCCCTGAGCTACCTCCTGTTCCTGCGTCTGATCCCGGTGTTCCCGTTCTGGCTCGTCAATCTGGTGCCGGCCTTCCTCGGCGTGCCGCTCGGGACCTACGTGCTCGGGACCTTCGTCGGAATCATTCCCGGAAGCTTCGTCTATGCCTCGGTGGGCAACGGCGTCGGCGCCCTGTTCGACGCCGGCGAGACCCCGGACCTCGGCATCATCTTCTCTTCCGAGATCCTGATCCCCATCGTCGGCCTTGCGGTGCTCGCGCTCCTGCCGATCGCCTACAAGCGGTACAGGGCGTCACGGGATTCGCGCGCCGCCCGCGGCGGCCCCGGGCATCCGGAATAGGGGGTATCGCCATGGCGGCGGAGATCAAGGCCGATATCTGCGTGATCGGCGCCGGCTCCGGCGGGCTCTCGGTCGCCGCCGGGGCGGCCCAGATGGGCGCTTCCTGTGTGCTAGTGGAAAAGGGCAAGATGGGAGGCGACTGCCTGAACTACGGCTGCGTGCCCTCCAAATCCTTGCTGGCGGCGGCCCATGCCGCCCATGGGATGGGGGCCGGTGGCCCGTTCGGCATCGCCCCGGGCGAGCCCCGCATCGACTTCGCCGCCGTCAACGCCCATGTCAAGGACGTCATCGCCGGCATCGCGCCCCACGACTCGGTGGAGCGGTTCGAGGGCCTCGGCGTCGCGGTCATCAAGGCCGTGGCGCGGTTCACCGGGCGGCGCGAGGTCATCGCCGGCGACCGGCGCATCCGGGCGCGGCGCTTCGTGATCGCCACCGGCTCCTCGCCCTTCGTTCCGCCGATCCCGGGTCTCGATTCCGTGCCCTATCTCACCAACGAGACCGTCTTCGACCTCACCCAGGCGCCGGCGCACCTCGTCGTCATCGGCGGCGGGCCCATCGGCCTCGAGATGGCCCAGGCCCACCGTCGCCTGGGCTGCCGGGTCACGGTGATCGAGGGCCTGACCGTCCTCAACAAGGACGACCCGGAGCTCGTGGACGTGGTCCGCCGACGGCTCGCCGCCGAGGACATCGCCCTCCTGGAGGGGGCCAAGGTGGGCGCGGTCGCGGGCGGTGGCGGCGAGATCCGCGTGACGCTGGACGGCGGCGGGGGCCCGGGCAAGGTGACCGCATCCCACCTCCTGGTGGCGGTGGGGCGCGCCGCCAACGTGGACGGCCTCGGGCTCGAGGAGGCGGGCGTCTCCTATTCGCGCAAGGGCATCGAGGTGGATGCCCGCCTGCGCACCACCAATCGGCACATCTTCGCCATCGGCGACGTCGCCGGCGGCTACCAGTTCACCCACGTGGCCGGGCATCACGCCGGCATCGTCATCCGCAATGCGCTGTTCCGCCTTCCCGCGAAGGCCGACCATGCGGCCGTGCCGTGGGTCACCTACACCGATCCGGAGCTCGCCCATGTGGGGCTCTCCGAGGCCGCGGCCGCCGGGCGCGGGCTGCAGGCGACGATCCTGCGAGCGCCCTTCGCCGAGAACGACCGGGCGCGCACCGAGCGGATCGGCGACGGTCTCGTCAAGGCGGTCGTCGGGCGCAAGGGCAGGGTGCTCGGCGCCTCCATCGTCGGCGCCCGGGCCGGAGAGCTCATCCTGCCCTGGGTGTTCGCCGTCCAGGGCCGCCTTTCGGTCAAGGACCTGGCCTCGGTCATCGCACCCTATCCGACGCTGTCCGAGGCGACCAAGCGCGCCGCCGGCAGCTATTACACGCCGAGCCTGTTCTCTCCGCGCACGCGGTCGCTCGTCCGCTTCCTCGCGCGATTCGGATGAACGCGCCTCGCGGGTGCGGCCGCCGGAGCGCCGTCGTTGTGGCGTGGCCTGGGGCGGCGGCTTGAGCTAAAGTCTCTCCATGGTCGGCCGGGCCCCCAGGATGCCACCGCTCGCGTGGTCGCTGTCCGCGCGTCTCCTTCTGCTGACCATCGCCTTCGTGATGGTGGCGGAAGTCCTGATCTACGTGCCCTCGATCGCGCGCTTCCGCCTCGCCTGGTTCGGGGAGCGGATCGCCGCCGCGCACCTTGCCAGCCTCGCCCTGGAGGCGGCGCCGTCAGGCATGGTCAGTAAGGACCTTGAACGGAATCTGCTGACCCATGTCCAGGGATATAGCGTCATCCTGCAGCGGCCCAACTCGAAGACCTTGATGCTGTCCATCGACATGCCGCCCGAATTTCACGAGACGGTGGACCTCAACAGGATGTCGCCCGTCGACCTGATCGTCGATGCGTTCGCCACCCTCGGCCGCACCGGGAACCGCGTGCTCAGGGTCATGGGCGCATCCCCGCGCGAGAGGAACGCAGTGGTCGTGGTGCTGCTGGACGAGGCGCCGCTGCGCGAGGCGATGTACGCCTTCAGCAGGCGCATCGTCGTCCTCTCGGTCGTGATCTCCTTCTTCGCCGCCGCGCTGGTCTACCTCAGCCTGCAGTGGATGATGGTGACGCCCATGCGGCGACTCACCGCCTCCATGGTGGCGTTCCGCGAGAATCCCGCCAATCCCGACGCCGCTGTCGTCGAGAGCGGCCGCGGCGACGAGATCGGCACCGCCGAGCACGAGCTTGCGGACATGCAGAGCGAGCTGCGCGCGGCCCTGCGCCAGAAGGACCATCTCGCCGCCCTCGGCGAGGCGGTCGCCAAGATCAACCACGATCTCCGCAACATGTTGGCGGCGGCCCGACTCATCTCCGAGCGCCTCGCCCAGAGCGAGGATCCCGACGTCAAGCGCGCCACCCCCATCCTGGAGCGCACCCTCGATCGCGCCGTCGAGTTCTGCAGCCAGACCCTCAGCTACGCGGTGGATCGCAGCGACCTCTCCATGGACCTGTTCCGGCTCGCGGAAATGCTGCGGGAGGTGGGGGCGGAGGTGTGCCAGTGGGCTCCGGACGCCGGCGCGGCCGTGCGGATCGCGATCCCCGAGGACTTCACCGTGCGCGGCGACCGCGAGCAGCTCGAGCGGGTGTTCACCAACCTCGCCCGGAACGCCGTCGAGGCGGGCGCGACGGAGGTCGCCGTCTCCCTGGTCGCCACGGGACCGGTGGTGATCGACGTCGCCGATGACGGGCCGGGCATGCCGCAGCGGGCCGTCGACAACCTGTTCAAGCCGTTTTCGGGCTCGACGCGTGCGGGCGGGACCGGCCTCGGCCTCGCCATCGCGCGCGAGGTCATGCAGGCCCATGGCGGCACCATCGAGCTCGTCCGCACCGGGGCCGACGGCACGGTGTTCCGGTTGACCTTCCCCGGCAGGGCGGCGCCCCTGGGGGCGGCCGCCCAGTGACGGGGAGCGGGCCAGGCGGTGCCGCGCGCCTGCGCGCCCTCCTCGGGGCGCCGGACCTCCTTCTCATGCCGTGCTGCTTCGACGCCCATTCGGCCAGGCTCATCGAGCGCGCGGGATTCCCGCTGACCTTCATGAGCGGCTTCGCGGTCTCCGCGACCCGCCTGGGCCTCCCGGATACCGGCCTCATCTCCTATGGCGAGATGGTGGCGCAGGGCCGCGACATCTGCGCCGCCGTGTCCATCCCCGTCATCGGCGACGGCGATACCGGCTACGGCAACGCGCTCAACGTCAAGCGCACGGCAGCAGGCTACGCGGCGGCGGGATTCGCCGCCGTGATGATCGAGGACCAGCTGGCGCCCAAGCGCTGCGGGCACACCCGGGGCAAGCAGGTGGTGGGGCGGGCGGAGGCCCTGTCCCGCATCCGCGCCGCGGTGGATGCGCGCGAGGAAGGCGCCGACATCCTGATCCTCGCCCGCACCGACGCGCGGGCGACCCTGGGGCTCGAGGAGGCGCTGGCGCGGGCCCGCGCGTTCGAGGATCTGGGCGCCGACATCCTGTTCGTCGAGGCGCCGCGCTCCGAGGCCGAGATGGAGGCGGTGTGCCGGGCGACCGGCCGGCCCAACCTCGCCAACATGGTCGAGGGCGGCGAGACGCCGGTGCTGCCGCCGGCAAGGCTGGCGGCGCTCGGTTTTCGCATCGCCGCCTACCCGCTCACGCTGCTTTCCGCCGCTACCGCCGCCATGGAGCGGGCGCTGGCCGCCCTCAAGGAGGGACGCCCGCCGGCCGATCTCGCGGGCTTCGCGCATCTCTGCGAGATCGCCGGTTTCGGGGACTATTTCGAGGCCGAGCGCGCCTATGGCGCGCGCGAGGACGACGCCGCGCGGGAATGACTTGGTTTCCCGGCCAGTATCTGAGGTTCGCCGGGCCGAGGCTGCGTCCGGCGGCGGACCTCCTGGCCCGCGTGCCGCTCGACGTGCCCGGCCGGGTGTTCGATCTCGGCTGTGGGACCGGCGCCACCACGGCGCTGCTCGCCGCGCGCTTTCCCCGCGCGCGCATCACCGGGATCGACAGCTCCGGGGAGATGTTGGCGGCGGCGCGGGCCGAACACCCCGAACTTTCATTCGAGCGGCGGGACATCGCGGATTTCGAGGCCGTCGCGCCGGCCGACCTCCTGTTTTCCAACGCCGCCCTGCAATGGCTCCCGGGCCACGACCGCCTGATGCCCACGCTCATGGGGTGCGTGAAGGGCGGCGGCGTCCTCGCGGTGCAGGTGCCGCGGGTCGAGGCCAGCCCGCGCGTCGCCGTCCTGCGCGAGCTCGCCGGGGACCCCTGCTGGCGCGACCGCCTCGTGCCGCTCCTGTTCCCGGGGGCGCTCGATCCCGCCGCCTATTACGGCCTGCTGGCGCCCCTGGCCGCGGCGGTGGATATCTGGGAGACCGAATATCTGCACGTGCTGGAAGGGGACAACCCCGTGGTCGAGTGGTCGGTCGGTTCCGCCGCCGCTCCCCTGGTCGCGGCCCTGAACGAGGAGGAACGGACCGAGTTCCTTGCCCGCTACCGCGCGCGCATGGGTGCCGCCTATCCCCGCCGCCCCGACGGGCGCACGCTGCTCCCGTTCCGGCGGCTGTTCCTGGTCGCGGTGAGGAATTGAGCCGCCGGACCGGCGCGCGGGACTCCGGGAGCCGATGGCGTAACGCTACGGGCGAAAAGCCCTAATCGCCCATGGCGATCCCCTCGCGCCGGGGATCGGCGCCGCCGGTGAGCACGCCCTCGCTGACCGCGATTCCCTGGAGCCCGCTGGTCATGGGGCGGAGTCGCACCTCGTGGCCCATGGCGCGCAGGGCGTCGGCCACGTCGGCGAGCGGCGTCTCCGCCTCCAGCTCCACCACGTCGCCGCGCACCGCCCGGTTGGGCAGGGCGATCGCGGCCTGCACGTCGAGCTTCCAGTCGAGCACGCCGAGGATCGTCTTGACCACGTGGGCGATGATGCGGGGCCCCCCGGGCGAGCCCAGCGCCAGCACCAGCCGGCCCGACCCGTCGAACACGAAGGTGGGCGACTGGGCCGAGCGCGGCCGCTTGCCGGCCTCGGGGCGGTTGACCTTTGGCCGGCCGCCGGCGGTGCGCGGCACCGCCGAGAAGTCGGTGGCGTGGTTGTTGAGCATGAAGCCCCGCACCATGATGCGCGACCCGAACGCCCCGCCCACCGAAGCCGTCAACGCCACCGCGTTGCCCTCGGCGTCGATCACGCTGAGATGGGTGGTGGAGGGCTGCTCGCGGTCGTCCGAGGAGCCGTGAAGCAGGGTCCGGCGCTCGGTGCCCGGCGGGGTGCCGGGGGCGACCTCGGCGAGCGCGCGGCCGGCGCGGATCAGCGCGGCGCGGCGGGCGAGGTAGTCGCCATCGAGCAGGCCCGTCGACGGCACCTCCACGAAATCGGGATCGGCGACGTAGCGCAGGCGGTCGGCGTTGGCGAGTCGTGCCGCCTCGGCGAACAGGTGCACCGCCTCGGGCGAGTTGGGCGCGAGGGCGGCCATGTCGAATCGCTCCAGCATCGCCAGCATCATCAGCGTCGTGATCCCGCCCGCGGTCGGCGGCCCGAACCCGCAGACCAGCCACACCCGGTAGGGACGGCAGAGGCGGGCGCGTTCCCGCACGCGATATCCGGCGAGGTCCGAGGCCGTCATCTTGCCGGCGCGCGGGTCGGCGGCGACGGCGGCGGCGATGTCGCGGGCGACCGAGCCGCGGTAGAAGGCGTCCGCGCCGTCCTCGGCGATGGCCGCGAGGGTCTCGGCGAGCGCCGGGTTCCGCCTGAGCGCTCCGGTAGCGAGGGGGCTGCCCTCGGCGTCGAAGAAATAGGCGCGGGCCGCGGCGTTCCCGGCGAGGTAGCGGTCCCCCGCGATCGACCGGTGCAGGCGGGGCGAGACCAGGAACCCCACGCGGGCGAGGCGGATCGCCGGCGCCCACAGCCCCGCCCAGGACAGCCGGCCATGGCGCGCCTGGGCCAGCTCCAGCATGCGGAGCGCCCCCGGCACCGCTACTGAAATCCCGCCGACGCGATAGCGCTCGCGCGCCATGACGGTGCCGTCGGCCTCGAGGAAATCGATCTCGCGGGTGGCGGCGGGCGCCGCCTCGCGCCCCTCATAGGCGGCGATCTCCCCGGTCCGGCCGTCGAAATGCATGAGGAAACCGCCGCCGCCGATGCCCGAGGACTGCGGCTCGACCAGGGTGAGGACCGCCGCCATGGCGACGGCGGCATCGATGGCGCCGCCCCCTCGGCGAAGGATGTCGAGGCCGACGCGCGAGGCGAGCGGGTGGGCGCTCGCCACCATCCGGCGCTGGGCGGTGACGGCGGGGCGGTCCGGCCCCGGCGCGAATCCCGCCTCATCGGAGGTCTCCCGTGGGGCCAGGGCGGTACAAGCCCCAACCATGGCGGCCGCGGCGGCAACGAGGGCGATCCGTCCGAACTTTTTGCAGCACCAGAGAGTACGAAGAAAACGCATATACTTCAGATACATAGGAGATTCTCCTTGGGCCGGAACGAGGGACGGCGGAGGCGGCTATCTTACAGGGGCGCGGGGGTGCGGGCATCCCGGGACCCGGCCCAGAAAATCGTTTTGCGGGGGGCCGAAAGGGGCTACTAATCTGGCCCCGAATCCCGGGAATCGAGAGGCCGCCGCATGCCGAAGCACAAGAACGCCGTCACCGTCCCCGAAATCGCCGCCCGCAAGGGGGGCACGCCCATCGTCTGCCTCACCGCCTACACCACGCCCATGGCGCGCCTGCTCGATCCCCATGTGGATATCCTGCTGGTGGGCGATTCCGTCGGCATGGTGCTCTACGGAATGGACACCACGCTTCCGGTCACCCTCGACATGATGATCGCCCACGGCGCGGCGGTGGTGCGCGGCTCCGAGCGGGCCTGCGTCATCGTCGATCTGCCCTTCGCCTCCTACCAGGAATCCCCGGCGGCGGCCTACCGCAACTCGGCGCGGGTGATGGCCGAAACCGGCTGCGACGGGGTCAAGCTCGAGGGCGGCGCCGAGATGGCCGAGACCGTCGCCTTCCTCACCGCGCGCGGGCTGCCGGTGATGGGGCATGTGGGCCTCAGGCCGCAATCGGTGAAGGCCATGGGCGGCTATGCGGTCCAGGGCAAGGACGAGGACGCGGCCCGCCGCCTGGTCGACGATGCCAGGGCGGTGGCCGCGGCCGGCGCCTTCTCCATCGTCATCGAGGGCACCATGGAGCCGGTGGCGCGCGCGCTCACCGCCGCCGTGGCGGTGCCCACCATCGGCATCGGGGCCTCGCCCGCCTGCGACGGCCAGGTGCTGGTGACCGAGGATATCCTCGGCCTGTTCCCCGACTTCACCCCCAAATTCGTCAAGCGCTATGCCGAGCTCGCCCCCGAGATCGAGGAGGCCGTCAAGGCCTTCGCCGACGACGTGCGGTCCCGCGCCTTCCCGGGGGACGAGCACTGCTTCGGCGCCAAGCGCGGGTCCGGCCCCAAGCTGGTCTCGGGCTGAGCCCACGGTTTCAGTCCATGACGGCATCCCTCCCAGACGGCGGCCTCGCCACCGTCCGCACCGTCGCCGCCCTGCGCGGACACGTCGCCCGGTGGCGGCGGGGCGGGCTGAGGGTGGCGCTGGTGCCGACCATGGGCGCGCTGCACAAGGGGCACGAGGCGCTCCTGGCCGCGGCCCGCGACGCCGCCGACCGCACCGTCGCGTCGATCTTCGTCAATCCCACCCAGTTCGGCCCGGGCGAGGACTATGCCGCCTATCCCCGTGACGAGGCGCGCGACGCGGCGCACCTCGCCGCCGCCGGGGCCGATCTCCTGTTCGCGCCGTCGGTCGAGGAGATGTATCCGGACGGTTTCGCGACCACGGTTTTGGTGCGGGGGCTGAGCGAGGGCCTGTGCGGCGCCTTCCGTCCCGGGCATTTCGAGGGGGTGGCGACGGTGGTGGCGAAGCTCCTGATCCAGGCTCTCCCGGACGTCGCCGCCTTCGGCGAGAAGGATTACCAGCAGCTCTGCGTCATCCGCCGCCTCGCCCGCGACCTCGACCTGCCGGTGGCGATCCTCGGCGTCGCCATCGTGCGCGAGGCCGACGGCCTCGCGGTGTCGTCGCGCAACGCCTATCTCACGGCGAGGGAGAGGTGCATCGCCCCGGAGCTTTACCGCACCGTCTCCGACACCGCGGCGCGCATCGCCGGCGGGGCCGACGGGGCGATGGCCTGCGCCGAGGGGCGCGAGGCGCTCCTGGCCGCGGGATTCGATTCGGTGGATTACGTCGAATGTGCCGACGCCGAAACCCTGGCGGCCGTCACGGCATACGATCCCG
>DASWKZ010000296.1:0-2602 GCA_036396355.1 Alphaproteobacteria bacterium
AGCCACTTCCGGTTCGTGGACGACACCATCGCCGAGGGCGGGCGCATGCTGATCCAGGCGACCGCCACCTGGAACGGCTCGCTCCGCTCCTTCGAGACCCTGATGCCCTACGACATCGCGCCGGTGTGGAAGGAGTTCCGCAAGCTGCCGCTCGAGGAGCAGGAAAGGCGCTTGCAGGATCCCGAGGTCAAGCGCGAGCTCGTGGAGGCGGCCAGGAACTACCGGCACAAGCCGGATCCGGCGCTGCCCAATGCGCTGCAGCGCCCGGTGGACTGGGACTGGGTGTTCCCGCTGCTCACCCCCCTGCCGCCCTACCGCTCCATGGCCGAGATCGCCGCCGAGCGCGGCCAGCACCCGGTCGAGACCATGATCGATCTGGCGCTCGAGCGGCACATGAAGCTGTTCTTCATGAACCCCAGCAACAACGAGAACCAGGACTTCGTGCTGGCCTGCATCCGCCACCCCAACTCGGCGGTGACGTTCTCGGATTCGGGCGCCCATGTGGCGACCACCATCAACCCCATCCACAGCACCCTCCTCGGGCACTGGGTGCGCAACGCCCAGGCGCTGCCGCTGGAGGCGGCGGTGCGCAAGATCACCTATGCGACGGCGTCGTTCTGGGGCCTCGAGGGGCGCGGGCTCCTGCGCGAGGGCTGGCACGCCGACGTCGTCGTGTTCGATCCCGCCACCATCTCGCCCACGCTCCCGGTGCTGACCCACGACCTGCCCGCGGGCGCGCCGCGCCTCAGGCAGAAGTCCGAGGGCATCCACTGCACGCTGGTGAACGGCCGGGTGTTCATGCGCGGGAACGAGCACACCGGCGCGCTCGCCGGCCGGCTCATGCGCGGACCGCTCGCGCGGAACTAGGACTGCGTCGTCGCCGACCCCAACATCGTCATGGCCCGGCCCACGGGCCCGGCCGAAGGCCGGCCCGAGGACAAGCTTCACGTCCGGGCCATCCAGCGGTATCGCCGCCTCCTTCGCGGGGGAGCCGATCCGCATCGTCGCGAGCGGCTTGCGTGGGCTGGATGCCCCGCGTCATGCGAAGCGTGCCTACGCACGACAAGCGGGGCATGACGAAATGAGTGAACGAGTCCCGAGCGGACTGCACCGGAGCGTGACGACGCCGTGTTTGGAGGCGGCGAGACCGGAACGCTCTGGCTGATCAGCCCGGGCTCACCGCGGCGTGGCGTTATAGGTCGTGAGGTTGATGAACTCGAGCCGGGTGCCGTCGGGATCGCGGAAATAGACCCGGGGCCCGTTGACGGTGCCGCCCTCGCGGTCCTCCTCGTAGAGGAACTCGGCGCCGTGGGCGGCGAGGTGCTCCTTGATGCCCGCAAGCTCGTCGGCGTCGACCACGAAAGCGTGATGGACCAGG
Organism: Alphaproteobacteria bacterium; assembly: GCA_036396355.1. Taxonomy (GTDB): domain Bacteria; phylum Pseudomonadota; class Alphaproteobacteria; order SMXQ01; family SMXQ01; genus DASWKZ01. The sequence goes on from DASWKZ010000296.1 coordinate 1,379, forward strand.
TCGCGCCGGCCTTCGGGATTTATGGGCGCGTTCTCGGCGCACAGCAGGATGCAGGTCCCGCCCGCGTCCATGAAGGAATGGCGCTTGCCGTCGGTGTTGATGAGCGTGCAGCCGACCACGTCGCGGTAGAATTTGGTACTCCGCTCGAGGTCGGAGACCGGAATCGAGAAATGGGCGATGCCCCTGCACTGGACCATGGTTGCCTCCCCGTTACCGATGGCGTTCCGACCTTAACGAAATTTCCACCTCATCGTATCCAAAACAATACCGTCATGCCCCGGCTTGGCCGGGGCATCCATGGATCGCCCGGATAACCCGGGCGATGACGATGTAGATGAGTAAGCCTGGTCAAATCGAACATGATCTAGATCCTCCCCGCGGCTCCCGTCACTCCACCGGCAGCAGCGGCTCCTTGCCCGGCCGCAGCTGCATGTCGAAGGCGTTGAGCAGCGCCGCCGTCGCCGTGTAGTTGGCCATCAGCACCACCAGGTCCACCAGCCGGCGCTCGCCGAAGAGGCGAAGCGCCCGGGCGAAGGTCTCCGGCGCCACCCGGCGGCGGCCGAACAGCTCGCGCCCGAAGCGGATGACCGCGGCCTCGGTCTCGGGAACGCTGTCCAAAGCCTTGCGGTGCTTGACCACGTCGATGATCCCGGGCGGGAGCCCGACCTCGAGGGCATGGGGCTCGTGGGCCACCCATTCGAACTGGCTGTCCATCTCGCGCGCCGCCACCAGGATGGCGAGCTCGCGGATGGGGGGCGCGATCCCCGCCTCGTGGCGGAGGTAGCGGCCGAGGTCGCGGGTGTACTCCGACACCCTGGGGCTGTGGAGCTTGATCCCGCCGGGGCCCCACAGGCCGGCCAGCGAGCCGCCCTTGGGGTCGACGTAGTAGTCGTAGATCTTGCGGGCGGCCGGGTCCATGTCCTCGCGCCGGGGCGGGGGCAGGCGGCAGCCCGATTCGGGGTGGACGTCGGGGGGGAATGCTCGCTGGCTCACCTGGGCTCCTCCGTGGCTGGCTCCAACCTTTCGCCGCAGGGTACACCAGTCCGGGTCCTTCGCCGAGTGTCGCGGCCGGGCCCCCGGGGAGCACATGATTCCGCTTGCGCGGCGCCGCTGGCGACCCCATATTTTGGTTCACGGGGAGCGGCGATCCGTTCCCCGTTCGTGCGTCCGGGCCCTATGCCCGCACCTATGGAGACCCAAATGGAGAACGATCCCCCCTCTGGG
>DASWKZ010000297.1:0-4190 GCA_036396355.1 Alphaproteobacteria bacterium
TCCGCCCCTTCTTCGGGCGCGCGCGCCGCGTCCGGCCGCAACGCTTTCAGCACGTCGCCCCCGACCGCCAGGACCACAAGGAGGAGCATGGGAAGGGCGATGACCGCCGTGTAGATGATGGTGACGCGATAGTAGGTGCCGTCGCTGAGTTCCCAGATCGCATGGGCCGCGTAGAGAACGGCCAGCGCCGGGACGATCAGCATCCCCGCCAGTGACTTCATGTTCCGCATCGGATGCCCCCCGGCATGTGGAATTCTTGTCGTGCCGCGCGTTCTTGCGGCTTCTCGGCGGGGCGGTTGGTGCCGCATCCTCGCCGCGCGCGAGCCGCCGATGACGGCCCGGCTCGGCAGCATACCAACTGGGACGGCATATCAAAACGCTTCAAAGGGAAAATACCCCTTCGTAATCGAAACGTCTTCCGGGCATCGGCGGGGCGCGGCCATAGGGGGTGACGGAAAGCCCGCGAAAAGTCATGATAGGCTTCGCCGGTGTGGCTCGGCGCCGGGCACGGGGAGCGGTCAACGCGCGATAACGATCAGGGGGGCGCGGTCAAGTGAGCGCGGACACGAAGGACGACGGGATCATCGAGGGGCTATGCGCCTACCTGGCTGAGGCGCTTTCGCGGCCGCTGACGCCCGAGGTCGGGGAAAAGGGCAAGCATCATCTTCTCGATACCCTGGCGGCGATGGTCTCGGGCGCGCGGCTCGGCCCCGGCGAGATGGCGGTCAAGTACATCTCCGCCCTGGGCGGCGAGCCGGAAGCGGTGGTCGTCGGCACTGGCCTGCGCACCACGGCCATCAATGCCGCGCTTGCCAACGGCATGATGGCGCACGCGGACGAGACGGACGATTCGCACCTGCGGTCGCGCTCCCACATCGGCTGCTCGGTCGTGCCCGCCGCCCTCGCCATGGCCGAACGGAAGGACCGCAGCGGCGAGGACCTGCTGCGCGCGGTGGTGCTGGGCTACGACATCGCGGCGCGCGTCAATATCGCGCTCAATCTCGGCCCGATCAGCAGCTATTCGCTCTGCACCCACAGCCACGGACCGGGCTTCGGCGCCGCGGCGGCCGCGGCGGCGCTGGCGGGCCTCGATGCCGCCGACATGGTCAACCTGCTGTCGTTCGCCGCCGAGCAGGCCTCGGGGCTGAAGACCTACATGCGCGACCAGGACCACGTGGGCAAGGCCTTTGTTTTCGGCGGAATGCCGGCGCGCAACGGCGTCACCGCCGCGACCATGGTGGAGGCGGGGTTCACCTGCGTACCCGACGACATTACCGGCGAGGATGGATATCTCCAGGCCTTCGGCCAGGACGCGAAGCCGGAAGAGCTGGTCCGCGAGCTCGGCACCCGATTCGAGGTCATGGACACCAACATCAAGAAGTGGTCCGTGGGATCGCCCATCCAGGCGGCGCTGGATTCCATGGAGGATTTGCTGCGCGAGCACGGCTTCGGCGCAAACGACGTTGCGGCCATCACCGCGCGCCTGCCTGACGATCGCGCCTTCATCGTGAACGACCGCGAGATGCCGGATATCAACCTGCAGCACCTTCTCTCGGTGATGATCCTGGACGGCGGGCTGACCTTCGTGGTCAGTCACGACGAGGAACGCATGCGCGACCCCGCCGTGCGCGCGCTCAAGGAGAAGGTCACGCTGGTGCCCGAGGCCTTCCTGACCAAGGCCCGTCCCGAACGCCAGGCGATCGTCGAGGTGACCCTCGCCGACGGGCGCAAGCTCGAGAAGCGCACCCATGCCGTGCGGGGCACGCCCGAAAACCCCATGGAGACCCGCGAGGTCGAGGAAAAGGCGCGCGGCCTCCTGGCCCCGGTCATCGGGGCGGACCGCGCGGGCGGCCTCATTGCGGCCGTCCGCGACATCGGCGCGCTCGGCTCGGTGCGCGATCTCCGCACCTACCTCGCCACCGGCTGATCCGCCGGACGACAGCCATCGACCGTGCCCCCGCGGGCACACCGGAGGGAGACCACCATGACCGAGACTTCAGGCCGTGAACTCGACGGCAAGGTTGCCATCATCACCGGCGCGGCGCGCAACATCGGTCGCGCCACCGCGGTCATGCTGGCCTCCGGCGGGGCGCGGGTCGTCGTCAACACCAAGACCTCCGTGGACGAGGCCAATGAGACCAGGGCCGCCGCCGAAGCCGCGGGTGGGGAGGCGATGGTGATCCAGGCCGACATCGCCAAGCCCGAAGAGGTGCAGAGGATGGTGGACGAGACCGTCAAGGCGTGGGGCACCGTGGACTGCCTGATCCACAACGCCGCGGTCCGGCGGCATTCGCCCCTGCCCGACATCAGCTACGAGGAATGGCGCAGCATCATCGCCATCATCCTCGACGGGGCGTTCCTGTGCACCAAGGCGGTGGTGCCTCACATGAAGGCGCAGGGGAGCGGCGCCATCGTCCTGCTGGGCGGGCTCACGGCCCATTGCGGCGCCGAGGAGCGCGCCCACGTCACCGCCGGCAAGGCGGGCCTCGTGGGCTTCGCCAAGGGACTCGCCCATGAGCTCGGACCCCACGGCATCACCATCAACGTGGTGGCGCCGGGGCTGATCGACACCACCCGCGGCACCGCCAGCGCGCCGGTGCGCCACCACGAGCATCTGGCGCCGGTCGTCAACCGCGTCGGCAAGCCCGAGGACATCGCCGCCATGATCCGCCACCTGTGTGGACCCCACGGCCGCTACGTCACCGGCCAGACCTACCACGTCAACGGCGGCGCCTACATGCAGTGACGCCGGCCGCGGCCGCCGCGGTGACGCGCTCGCGAATATCCGGGGAATGGGGTCGCGTCGTCCGTGCCGGCCCGTTCCCCGGACGGCACCTCCGCTGGAGGCGGGTCCCGGAATGGGCGAAGACAAACCCCGGCCCGCGTGCCGGGGTCTTTCGACGGGGGGAATCGAAGGCCGCTACCGCAGCTTGCCGGGGAGCTCCCGGATGGCCTCGTCCAAAAGCGCCTCGCCCTTGGTCTCGTCGATGCGCTCGGCGAGGATGCGGCGGGTGGCGGCGAGGGCGATCTCCACGGCCTCGGCCCGGACCTCGTCGAGCGCCCTTGCCTCGGCCGCGGCGATGCGTTCCTCGGCCAGGGCCTCGCGGCGCGCGAGCGTCTCGGCCAGCGCCTTCTCGGCGTGGGCGGCGACGCGCCGGGACTCCTCCTCGGCATGGGCGAGGAGGGCGTTGGCCTCCTTGACGGCGTCGCGCTGCTTGCGCTGATAGGACGCCAGCGCCGCCTGGGCCTCCTCGCGCAGCTTGCGGGCCTCCTCGAGCCCGGCCTCGATGGCGGCGGCGCGGGCGTCCAGCGCCCCGGTGAGCGCCCGCCACGCCGGCCGCGCGACGGTGCCCACGAACAGCGCGAAGGCCACCAGCAGCCACATCTCGGGCTCGGCGTAGAAGGGGATGTCGTGGCCGGCGCCCGCGGTCTCGGCTGCCAGCGCCGCCCGCGTCATGTCCGCGCCTTCCGCGCCTCGTCGGCGGCGGCGCGCGCGGTCGCCTCGTCGATGTCGAGGCCGGCGAGCCGGTGGACGGCGAGGCGCGCGGCCTCGGCGGCGATGGCGGCGGCGTCCCCGAGCGCGGCGGTGCGGGCGGCGGCGATGGCGTCCTCGGCCGCCCGGGTGCGCTCGGCCAGCGCCGCGTCGAGCCGGGCGATCTCGGCCTCGGCCCGGGACTTGGCCTCCTCGGCCGCGCGGACGACGCGGGCATGGGCGTTGGCGCGGGCCTCGGCGAGGGCCGCCTCGTAGGCGGCGGCCGCGGATTCCGCCTCCTTCTGGAGCTCCTCGGCGCGGGCGAGGTTGTCCTCGCGGCGCTTGCGGCGCTCCTCCAGCACGCCGCCGATGCGCGGCAGCGCGACGCGCGCCATCAGCAGGTACAGGAGCGCGAAGGTGATCGCCAGCCAGAACAGCTGCGGCGCGTAGGAGGCGAAGTCCAGCTGCGGCATGGCGCGGCCCCTTTCGTCGGTTCCGCCGGGCCCGGCCTCAGCCGAACAGGATCAGGAACGCGATCAGCAGCGCGAACAGCGCGATCGCCTCGGTCAGCGCGAAACCCAGCAGCACGTTGCCGAACACCTTGGGCATGGCGGCCGGGTTGCGCGCCGCGGCGGCGACGAAGTTGCCGAAGATCAGGCCGATGCCGACGCCGACGCCGGCGAGCGCGATTGTGGCCAGGCCGGCACCGATCATCTTG
>DASWKZ010000298.1:0-13488 GCA_036396355.1 Alphaproteobacteria bacterium
CCGGACCATGGCGCACGGCGATACGAGGCTGATCCCGATAGAGTTGCAGGAGACGATTCTGCCGTTCCGGATCGAATCATTCTCCCTGCGCGAGGACTCGGGCGGGGCGGGCAAATTCCGCGGCGGTCTCGGCTTCCGCAAGGTCTACCGCGTGCTCGCGCCGTGCTATCTGCAGACCAACCTGGATCGGACCAAATGCCCGCCCTGGGGCGTGCGCGGGGGCAGGGACGCGTTGCCCGGCCGCGTCACCATCATCAAGCCCGACGGTCGCCGGATCGACGCCTGCAAGGTGAAGGGGCATCCGCTTGCCGAGGGCGATCTCGTAGTGCTCGAGACGGGCGGCGGCGGCGGTTACGGCCCGCCCTCCGGGCGGGCCCTGGAGGCGATCCAGCAGGACCTCGTCAGGGGCTATGTGACACCAGCCGCCGTCGCGCGCGACTACGGCGTGACCGTCAAGAATGGCAAGGTCACTCGTTAGCAGGGGAGGACCGGAGATGGCCGCCGCTCGGAGGACAGCCAGGGCGCGCAAACCGGAAACCTATGCCGAGGCGGTGCGCCGCAGGCGTCGCCAATTCCGCAAAGTCCTTAACCGCAAGAAACTGACAGTAATGCCGGGCGGGTTCAGTCCCGTCTATGCCCGCATTGCCGAGGAGGCCGGGTTCGAGTGCTTCTTCGTTGCCGGCTCGCAGATGTCGGCCTACCTGCTCGGGGTGCCGGACCAGGGGATCATCGGCCTCCGCGACGTCGTCGACCATGCCCGCCACTGTGCGGCGCAGGCGGACATCCCCATCCTGCTCGACGTCGATACCGGCTTCGGCAATGCCGTGAACGTCCATTTCACGGTCAAGGAGGTGATCCGCAGCGGCGTTGCCGCCTTGCAGATCGAGGACCAGGAAGCACCGAAGAAGTCAGGCACCCTGACCGGGCGTCGCTGCATTTCAATCGATGAGGCCGTGGGCAAGTACAGGGCCGCCACCGCTGCACGGGACGAGACCGATCCCGATTTCGTTATCTGCGCCCGGTGTGACCTGCTTGGCGCCGAGGGCGGTTCCTTCGCGGAGGCGGTCGAGCGTTGCATCGCTTATGCCACGGACGGCGGGGCCGATCTCGTTTGGCTCAATTCGGTCGAAACCCGGGAACAGATCGCCGAGGCGGCGAGGCGGATACCGGCCCCGCTCCTGGTCATCTGGGGCGGCGGCGATCCGGCGCCCACGCTCAAGGAATACGAACGCCTGGGAGCGCGGATCGTGCTCTACCCGACCGTCGCCGCCAATGCCGGGCTCAATGCGGCCTGGCACGTATTGCACGATCTGAAAGTACGCGGCACGGCCGCGCTCGACGACCTGGCCGCCCGCACCAATGCCAGCAAGTGGGGGCGGACCGAGGTCCGGCGTCTCCTCGGGATCGACAAGATTCTCGATATCGAGCGCAGGTTCCTCACGGAGCAGGCGCAGCGCAACTACGATGATACTTGGGGCCATGTGGGGATGATGGCCCGCATTGGGCAGACGCCGCCCCCGACACCGGCAAGAAGAAGGGGTACCAAGGTCAGGAAAAAGAGAGGGGCGTGAAAGCGGTAGCCAGAAAAAACACCCTTTCCGTAAAGGGGTATTTGGCCGAACCTGCTTTTTTGGTAGGTTGTGAGGCGAGAGACGAATGAAGATGTCCTGGGATACAGGAGCACAGGAGACACGGATATGACGCCGGAGGAAAACGAATATCTGACAAGCGTCGGGCCAGGCACACCGGCAGGGGAGCTGCTGCGCCGCTACTGGCAGCCGATCGCGGCATCGGCGGAGCTGACCGATGAGAAGCCGATCCGCCGCGTGCGCCTGTTGGGCGAGGACTTGGTGCTCTACCGCGACACCACGGGGCGCCATGGGCTGGTCGCCGAACAGTGCCCGCATCGCCGTGCCTCGCTTGCCTATGGCCGCGTCGACGATGAAGGCATTCGCTGCCCGTATCACGGCTGGAAATACGATAGCACCGGCCGCTGTCTCGAAACCCCGGCCGAGCCCAAGGGCAGTACGCTTCGAACAAAAATCCGCACGACCGCCTATCCGGTGCAGAAGCTGGGCGGCATCCTGTTCACCTATATGGGGCCGGAGCCGGCCCCCGCCCTGCCGCGCTGGGACGTGCTCGCGTGGGAGCATGGCGAGCGATGGATTCGCAAGGACGTGCCGCTGCATTGCAACTGGCTCCAGACGATGGAGAACTCGGTCGATCCGTCCCATCTCTATTGGCTGCACGGGTCTACCGCACATCTGGCCCCTCTGGTGGACCGTTACGAGGAAAAGCACGACTTCATCGTCTTCGAATACGGCATCATGAAGCGCCGTACCACGGCCCCGCGCAGGCCCGGCGAAGCCGGCCAAGTGGACCAGCATCCGTTGCTGTTCCCCAACACCTTGCGTCACGTCGGCCATAACCGGAAGACCAAACGTCACCGCCACAACCTGCAGTTCCGGATGCCGATCGACGACACCACCACCCAGGTCATCGTGGCCAACTTCGAGCCCACGGACGATGTTCGCACGCCCGCGGATGCGGATTGCCGGATCGAGTACTTCGATTACCGGGACGGCGAGGGTCGTTTCCGGATGGATGTCGTCGCGGCCCAGGATGCCATGGCCTGGGAAACCCAGGGCCCCATCATGGACCGCCCCAACGAGCATCTGGGCGCCGCCGACAAGGGGGTGGTGACGCTGCGCCGCCTGCTCAAGGAACAGATCGATCTGGTCCAGCGGGGCGGCACGCCCATGGGCGTGGTTGCCGCCGGGGCCCAGAGTCCGGTGATCGAGCTCGACGTCATCAACGAGCGCATCGGATTGATGAGTCCCGAGCGCCAGGGGGCGGCGTAGGGAACGCTTCCGCTCCGCGATTCGGACGAGGCTGCGCCGGCGGACCGGGCCTTCCTCACGGCGCCGCCCGCGGGGCTGTTCCGTCCGCCAGGCCCGTTCACATCGGAGGAGCCCGCACCGTATGGCTGCTCGGCGGCGGGCGAGAAGGTCCGAGTCCCTCGAGTCCCGGGGCCACCGCATCTACTTTCCCTTTATTAATACCTAGGTACAGTAAATTCATAACCGTGGTCATCCCGATAGGGGCATGATCGGAACACGAGGTCGATTCCCCCGCACTTGGCGGGTCGAGCACGGGATCGGGGCATTGCCCGGAAGCCCGCGTATCGATCGTCTACAGGGCCGGCGGGCCATGGCGGTGGCCGGCCCTTGGGTAACGCGATCAGGAACCTGAAATTCATAACCGGGAGGATTCCCATGAACATAATCGCTTTTCGGCGCCGCGCCTCCGCAGCGGTCGCCTTCGCGGCGGCTGCGGTGACGCTTTCCCTGACCGGAGGTTTCGCCGCCGGCGACGAGTTCTACAAGGGCAAGACGATCACCATCATCGTCAGCGCCGGCCCCGGAGGCGGTGCGGACCGCACGGCCCGCGCCCTCGCGAACCACTGGACGAATCACATTCCCGGCAAGCCCAACATCATCGTCAAGAACATGCCGGGCGCGGGGCACCTGCGGGCCACGAACTTCCTCTATTCCCAGGCGCCCAAGGACGGGACCACGCTCGGCGCGCTCAATTCCGCCTTCGTGATGCACCAGATTTTCAGGGGCAAGGGAGTCGAGTACGACGCGGCGAAGTTCCACTGGATCGGCTCGAGCGATTCCAGCAACGGCAACGTCTACGTGTGGCACACGACGGGCGTGAGGACTCTCGAGGACGCGACGAAAAAGGAAGTCCTCATGGGCGGCACCGGCGCCGGCTCCGACAGCGTCCGCTATCCCGCCATGCTCAACAATTCCCTCGGCACCAGGTTCAGGGTCATCACGGGCTACAAGGGCACGGGCGAGATGGACCTCGCGGTGGAGCGCGGTGAGGTCCAGGGGATCGCCGGCGGCACGCTGAGCACGCTCGTCGCCAATCACACGGACTGGATCAAGGAGAAGAAGATCAACATCCTTCTTCAGGTTGGCGCGGAGCCGGAGCCCGGCTTCGAGAGCGTTCCCATGCTCACGTCCTTCGCCAAGGACAGGGAGACGCGCGAGGTGTTCCAGCTGTTCAGCCATTCGATCGCCCTCGGTCGCCCGTACCAGGCACCGCCCGGCGTCTCCGCCGAGCGCGTGGCGACGCTGCGGGCTTCGTTCGACGCCTCCATGAAAGATCCCGCCTTCGTGGCCGACATGAAGAAGCAGCGTCTCAAGGTCAGGCCGACGAGCGGCGAGAAGCTCGCGGAATTCGTGTCCGGAATGCTCAAGGTCGACAGCGCCGTTCTGGCCCGGGTCGAGACCATGCTCCAGACCAAGGGGACCGTTACCGGCAAGGCAAAAAAGAAGTAGCGGGACGGGAAGGGTGCCGCGCAACCGCGGGACCGGCACCCTTCCCTCTCCCGGACGCCGATGCCCCGGACGCCCGCCGGGCCCGTGTCAGGCGTGCCGACGAGATCCGGCCCGTCCGGGGGGCTCGAGGGCCGTCTCCCCATACAGGTCTCCGCTCACCACGTGCAGCTGCCTGATCAGTTCCTGCACGGCGGGGGCGGGCGCGGCGTCCGAGCGCGTCGTGATGCCGATGGGGCGTCGGGTTCCATCGAGCCCGTCGACCGGGAGCGCGGTCAGGATTCCGAATTTCTCCTCGTAGTGAATCTGACTGCGTGAAATGAACGTGAGATAGTCGCTCTCCATGAGCAGCGCGCGGACCGCGACGAGAGAGCTCGATTCGATCAGTCGTTTCGGCGGATCGACGCCGGCTTTCTTGAAGAGGGCGTCGAAGATCCTCCGCGTCGGGGTGCCGCGGATCGGCACCACCCAGTCCTGCTCGGCGAGATCCGAAAGGGACAGACCCGCCTGGCGGGTGAGCGGGTGGCCGACACGGGCGGCAACCGACAGGGGCTCGCAGAAGAGTGTCTCTTCGGACACGTCCTCGGCCGGGGCGGGCGTCCGCAGGGCGCCGACAATGAGGTCGAGGTCCCCGCACCTTAGCGCCGACAGGAGCGTGCTGTACGGGCCATCGACGATCGACGGTTCGACGTCCGGGTGGCGGCGGGAAAGCTCCGCGATCGCGCGGGGAACCAGGATGGTGCGGGACAACGGAAGGGCCCCGACGACGATCCGGCCCGATATGTTGCCTCGGGCGGCCGCCAGATCATCATGGATATGTCGAATCTCGGCCAAGGCCAGCTTCGCATTCCGGATCATCACCTCCCCGCTGACCGACGGCACCATCCCGCTGGGTCGATGCTCCACGAGGCTTTCGCCGATCAGGCTGCGGAGTTCGCGAAGGGCGTGCCAGATCACGGCCTGGGAGTATCCCGTCTCCTGGGCCGCGTATTGCACGCTGCCGCGTCGGGCAACGCTGACCAGGGCTACCAGGTTCTGGTGCGTCAGCTTGCGGTGAAGACCCTTGAGGCCTTCCCGGCCGCCGGCCGCTCTGGCGAGACGGGAAATCTCGAATTCGGCCGCCGTGAGGTGCTGCATCGCCTGCCGCCCACGCCGGATGACGATGTCACCGAGTTCCGTCGGCGTGACCCCCTTGGGGTGCCGCTTGAAGAGCGTTATGCCGAGTTGCTCCTCCGTAAGCCTGATGGCATGGCTGATCGCGGGTTGCGTGAGGTTCAGCGCGCGGGCGGCGCGATTCGTGCTGCCCTCGTCGGCCGCCGCAATCAAGGCCCGAAGTGCCCGAAACCGGATGTCCATGTCGCGCCGGAGGAGAGCACATGCAAGCGATCATCGCCGCCTCATGTGTCCGCCGCCGGTCTCCTCCCCTGCCGCCTCACGCCGTGTCTTGGGCCGCCCTTGAATTCTCCGTTTGATGTATCGCGCGGCGGGACCAACTTATGACTTTTTTATAAGATGGCGGACCCTGTCAATAGGGTCGTGGTCACCGGCGGGCGGCATGCCCGCGCCGGCCCGTCGCGCCCCATCCGTCATGACGGCGAAAGGCGGCGTGCCGGACGTTACAGGAAGCGGGTGTCCAGCCAGATGGTCACGGGACCGTCGTTCACCAGACGAACCGCCATGCGCGGGCGGAGAACTCGCCGGTTTCGACGGGCACGCCCTCCTCGGCGAGAAGGACGGCGAGGCGCTCATAAAGCGCCTTTGCCGCCGCGGGCGGGGCAGCGCCCGCGAAGCCGGGCCGGTGGCCGCGGCGGAGGTCGGCGGCGAGGGTGAACTGGCTCACCACCAGCGCCCGGCCGGCGGTCTCGACGACGGTGCGGTTCATCTTTCCCGTCTCGTCGTCGAATATCCTCAACCGCGCGATCTTGCGCGCGAGGCGCCGCGCCTCGTCGGGGCCGTCGCCCTTTTCGACGCAGAGGAGCACCAAGAGACCGCGGCCGATTTGCGCGACGGCGCGGCAGCCGACCGCGACGCCCGCCTCGCTCATCCTCTGCACCAGCGCTTTCATCGGGCGCGGGCTCGGTTACGCCGTTTCACCGGCGATGGAGTCGGCGCTGTCCGCCGCCATCGGCGCTGGGGCACCGGCGCCAAGCGCGGCAGCTGCCCTCCGCGCGGCCTCGACGCCGGACCCGTGCGCCCCGTGAACGGTGCCGTAGGCCGTCAGCGAGCATGCCTCGCCGGCGAGGAAGACGCGGTCGCCGACCGGCTCACGAAGCACCATGCGCCGGTCGGCCGCTCCCGGCAGGGCGCAGGAATAGCCGCCGCGGATATAGGGATCGCCCTTCCAGTCGGTTGCGGCCGTCGCCACGCGCGCCTGGCGCACGCCGCGGCCGAAGACCTCGACGAGCTTTTCCTCCGCGAAGGCCGCCATCGCCCGCGGACCCTGCGCCAGCAATTCGGAGGCGAAGCGCCCGGCGACGTGGCCGATCGCGACGTTGTGGCCACAAGGCCTGATGTGGAAGCGGATGGCCTCGTGCGTGCCGTGCTCGAAATGAAGGCGGCTGTTCCCGGGCAGGCCGAAGACGTCGCGGTCGAAGGCGAGGGCCACCTTCTCCGCCTCGCCGAGGGGCACCGATTCCAGCGCATCCAGGGTCTCGGCGGGCAGCGGCGGATGGAAGGACAAGGCGCCGCCTGCGAGCGCGCTCGTCGAGGCGGTGACGATCGCCGCCCGGCAACCGAGCGTGCCGCGCGCGGTTTCGACGATCACGTCTGTGCCGTCCCATCGGACACACGCCACCGGCGTCGACAGTCTCACCGGCAGACCCCAGCCATACTCCGCCACCAGCGCGCCGTAGCCCGGGCGCACCCCCCGGTTCACGCCGGCGCGGCGATAGCGGAAGTCGTCCAGCGTGGACGTGCGGTCGGGCTCCGTGCCGGAGACGGCGGCAAACCAGGAATCGAACATGGCGCGAAAACGCGGATGCGGCGGGACAACCTCGGAGGCGGCGACGTCGAGGCCGGACTTGCCGGCGCCTTTGATCGCGGCGAAGGCGCGGGCGAAGTAGGCATCCCGTTCCTGCTGGACGTCCTCGCCCGCCCAGCCATCCGGTCCCCACAGGTAGGACCGCGACGGCGTCCGGTCGAAGGCGAAGTCCCTGCGTGCGGCGAATGCGGCGAAAAAGTTGCGCGGCGCGTCGTGCAGCCAATGGGCCCCGCGGTCCCAGGGGACTCCCGGCACCAGATCATCGGTGAAGGCGCGGCCCCCGATACGGTCCCTGGCCTCCAGGACCTCGACCGTGAGCCCGAGCGAGAGCGCCGTCCGGGCGGCGGCCAGGCCGGCGGCGCCGGCGCCGATCACGACGATGTCCGGTCGGTCGCGTGTCATGGGAGGCATCCTAACCCGGAAGGGCGGTTGGCGGCAGGCCGCCGCCCTCGCCGCCGCGGGGCCCCGCGGCAAAAACCCGCAGGGCGCGGCCCCGGACCCGCCGGGGGGTCAGGCCGCGCGCTCCCGGAGAAGACCCTTGGCAAGATCGGAGAATGCGGTAGCCTGTCCATGCGCCCGAGACAGGAAATCCCACGCTTGCGGACGCCTGGAGGCGTTCGGCAACGATCACCAACCCCAAGGGAGTGGCTCGCCATGGCAAGGATCCGGTATCTCGCGGTGGTCAGCGAAGATCCCGCTTCGCTGGCCCAATTCTACATCGAGGAAGTGGGCATGAGGGAGCTCGGCCGCTCGCCCGAGGGCGACGTGTCCCTCACGGAGGGGTACTTCAACCTGACGCTGTTCCGACAGCGGGCGGGCCTCATGGAGCTGCGCCGGGGCATCGGGCTGCACCATATGGGCATGGCGGTGGACAGCATCGACGAGGTTCTCGAGAGGTATCGCGCGCTCGTGCCCGGGGGCATCGCGGTCCGCGAGCCCGGCGGCGTCCATTATGGCGAGGTGCGGATCTTCGATCCGGAGTGCAATCCCATCAGCCTGTCCGAGACGGCCTTCGGCGTTGAGGGGGAGGACCGCGGCTATCCACGCATCGGCCATGTCGCCATCCACATGCTCCAGCCCCAGCGCACGGCCGATTTCCTGACCGCCCTGTTCGGGTTGCGGGAGCTTCGCACCACCGAGGAGCGGCGCAGCCAGGGGCGCTTCAACTGCTTCATGGGGGACGGATGCACCAACCTGGCCCTGCATCCCTATTACCGGACCCGGGATGAGGAAGGCTACGCCCTTTACAACCGGATCGGGCACGACGGCAACGAGGAATCCCCCGAGGAGCGCCGATTCGGCATCCACCATTTCGGCTTTCTCATGCGGGACGCGGCCCAGAAGGCGGCCCAGCTCAGCCAGGGCAAGGCGCCTGTGGCCGATCGGCCGGAGGTGCGCCCCTACGCGGAATACCGCGTCGTCGATCCCGAGGGGAACGGGTTCGACCTCACCCAGAACAAGGGCTGGGAGGTCGATGTCGACAAGTGGGAACGGGTGGCCTGACCGATCGGCCCCGCGGTAAGACCCGACCGATTCGCCCCCCGATTTCGTTGCCGGCGCCGGCAGGCAGATTCACGAGCCCACCGAGCTCTTCCGGCGCCGATACGGGGCCTTCAGCATTGGCCGCGTCCCCGCTCGATCAGGGCGACGATTTCGGGCGGCGAAATGGGCGTCCGGCCGATGCGCACGCCGAGGGGCTCGAGTGCGTCCTCGACCGCCGAGATGATCGCCGCGGGGGCGCCGATGGCGCCGAGCTCGCCCACGCCCTTGACCCCCAGCGGGTTCAGGGGGGAGGGCGATTCGAGGTGAAGGATCCGGATGCGCGGCACCTCCGTCGCGCTCACCAGCAGGTAGTCCGCGAGGTTGGTCGTTAGCGGCTGGGCGTTCTCGTCGAATACCATTCGCTCGTATAGCGCGTTGCCGATGCCGTGGGCGGTGCCGCCCAGCGCTTGGCCCGCGACCGTCATGGGGTTGACCATCCGGCCGCAGTCGATCACGAGCACGTAATCGAGGATCCGCACCCCGCCGGTTTCGGGGTCGACCTCGACCTCGGCCACCGCGGTTCCGCCGGCGAAGGGGGTTTCGTTCAGGATCACGTGCTCGGTCGCCTCCAGGCCCGGCTCCATCCCGTCCGGAAGGGTGTAGCCGGGCGTGCCGGCCATGGCGTGGGCGATCTCGGCCAGGGTGAGCCCGACGTTGGCGATCCGGCCCGGCGCGGCCTTCGGGCGCACCTCGGTGCCGTCGATCTCGAGGTCCTCGGGCGCGCAGTCCAGCATGCGGGCCGCGACCGCGAGCGCCTTGTCGCGGACCTTGCCGGCCGCCACATGGGCCGAGGTCCCGGCGGTCACCGTCACCCGGCTGTTTGAGGTGCCGATGCCGAGCGCCGTGCCGGCGGTGTCGCCCGCGGTCACCGTCACGTTGCCGACGTCGCCGCCGAGCCGCTCGGCGACGATCTGGGCGAGCATGGTCTTGGTGCCCTGGCCGATGGCGGCGGCGCCGGTGAAGACGTGGATCTTGCCCGAGGTGCCGATGCGCACGGTCACCGCCTCGAAGGGCCCGCGCCCGGTGCCCTTGAGGAAATTGGCGAGCCCGATCCCAAGATAGCGGCCCTCGGCGCGCGCGGCCTCCCGGCGTGCGGGGAATGCCTCCCATCCCGCCGCCTCGAGCGCCGCCCGCTGGCAGGCGTGATAATCGCCGCTGTCGAGGACGACGGGGACGCCGCCCCGGCTCTTGAGCGGGCGCGTGTAGGGCATCCGCTCGGCGGGGACGAGATTGCGGCTTCGCACCTCGGCGCGGTCCAGCCCCAGCTCGCGCGCGACCCGGTCCAGTAGGCGCTCGATGACGAAGGTCGCCTGGGGGTGGCCGGCACCGCGCACGGGCGAGACCGGGACCTTGTTGGTGAGCGCCAGCTTGGCGCCCATCCGGTAGGCCGGGACCAGATAGGGGCCGGGGACCGACTCGGCCGAGTTCTGCGGAAGGTTGATGCCCCGCGCCGTGTAGGCGCCGTGGTCGTGGATGATCTCCCCCCGGATGGCGAGGATGCGGCCGTCGCCATCGACGGCGATCTCCACCTCCCAGTACTGATCGCGCTCCTGGGTGGTGGCGACGAAGTGCTCGCGGCGATCCTCGATCCACTTGATCGGCCGCGCAAGGCGGATGGCGGCGATGGAAACCGCCACCTCCTCGGGATAGACCACGAGCTTGGGTCCGAAGCCGCCGCCCACGTCGGGCACGATGACCCGGATCTGGCTCTCGCTCCGCCCCAGCACGTCGACGAGGACGCGCAGCGTCGCGTGCGGCATCTGCGAGGAGATCCAGAGCGTCAGCTGGTCCGTCGCCGGATCGAAGGCCGCGACGGCGCCGCGGCATTCGATGGAATGGCTGCCGCCGCGGTGGATGTTGAGGGATTCTCGGAAGACATGGGCCGCGTCAGAGAAGGCGGCGTCCACCTCGCCGTAGCCCATCTCGAAGGCGGCGAGCAGGTTGTCCTCGGCGTCCCGATGGGCGGTGGGCGCGCCCTCGGCCAGCGCGTCGCGGCAGTCGGAGACCGCGGGAAGGATGTCGTACTCGACCGCGACCAGCTGCGCCGCGTCCTCGGCGACATACCGGTCCTCGGCGATGACGATGGCGACGGGCTCGCCCACATGGACGACCTCCTTTCCGGCCAGCACCGGACGGTTCCGGTGCTGGCGGTAGCTCGCGCTGGGCAGGCCGACGACCAGGAACTCGTTGCGCAGATGGGGCTTGAGATCCTCTAGGGTGAGGACGGCGTGGATGCCCGAAAGCGCGAGCGCGGCGGACGCATCGATTCCCAGGATCGCGGCATGGGCGTGGGGGCTCCTCACGAAGGCGGCCTCGAGCATGCCGGGGATCACGATGTCGTCGATGAAGCGGCCGCGGCCCCGAAGCAGCGGCGGGTCCTCCAGCCGCCGGACGCTCTCGCCCATGAGCTTCGGGCTCATGGCGCGTCCCGGCCGCGTCCGCCGGTCGCGGTGTCGGCTGCCCCGAGTCGCCGCGCGGCGTCGAGGGCGGCGTCGACGATGCCCTGATAGCCGGTGCAGCGGCACAGATTGCCGGAGATCGCCTCGCGCACCCCGTCCTCGGTCGCGGCCGGGTTGTCGCGCAGGAATTCGACGAGGGTCATCAGGATCCCCGGCGTGCAGTAGCCGCACTGCAGGCCGTGGTGGTCCCGGAACGCCTCCTGGAGGGGATGCAGACCCTCCCCGGAGGGCGGCGCGAGGCCCTCGATCGTCGTCACGTCGCGGCCGTCGGCCTGGACCGCCAGCATCAGGCAGGCGCGCGCGCTCCGCCCGTCGACGAGCACGGTGCAGGCCCCGCACACGCCGTGCTCGCAGCCGAGATGGGTGCCGGTGAGCCCGAGCCGCTTGCGCAGGAAGTCGGCGAGCGTCAGGCGCACCTCGATCTCTTTTTCGTGAAGCGTTCCGTTCACGGTGAGCGACACATTGCGATGGGTACTCATCCCGTCGGTTTCCCTCAATGCGCCCCGACGCGCGACCACGCCTTTTGGAGGGCGCGGCGCGCCAGCACCGCGGCCAGCCGCTGGCGGTAGCAGGCCGGGGCGTGGATGTCGTCGAGCGCCTCGATCCCTCGGCATGTCTCGGCTGCGTCGGCGAATGCGTCCTCGGATCCGGATTGCCCGATGAGCGCGCCTTCGGCCTCCGCCACGCGCACCGGCGCCGGTCCGATCCCCCCGATGGTCAATGCCGCCCGCGTTATGCGACCGTCGGGTCCGGCCTCCAGAAGCGCCGCCGCCGAGACGATGGCGAAGTCGCCGTGACGCCGCGCGAATTCCTCGAATCCAAAACCGTGCCCCGATGCCCACGCCGGAATACGCACCGACATCAATACCTCATCGGGCTCCAGGCACGTGGTGAGGAAACCGACGGCGAAATCCGCGAACGCGATCTCGCGCGCGCCAGACCGGCCCCTCACCGTGAGAACGGCATCGAGGGCTGCGCAGACGGTGGGGATTTCGGCGGACGAATCGGCATGGGCCAGGCTGCCGCCGACGGTCCCGCGATTGCGGGTCTGGCGGTGCCCGACGAAGGGCATGGCCTCGGAGAGGAGCGGGCAGAGCCGCCCCACCTCCGCCGAGGATTCGACCGCGCGCTGGCGCGTCATGGCCCCGATCTCGAGGCCGTCGCCGGTCTCGCGGATGTAGTCCAGCCCCTCCACCCGGTTGAGGTCGATCATGTGGTCGGGCAGCACGTAGCGCATGTTGAGCATGGGCATCAGGCTCTGCCCGCCGGCAAGGAGCTTCGCGTTCTCCAGCGAAGCGAGCAGGTCCACCGCTTCGGCGACCGTTCCGGGGTCGTGATAGCTGAAGGGGGGCGGCTTCACGCGGCTGGTCCCTTGTTCGGCCTGTGGCGCGATGGGGGCTTTGGCATGGATCGATCTCGGGCCGGCATGAAACCACGGACCGAAGCCAACGGAAACCGCAAATTACCGGGACCGGGAAGGGCATCCCGGCCTTGCCCCGGGACGGCGGAGCGGCCGCCCTTCGGGACGGGTCCGGAACGGTCCTATTCAAATGCCGCCGCATCTCCGCTAGCCTGCGTATCCGAAACCGATGGAAGACCCCGCCGCGCGGGCAAGGGAGACCGCATCGCCGCCGATGGTCGTTGAAGACAGACCCCTCTACGAGCTCTCGGCGTCGGAAATCGCCGACGGCATTGCCCGCCGTCGTTTCACGCCCGTGGAAATCGTCCGCGCTTGCCTCGAGCGCATCGCCGCGCGCGAGCCGGTGGTTGGCGCATGGGTCCATCTCGACCCCGACCATGCCCTTGCCCAGGCACGCGCGCTCGAGGCGGGGCCCGTCCGCGGCCCCCTGCACGGCATCCCCGTGGGCATCAAGGATGTTCTCGACACCCACGACATGCCGACCGGGATGGGCTCGCCGATCTACGGGGGATACCGCCCGCCGGCCGATGCCTCCTGCGTGGCGATGCTGCGGGGGGCCGGCGCCGTCATCCTCGGCAAGACGGTGAGCGCGGAGTTCGCCGGCATGACCCCCGGCAAGACCGCCAATCCGCACGATCCCTCCCGCACGCCGGGCGGCTCCTCGAGCGGCTCCGCCGCCGCGGTCGCCGATTTCATGGTGCCGCTTGCGCTGGGCACCCAGACCGGGGGCTCGGTGCTGCG
>DASWKZ010000299.1:0-7570 GCA_036396355.1 Alphaproteobacteria bacterium
CCCCGCGCCTCATGCGCTCGACCCGGATCCGCACCAGATCGTCGATGTCGCCCGGCCCATAGTCTCCGCGGAGCGCCTGGTGGCGGATGAATTCCTCGAAGGTCGCGCCGACGCGGGCGATCTCGGGGGGCAGGTCGAAGAGCTCCACCCAGCGCCGGTTGAAGTTGGTGATCCGGAGGTTTCCGTCGAAGACGCAGATGCCCTGATCCATGTGGTCCTGGGTCATCTCCAGCAGGGCCGATTTCGCGCGCACCTCTTCCCCCGCGCGCATCTCGTTCGTGACGTCGGTAAACGTGAGTATGAGGCTGCCATCGGCCAGCAATTTGCGATAGACGGCGATGGAGGTCCCGTCCTTGCGGCGGCGAAGATTCCGCCACTCGGGCTGGCGGGAAAGTTCCGAAACGCGCTTGCGGACGAACTCGTCGGGATCGACGTCGCCGTACTCGCCCCGTTCCGCCATGAAACGGATGATATCGCCGTAGGTTGTGCCGGGTTTCAGAAAGCCCGCCGGAAAGTCGTAGAGGCTGGGATAGACGCGATTGAAGTGCACGAGCCGCAGATGGCGGTCGAACACCGCGATCCCCTGATTCACGTTCTCGACGATGGTGTCGAGGAGCCGCGACCACCGCGCGCGCTCGCATTCGGCACGGTGCCGCTCGATCGCGATGCCGGCGACCTGCGCCATCCTCGCGACGAGTTCGATCTCGGCGGGCGTCGGCTCGCGTGGCTCGCGCGGGTAGAGCGTGAACGCCCCCAGGATCTCGTTGCCGCCGCCCGAGATGGGCTGTGACCAGCCGCCCCATGGCGACGCACCGGCACGCGAGGCGCGGGACGTCGTGGGAAGGCTGGGGGTGGACGCGGACTCCATCGCCGCGGCGAGCGACTCCTTGACGAAGACCGACGCGAGAACCCCGTCGTCGGCGAGGATCGCCTCGATCGCCTCGCGGATCCGGGCCAGGAGGTGGTCGAGCCGCTCCCCCTTCCCGAGCAGTTCGAGGATGCGCGTGAGGTGTACCTGATCCATCGCCCCGGTCCATGCGCGCCGCATCGGCCGCGCGGCGCGGCCTTTCGGCGGCATCGGGCATCCTGGCAGGAAGGAATTAATAAAATATAAAGTACGTCCCGGGCCCGTGCATAGGCATGTATGCCTACGCCCGATCGCGGCGGCCCGGTAGGGTCACGGCGCCATCAGGGCAACGGCCTGGTCGGCGGTCATCACCCGCGCCATGCGCGGGAAGATGCGGTCCATGAGGAAGTCGTTGTTGGGCCCGCGGTGGGAGAAGCAGCAGTCGCGGACGATCACCAGCCCGAAATCCAGGTCGCGGGCGGCGAAGGCGGTCGAGACGATGCCGACATCGGTGGAGCCGCCCGCCAGGATCACGGTCTTGAGGCCCCGGCAGCGGAACTGGAGTTCGAGGTGGGTCCGGAAGAAGGCGCTCCAGCGGTGCTTGGGCACCATCACGTCGGTCTCGGTGGGCGCCACCTCGGCCGCGATGGCGGCGCCCGCGTCGCCGCGGCGGTGAGTCGGCATGAACCGGCGTTCGCGCCCGGCCCAGGGATTGAGGTCCATGTCGGTGTCGGTGAGCCGCGAGGCGACGTCGGCCCCGTCGGGCGCATGGTCGCCGAACGCGTAGAACACCGTGACGCCGTTGGCGCGGGCACCCTCGACCAGCCTCTGCATGTTCTCGCGGACCCGCCATTTCCTGAGGTTCGCTTCCTTATCCGGGTCGGCGGGGTGGAGGTAGCCGTGCAGGGGATCGAACAGGACGAGGCCGGCACGGTCCTTGGCGAGGCTGGGATCGAGGTCGATGTCGGGCATGGTCGGGTTCCCCCCGTGTTCGTGAGTCGGCGGCCATTATCCGACGAGGTCTGGCGCTGTCAACTCGGCCGCCCGGGGCGCATGGGCGGCGGTGGAAAAGGCGGGGAATTCCCCTTATAAGGGGGCGGGCTCGCGCCGGACGGGCCGCCAGGGAGGACGCCATGAGACGCATTCCGCTCACCATCGCCATCTCGGACTACGACCATATGCGCGATTTCCGCATCGGCGAGGTGCGCGCGGAGGGCATCGAGCCCACCTTCCTCACCATGGACATCCACGAGATCTTCGCGCGCTTCACCTTCAACCGGGAGTGGGAGGTCTCGGAGCTCAGCTTCGCCAAGTTCATCGCCCAGGCGACCCAGGAGAATGCGGACATCGTCGGCCTTCCGGTGTGGACATCCCGTCAGTTCCGGTTCTCGTCGTTCTACTACAACGTCAACTCGGGCATCAGGGAGGCCAAGGACTTCGCCGGCAAGCGGGTGGCGGTGCCCGAATGGGCCCAGACCGCGGCGGTCTACACCCGCGGCTGGCTCGCCCACGCGGCCGGCGTCGATCTCACCTCCATCGACTGGGTCCAGGCGGGCACCGAGGAGCCGGGCCGCACCGAGAAGGTGGAGCTCAGCCTCCCCGAGGGCCTTTCGCTCACCCGCGCCACCGACAAGTCGATCTCGGAGATGCTGGCCTCGGGCGAGGTCGACGCGGCGCTGGTGGCGCGCGCACCGCTCGTGTTCCAGCGCGGTCATCCCGACGTCAAGCGCCTGTTCCCCGACTACCGCGCCTTGGAGGAGAGCTACTACGACGAGACCGGGGTCTTCCCGATCATGCACGTGATCGCGCTCAGGCGCGACATCCTCGAGGGCAGGCCGTGGATCGCGCGCAACCTCATGCGGGCCTTCGAGGCCTCGAAGGACCGCGCGGTACGGCGGTCGCTGGAGATCTCGGTGTCGCGCTACTGCGTGCCGTGGCTGGTCGATCACGCCGAGCAGATGATGAAGAAATTCGGCGGCGACTTCTTCCCCTACGGCATCGAGCCCAACCGCAAGACCCTGGAAGCGTTCTGCCAATATGCCCACGAGCAGGGCATCGCCCACCGTCACGTGAAGCCCGAGGAGCTGTTCCCCGAGGGCATCGAGGTCTCGGTTCTGGTCTAGGAAGCCGTCGCGAGAACGGGGAGGGGGCCGTCATGACGGGACATCCGGAGCCGCCGCATCTCCGCCCGCCCGTCAGGGACGGGCGGAGGCCGAGACTGAAGCCGCCGCCCGGTGCCTGCGATACCCATTTCCACATCTACGAGCCGGACATCCCGCTCGAGCCCGGGCGCCGGTACACGCCGGTGGCGGCGGGGCTCGCGGACTACCGGGCCGTGGCCCGCCGCCTCGGGCTCGAGCGCGGCGTCGTCATCACCGGCAGCGCCATGACCTCCAACGAGCCGGCGCTGGCCGCCATCGCGGCCATGAAGGGGGCGTTCAAGGGCCTCGCCCTGATCAAGCCCGACATCCCCGATTCCGAGCTGCGTCGCCTCGCCGAAGGCGGGATGACCGGCTTCCGCATCTCGACCCGCTCGGTCGGCGGGCTCGGGCCCGATCACCTTCTGGCCCTCGCCGACCGCGTCAGGGAGCTGGGCTGGCACGTCGAAATCCACCTCCGGGACGTGGACGAGGTGATCGAGCTCATGCCCCTGCTGCGGCGCCTGCCGGTGCCCTTCAGCATCGACCACTGCGCCTATCTGGCGCCCGGGCGTGGGCCGGGCACGCCGGCCTTCGAGGCGGTGCACGACCTCCTCGTCTCGGTGGAGGACGCCTATGTCAACCTCTACAGCCTCTACAACCTGTCGCAATCGGGCCCGCCGCACTACGCCGACATGGCGGACACCATCGGCGCCCTGATCGCGGCCCGCCCCGACCGTCTCCTCTGGGGCAGCAACTGGCCCCATCCCACCTTCGAGGTGCCGGTCCCCGACGAGGCCGATCTGCTCGACGTCCTCCTCGAGGCCGCGCCCGACGAGGCGCATCGTCACCTCGTGCTCTCCGAAAATCCGGCGCGGCTCTATGGCTGGGAAGTGGCTTGAAACCAGGCCGGGCGGCGCCCGGCGGGGCAGGGGGCTTCCCTAGAACAGGCAGTGGCTGCGGCCGGTCTTCTCGAAATACTGCTGGTGGTATTCCTCGGCCCGCCAGAAGGTCGGTGCCGGCGTGATCTCGGTGACGATGGGTCCGCGCACGCGGCCTTCGGCCTCGAAGCGGTCCATGACCCGCTCGGCCGTCGCCTTCTGGGCCTCGTCGAAGGTGAAGATGGCGGAGCGGTACTGGTCGCCGATATCCGGTCCCTGGCGGTTGAGCTGGGTGGGATCGTGGATGGTGAAGAACGTCTCCACCAGCCGCTCATAGGGGACCACGGCCGGATCGAACTCCACCAGCACCACCTCGGCGTGGCCGGTGGTGTGCGAGCACACCTGCTCGTAGGTGGGATTCTCGGTGCGCCCGCCGGCATAGCCGACGGCGGTGGAGCGGACGCCCTCCACCTTGCGGAACGCATCCTCCACGCCCCAGAAGCAGCCGGCGCCGAACATCGCCTTTTCCATCACGTTTCTCCCCGGGCGAATGTGCCCAGGCCGAATGTAGGCACGCCCGGAGGCGCCGGCAATGGCGGATCGGAACCGCCGGCGCCTAGCTGAGGTCCACCGGGGCGCGCCCCGGATGGGGGTATTCGCGCCCGACGCCCCTTTTCCGCGCGCGCCTGAAGATCTCGATGCCGGCGGCGAGATCCGCGAGCCCCATCCCCATCCACTTGAACAAGGTGAGGTCGGCGCCGGCGGGGCGCTTCTCGCCCTTGGCGACCACCTGGCACAGGGGCAGGACGTCGTCCCAGTTTCCCTTCCCCTCGTCGTAATAGGCCTTGAGCTCGCGGGAATCCTCGCGGCAGCCCTCGATGCTGTCGACCACCACCCGGTCGCACCGCGGCAGGATGTCGGGGGCGATCTCGGCGAAGGCGGGGATGATGGCGCCCGCCGCGTTGATATGCGCTCCCGGCGCCACCATGGCGGAGAACAGGAAGGGATCGCGCGCCCGCGTCACCGTGGTGACGATGGGGGCATCGCGCACGGCGTCCTCGACCGAGCCTCCCTCCACCACCTCGAACGGGTATGTCTCGCGCAGCTCGGCGGCGAAGCGGGCGCGGTTCTCCGCCGTCGGGCTGAACACGCGGAGCCGCTTGAGCGGCCTCACCGCATGGACGGCGGCGACCTGGGTGAGGGACTGCTTGCCGGTCCCTACGATGGCCATGTCGTCGGCGCCTTCGGCGGCGAGCCATTTGGTCGCGACCCCGGCGAGCGCGCCGGTTCGCATCTGGCCCAGCGCCACGGCCTCGATGATGGCCTTGAGTTGGCCGTCCTGCGAGCCATGCAGCAAAAGGAGCGGTGCCGAGCGGCCACCCACATTGGTCCACACCTTGGCCCCGGAGAACCCGGCCCCGGTGAACTGGGCGCCGGTGACGTTGAGGCTGCCCCCCTCCCACGCGGTCTGGCCCTTGCGCAGGTTGCGGGCCTTGCCCTCGGCCTCGAGCCTGAGCCCCGCCTCGAGTGCGGCGATCGCCCCCGACAGGCTGATGAGGGAGACGACGTCGGCCTCGGTCAGCCACAGGAAGGAGTGGGGCGCGGAATCGGCCATCGACGGTTTCTCCGGTTCACGGATGGATCGGGCGGTCGCCGCTGTTCTAGCGGAGGGCGGGCCCGATATCCAGTATCCCCCGGGACGGGACCCGAGCAATGGCGCCTTGACCTTCCAGCGACGGGAAGCTTTAGATTGGCCCGGGCCTGTGGCGCCGTCGGGGAGCCGGTTTCCGATCCCGGCGTCCTGTCGGAGGTGCAGCCATGAACATCGGCGAAGCGGCGGCCCTGTCCGGGCTGCCGGCGAAGACCATCCGCTATTACGAGGACGTCGGTCTCCTCCCACGGCCCGTGCGAGGCGGCAACGGGTACCGGCACTATGGGGACAAGGAGGTCAACACCCTCCGCTTCCTCAAGCGGGCGCGGGCGCTCGGCTTCAGCGTGGAGGACTGCCGGGAATTGCTGTCGCTCTACGGCGACCGCAAGCGCCGCTCCGCCGACGTCAGGGCCGTCGCCCTCGCGCGCATCGCCGAGATCGACCGCCGGATCGCCGAGATGAATGCCATGCGCCGCACCCTCGAGCACCTGGCGGCGCGCTGCCACGGCGACGAGCGCCCCGATTGCCCCATCCTCGACGACCTGGGCGGCGGGGGAAACCCCGCTCGGCCGCGGGGCAATGGAGCCCGCGCCCGGTAATGGCGCCGTGGGTCCGCCTCGGCGCCGGAGCGGCGCTGGTCCTCGCGCTCGCGGGCGTCGGGTGGGCCGTGTTCCGGGGGGACGGACGCCACGTCGCCATCGATCCCGGAGATCCCGCGCTGCTCGCCCTCGGCCGGGAGATCTATGCGCGCGAATGCGCTTCCTGCCATGGGCGCGACCTCGAGGGACAGGCCAATTGGCGTGTGCGACGCCCCGACGGCCGGCTGCCGGCGCCGCCCCACGACGCCACCGGCCATACCTGGCATCATCCCGATCAGCAATTGTTCGCCATGACCCGCGACGGTATCGCCCCGTTCGCGCCGCCGGGCTACCGGACCGACATGCCGGCCTATGCCGGACGCCTGACCGACCATGAAATCCGGGCCGTGCTCGCCTATATCAAGAGCAGGTGGCCCGAGGAAATCCAGGCCAGACAGGCGGAGATTACGCGCCGTAGCCGTGACAGTAGCGGCAAGTGAGGGGGTATCGATGCATTTTCGAAGGAACGGACGGGGCACTTTTTTTGCAGCCCTGATCGTGGCGCTGATGACGGGTTGCCAAGGCCCGGACGATTCTCACCTGGAGCCGAGAAACCTTGGGACCACGGTCACGGATCCGGGCCTCCTGGAGCCCGGTATGGCGATGATCGGTCCCGGTGGCAGCACGACGGTACGTCAAGGGGTTGCCAATCTCAGGGTGGAGGATGTTGCCCGGTTCTTCAGGACTCGAGTTGCCCTCTCGGGCAATGAGCGTCTCAGGCTCGGCAAGGTCTTCGAACGAGACAGATACACGATCGCGGCCGAGATCGTGACCGATCGCGGTGCACCGGTGGCCGTATACCACGTCGACCGGCAGACCGGCATCGTGCGCCTTGCCCGCTAGGGTCGCCGCCTCGCATCCATCCCGGGAAATCGGGCGCCCCGCGGGGCGCCCGTTCCATTTTCGGCGTCCGCTCAGTTCTTGCAGTCGATGTTCTTGGCCTCGTCGCCGGGGGCCGGATAGATGAAGGTGCAGGTCATGCCGACCTTCACCGCGCCGCGCTTGGCTCCCTTGCCCGCGACCGTGACCTTGGTGCGCGAGCCCGAGACCTTGGCCATCACCTCCTTGCCCTCGTGCATGATGAAGATCTGGCGGTTGCCCTTCGCGGTCTTGGTCACCTTGCCGGTGTGCTTGGCGAGCTCGATCTTGGCCATCGTGGCCTTGCCCTTGTATTCCTGGATGTCCTCCAGGAGCGCGAGGTCGGACTTCGGCGTCTTCGCCATGCTGTTGACGATCTCCTGGATCTCGTCGCCGGTGACCAGATCGACCTCACGCCTCTGCTTCTTGGCATCGGCCAGGAATTTGGAATCCTCGGCCATTGTGTTGAAAGCGGTGCGGATGGCCTTCACCCGCTCCGCCGGCACGCCCGGCCCCATGGTGAAGGGCCGGCCCATGGTCTTGGCGGCGTAAACGAG
>DASWKZ010000300.1:0-26897 GCA_036396355.1 Alphaproteobacteria bacterium
GCCGGCAGCTTGGGATCGCGGCGGGGCAGCCGCCTGGGCCCGCCCTTGCCGCCCCGGTCGGGCTTGGGCGGGGGCGGCAGCAGGGTGAAGTCGAGCGCGCCGTCCTTCACCGCCACCTTGACGATGCCGCCCTTGGCCAGCTTGCCGAACAGCAGTTCGTCGGCGAGCGGGCGCTTGATGTGCTCCTGGATGACGCGGGCCAGCGGGCGGGCGCCGAAGGTCTCGTCGTAGCCCCGCTCGGCCAGCCAGGCCCGGGCCTCGGCGGTGAACTCGATCTCGACACCGCGGTCGGCGAGCTGCTCCTCGAGCTCGATGACGAACTTGTCCACCACCCGCGCCACGATCTCCGGCGGCAGGGCCGAGAACGCGATCGTCGCGTCGAGCCGGTTGCGGAACTCCGGCGTGAACATGCGCTTGATGGCGTCGTCGTCGTCGCCCACGCGCTGGGTCCGCTCGAAGCCGATGGCCGGCTTGGCAAGATCCGAGGCGCCCGCGTTGGTGGTCATGATCAGCACCACGTTGCGGAAGTCCACCACCTTGCCGTTGTGGTCCGTGAGCTTGCCGTGGTCCATCACCTGCAGGAGGATGTTGAAGAGATCCGGATGGGCCTTCTCGATCTCGTCCAGCAGCAGCACCGCGTGGGGGTGCTGGTCGATGGCGTCGGTGAGCAGCCCGCCCTGGTCGAAGCCCACATAGCCCGGCGGCGCGCCGATCAGGCGCGAGACGGTGTGCCGCTCCATGTATTCCGACATGTCGAAGCGGATGAGCTCGACCCCCATGATGCGCGCGAGCTGGCGCGCGACCTCGGTCTTGCCGACGCCGGTGGGACCGGAGAACAGGTAGTTCCCGATCGGCTTCTCGGGCTCCCGGAGGCCCGCCCGCGACAGCTTGATGGCCGAGGCCAGGGCCCCGATCGCCTTGTCCTGGCCGAACACCACAGCCTTGAGGTCGCGCTCGAGGTTCTGGAGGTTGGCCTTGTCCGAGGAGCTCACCGTCTTGGGCGGGATTCGCGCGATCTTGGCGACGATGGCCTCGATGTCCCTGACGGTGATGACCTTGCGGCGCTTGCTTTCGGGCACCAGCATCTGGGCCGCACCCACCTCGTCGATCACGTCGATGGCCTTGTCGGGCAGCTTGCGGTCGTGGATGTAGCGCGCCGCCAGCTCCACCGACGCGCGGATGGCGTCCGCCGTGTAGCGGACCCGGTGGTGCTTCTCGTAATAGGGCTTGAGGCCCTGGAGAATCTTGATGGCGTCGGGCACCGTCGGCTCGTTGATGTCGATCTTCTGGAAGCGGCGCACCAGCGCCCGGTCCTTCTCGAAGTAGTTGCGGAACTCCTTGTAGGTGGTCGACCCGATGCAGCGGAGGTTGCCCGACTGCAGCGCCGGCTTCAGCAGGTTGGAGGCGTCCATGGAGCCGCCCGAAGTGGCTCCCGCGCCGATCACGGTATGGATCTCGTCGATGAACAGGACGGCCCCGTCGTGCTTCTCGAGCTCGGCCAGCACCGCCTTGATGCGCTCCTCGAAGTCGCCGCGATAGCGGGTGCCGGCCAGCAGCGCCCCCATGTCGAGGGCGTAGATGGTGGCCGTCCTGAGGACGTCGGGGACTTCGCCGCGCACGATCCGCCGCGCCAGACCCTCGGCGATGGCGGTCTTGCCGACCCCGGGCTCGCCCACGTAGAGCGGGTTGTTCTTGGTGCGCCGGCACAGGATCTGGATGGTGCGCTCGACCTCGTCCTCGCGCCCGATCAGCGGATCCACCTTGCCCTCGCGGGCCTTGCGGTTGAGATCCACGCAGAAGGACCCCAGCGCCTCGAATCCCTTCTTGCTCTCCTTGGACGAGGACGCCCCGCCGCGCCGCTCCTCCTCCGCCCCCCGGACCCGGCGGTCCTCGGAACGGCCCACCTTGGCGATCCCGTGGGAGATGTAGTTGACCGCGTCGAGGCGGGTCATCTCCTGCTCCTGCAGGAAATAGACGGCGTGGGACTCGCGCTCGGAGAACAGCGCCACCAGCACGTTGGCGCCGGTCACCTCCTCCCGGCCCGAGGATTGCACGTGAATCGCCGCGCGCTGGAGCACGCGCTGGAACCCGGCGGTGGGCTTGGCGTCCTCCGGCCGGTCGAGAACCAGGCTCTCGAGCTCGCTGTCGAGATAGGAGCCGAGGTCCTCGCGCAGGCGATCCAGATCGACCCCGCAGGCGCGCATCACGGCCACCGCATCCTGGTCGTCCACGAGTGCCAGCAGAAGATGCTCCAGGGTGGCGAACTCGTGGCGGCGCTCGTTGGCGAAGGCGAGGGCACGATGCAGGGTCTGTTCAAGGTTGCGCGACAACATGGGCTAATCCTTCTCGAGTGTACATTGCAACGGATGCTGGTACTTACGCGCGAAGTCGATCACCTGGGTCACCTTGGATTCGGCGATCTCGTAAGGATACACCCCGCAGATGCCCACCCCCCGCCGGTGGACATGAAGCATGATCTTTGTGGCGTCCTCGTGGCTCTTGTTGAAGAACCGCTCCAGGGCCTGGACGACGAACTCCATCGGCGTGTAATCGTCGTTCAGCATCAATACCTTATACATGGATGGCTTGTGGGTCTTGGGGCGGGTCGCCGTGACCACGCCGGTGGTCGGGCCGCCGCCATCGGAGCCATCCGCCTCGCCGTCACCCGAGATGACCGCGGCAAGGACCGCCAACCTACGAAGACCAAACAGCTCGTGACTCACGTTCATGGGAACCGGCTGAGTTACGTGCCAAACCAACGATTCTCGGCCCTATCATAGGGCCTGATGCCCCTCCTTGTCACCTCCGTCGGGGCCGCCGCGCACACCATCATCCGCCGAATCCCTTAAAACGCCGTGAAATGGCCCGAGATTCCATCGGGCGTGACGACCAGCTGGTAGTGGTCCGGACGGCGGCCGGGGGTGTCGTCGCTCCGCTCGGGCTCGGTGTCGGGCCGCGGCGGATTGAAGGGGACGCCGCTCCGGTCCACCTCCTCCAGGGGAGGCCTCAGCGTCACCCGCTCGAAACGCTCCGATGGGTATCCCCAGGCATTGTATTTGAACCGTCCGCCCTCGCAGGCGATGGCGATCCAGAAGAAGCTCCAGGACTGGAGGCGCGTGCCCTCGGGCGGCGGCGTGTCGAATCCGCTGGTGCGCAGGGCGTCGCGGACGGCCCTCAACTCCCCGCGCCCGATCCGGTCGCGCACGATCTTCCCCCGCCAGGGGGCCAGGAGATCGTCGAGCGGGATT
The DNA here is from genome assembly GCA_036396355.1 of Alphaproteobacteria bacterium. GTDB lineage: Bacteria > Pseudomonadota > Alphaproteobacteria > SMXQ01 > SMXQ01 > DASWKZ01. The sequence goes on from DASWKZ010000300.1 coordinate 3,249, forward strand.
TCCTGGCTCAGGTCCGGCGGCCCGCTCACCTGCACGACGAGATCGCCGCCGCCGCGGTCGGGATCGGCCGTGATGTCGTAGGTCCGCACCTGCTCCTCCCACACGCCGTTATAGACGATCCGGTAGCGGTCGGGCCCGCCGCCGCGGCAATAGGCCCGCAGGTCGTCGCCGTTGAGATAGCTGTACCAGCTGAAGGACCGGGTGAACGGATTGTCCCCATAGCCGGCCCGGTAGCTGCACGCGGCGAGCCCGAGCAGGCCGAGGATCGCCGCCAGCCGGAACGGAGAATTTGCGAAGGCGCGCGTCATGGTTCCACCATCCGGGCATCGGGGTCGCGACCGATGCAGGCTAGCGCCGAGCCCCTGAACATTGCCTGAACATCCCTGCCGGACCGCCGGCCTTAGAGAAATATTAACGACGGACACGTAAGATGTGGACACCGATTCTTCTTTTATTTAACATGGTTTAGAGATCGATGTCGCCGATTTGGGGGTGGAATTGGGTGCTCACGGGCGATTGAGGGGGGTCCCCGGCGGATCCATCCGGGGACGCCGCCCCGGGAGTTCGGCCGCGCGCCGGGCATGGCGTCCGATGGTTACGGCGGTCCTGACGGCGGCCGCGCTTCTCCTTGCGGCCGGCCCCGCCGCCGCCAAATACGCCTCGGTCGTCATGAATGCCGAGACCGGCGAGATCCTCTACGCCGTCAACCCGGACCGGCGGCATTATCCCGCGTCGCTGACCAAGATGATGACGCTCTATCTCGTGTTCGAGGCCGTCGAGTCCGGGCGGCTGAGGATGGATGACGAGATCACGGTGTCGGCCCGGGCGGCGCGCCAGCCGCCCTCCGGTCTCGGACTCAGGCCCGGCGATCGGATCAGGGTCCGGGACGTGATTCTCGGCCTCGCGGTGAAATCGGCCAACGACGCCGCCGCCGCCATCGCGGAGACGTTGGGGGGAACCGAGCGGAAGTTCGCGGTCCTCATGAGCGAAAAGGCCGCGGCGCTGGGCATGACCGGCACCAGCTTCCGCAATGCCTCGGGCCTGCCCAACCGCCGCCAGCTCACCACGGCGCGGGACATCGCGCTCCTGGTCCAGGCGCTCCGGCGGGACTTTCCCCGACACTTCGGGGTGCTCGCGACCCGCACGTTCTCCTATGGCAGCCGCACCTACGACAACCACAGCCGCCTGCTCGACCGCTACGACGGCACCGATGCCGTGAAGACCGGCTATATCCGGGCCTCGGGCTTCAACCTGGCGGCTTCGGCGGAGCGCGCCGGCGTGCGCCTGATCGGGGTGATCCTCGGCACGCGCTCGCCGCGCGCCCGCGACCTGCACATGATGGGCCTGCTCGAGCGCGGCTTCGAGAAGGCCACCCAGGGCCGCTACGCCGCCTATGACTACGACCGCAACCTGCGGATCGATCTCAAGGTCCTCCCGACCCCCCGGACGAAGGTGGTGCGGGTCCGGGGTGCGCGCGGGCGCATCGCCCTCGCCCGCCTGACGCCGCCGCGGCGTCCGGCCGAGCTGGCGTACCTGGCGGGCGAAGGTTCCACCAACGAGTCCGCATCCGAGGCCACGGACGTCGCCGGGGGCGGTGCCTGGGGAATTCAGGTGGGCGCCTTCTCCCGATTCGCCCCGGCCGAGCGCACGGCGAGCGAGGCCAGGGACCGCCTGCCGAGCCTGCTGGCGGATACCCGCGTCGCCGTCACCGCGGCGGTCGAGAACGGGCTCACGGTCTACCGCGCGAGGCTCATGGGACTCGACGCCGAGGGCGCCGCCAATGCCTGCGACCTCTTCACGGCCGAGGAGATCGCCTGCCTGACCGTTCCCCCGGACAGCGGCTCCCCGGCACCCGCCCCCTGATCCCCGCTACCGGCCCCCCTCGGCCGCCAGCGCCGCCAGGCAGGCCTCCTTCTCGCGCGCGCGCCATCGTTCGATCGTGAACCGACGGCGGCCGGGCAGCGCGGCCCGGCGCGGCAGGAAGGCCGAGGCGCGAAGGATCGCCCCGTCCGCCACCACGTCCACGGAGCCGAGGCGGTATTGCGGTCCCTCGTAGGCCGCCAGCCGGCCCACGACCTCCGGCCCCACCCCCTCGGCCAGCATCCCTGGCGCCAGGGCGCCGCGCGAGCGGACGAGGAACGGATAGCGCCGGCCCGTGCCATAGACCGCCCGCCATCCGGGGGCGCGGGCGGGGCGCAGGGCAAGCGCCGCCGCCGCTGGTCCCAGCACCCCGGCACGAACGTCGCCATCGATCAGGGTGCCGTAGAGGAAGAGCCTCATGGGGGTTGTCCGGCATCGCCTCGCGCCTAGAACTCGGGCGGCGCGATCCCGCTCCTGTCGAGCTCGGCGACCAATGCCGCCTTGAGGCGCTCGAGCCCGTCTGCATTGGCGGCCTCGCAACGCGCCACCAGCACGTCCTGGGTGTTGGACGCCCTGAGCAGCCACCACCCGTCCGGCGTCCGCACGCGCACGCCGTCGCAGTCGTTGACGTCGTCCCCCGCCGCGGCAAGCCTGTTCCTGACCTCCTCCACCACCTGGAACTTGCGGTCCTCGGGGCAGGGGAAGCGGAGCTCCGGCGTGTTGATGACCTTGGGCAGCTCGTCGCGCAGCTCCGCGAGGCTCCGCCCGGACCTCGCGACCAGCGAGATCAGCCGCACGGCGGCATAAAGCGCGTCATCGAATCCGTAATAGCGGTCGGCGAAGAAGATATGGCCGCTCATCTCCCCGGCGAGGGCGGCGCCGGTTTCCGCCATCTTCGACTTGATCAGCGAATGGCCGGTCTTCCACATGAGCGGCCGGCCGCCATGGCGCGCGATCTCGTCGAACAGGACCTGGCTTGCCTTGACGTCGGCGATGACGGTCGCGCCGGGCCTCGCCGCGAGCACATCGCGGGCGAGCAGCGCCATCATCTGATCCCCCCACAGCACCCGCCCCTTCCCGTCCAGCGCCCCGATGCGGTCGCCGTCGCCGTCGAAGGCGACGCCGAGGTCGAGCCCCTGTTCAAGGATGCACGCCCGCAGCTGCGCAAGGTTCGCCTCCACGGTGGGGTCCGGATGATGGTTGGGGAAGGAGCCGTCCACCGCCTCGTTGAGGATCACGTGGCGGCCCGGCAGCCGCCCGGCGAGCATGGCCATGGCCGGTCCCGCCGAGCCGTTGCCCGCGTCCCAGCCGACGGCGAGGGAGCGGTCCCCGTCGAAATCGGCGGCGACGCGGGCGACATAGGCCTCGAGTAGGTCGGCCACGTTCTCGCTACCGGCACCCGTGTGGAACTCGCCCGTGGCCGCGATCTGCCCCAGCGCCTGAATGTCCTTGCCGTAGAAGGCCATGCCGAAGGCCATGAACTTGAAGCCGTTGTATCGCGGCGGGTTGTGGGAGCCCGTCACCATCACGCCGCCGTCGGAGCCCCCGGTGACGGTGGCGTAGTAGAGCATCGGCGTCGGGCCGACGCCGATGCGCGTGACGTCGATCCCCCCCGCCCGCAGCCCCGCGACCAGCGCCGCCTCGAGGGAAGGGGAACTGGTCCGCCCGTCCCGCGCCACGTGGACCCGGCGCCCGTCCCTGGCCGCGAGCCAGGTCGCGAAGGCGCGGCCGATGGCCTCGGCGTCGGCCTCGCCCAGGGTCTCGCCCACGGTCCCGCGGATATCGTATTCGCGCAGGATGGTGCGATCGAGACGGCGGCCCGCCATCGCCGTTTTCCTAGCTCGCGTCATCGGGGCGCCCGAGGCAGACATAGCGGATGCCGGCGGCCCTCATCTCGGCGGGATTGAAGATGTTGCGCAGATCCACCACCACCGGCGTGCGCAAGCGTCGCTCGATGGACTTGGGATCGAGCGAGCGGAACTGGTTCCACTCGGTCAGCACCAGCAGGCAGTCGGCACCGTCCATGGCCCCCTCGGCGCTGTCGCAGAAGGTGATTCCGCCCAGCAGGCCGCGCGCCTCCTTCATCCCTTCCGGGTCGAAGGCGCGCACGATGGCGCCGGCCTTGGTCAGCGCCGGGACGATGTCGAGGGCGGGGCTCTCGCGCATGTCGTCGGTGTTGGGCTTGAAGGTCAATCCCAGCACCGCGACCGTCTTGCCGGCGACGTCGCCGTCCAGGGCGGCGACGACCTTGTCCGCCATGGCGCGCTTGCGTGCGGCGTTGGCGGCGACGACGCTCTCGACGATGGTGACCGGCGCGCCCGCGTCCCGTGCCGTCTTCACCAGCGCCATGGTGTCCTTGGGGAAGCACGATCCCCCGTAACCCGGCCCCGGATGCAGGAACTTGCCGCCGATCCGCCCGTCGAGGCCCATGCCCCGCGCCACGTCGCGCACGTCCGCCCCCAGCGCCTCGCATAGATCGGCCATCTGGTTGATGTAGGTGACCTTGGTGGCGAGGAAGGCGTTGGTCGCGTATTTGATGAGCTCGGCGGTTTCGCGGGAGGTGAAAAGGATCGGGGTCTCGAGCAGGAACAGCGGCCGGTAGAGCCGCGCCAGAACCGCGCGAGCGCGCTCCGACTCGGCGCCGATCACGACTCGGTCGGGACGGGCGAAATCGTTGATGGCGGAGCCCTCGCGCAGGAATTCCGGATTGGAGGCGACATCGAACTCGGCGTCGGGCCGCACCGCGCGCAGGATGCGCTCGACCTCGCGTCCAGTGCCCACGGGGACGGTGGACTTGGTCACCACGACCGTGTAGCCGTCGAGGGCCGCGGCGATCTCCTTGGCGGCCGCGAACACGTAGGACAGGTCGGCATGGCCGTCGCCGCGGCGGCTCGGCGTCCCGACCGCGATGAACACCACCTCGGCGCCGGCGACCGCCTCCGGAAGGGCGCCGGAGAACCTGAGCCGCCCCGACGCCGTGTTGGCGGCGACGAGGTCCTCGAGGCCCGGCTCGAAGATGGGGATATCGCCGCGCTCGAGACGCGCGATCCGGTCCGCGTCCTTGTCGACGCAGGTGACGTCGAACCCGAACTCCGCGAAGCAGGCGCCCGAGACGAGCCCCACATAGCCGCTTCCGATCATCGCTATCCGCATCGCCCGCGCCTTCCACCGCACATCAGGGATTCATTCCCATTCGCCGGTTTCGGCCCGGACGAAGCGGGAGATCCGGTCGCGCATCTCCGGGCGCCCCAGCGCGAAATGGAGCTGCGCCTCGACGAAGCCCGCCCGCGAGCCGCAATCGAAGCGCCGGCCCCGGAAGCGGAGGCCGTGCACGGGCACCCGACCGATCATTCCGGCGATGGCATCGGTGAGCTGGATCTCCCCGCCGGCGCCGGCGGAATCCCGCGAAAGGAGCTCGAACACCTCCGGCCGCAGCACGTAGCGGCCGACGATGGCGAGCGTCGAGGGCGCCTCCTCCGGGCGCGGCTTCTCGACGAGCCCCCTCACCTCGGCCAGCTGCCCGTCGTCGCCACCGATCTCCAGGATGCCGTACCGCGAGGCCATCGCCCGCGGGACCTCCTCCACCGCGATCACGTTGCCGCCGGTCTCGGCGAAGGCGTCGATCAGCTGGCCGATGCAGGGGGGATCGGCGTCCATCAGGTCGTCCGGCAGGATAACGGCGAACGGCTCCTCGCCCACGGCCTCGCGCGCGCAGGCGACCGCGTGGCCGAGTCCGAGGGGCGCGTCCTGACGCACCCAGATCAGGGATTCCGGCGGCGGCTCGCTGTCCTTGAGCGCGGCCACCAGCCCGGGATCCTTGCGGGACAGCTCCGCCTCGAGGTCGGAGTCCAGCGCGAAAAAGGACCTGAGCGCCGCCTCGTTCCGTCCCACCACCAGGATGCAGGCCTCGAGGCCGGCGGCGCGTGCCTCGGCGACGGCATGATCGATGAGGGGCCTGTCGAGGATGGGGAGGAGCTCCTTGGGAACCGCCTTGGTGGTGGGCAGGAAGCGCGTGCCGAGCCCGGCCACGGGAATGACTGCCTTGCGTACGGCCTGAGCCATGGAATCGCCGCCCCTCCGTGCTCCACCCGGCGCCCTCGGGCGCGGCCTTTGTGCCACAGGGGGGCAGCCCAGGCAAGCGAGCCCGGCCCCTCAACCGCGCTTCAACAGCAGGTCCTTGGCCGCGTTGAGCTTGGCGGCCAAATAGTTCGATCCGCCGCGGTCGGGGTGCAGCTTGGCCATCAGCCGGCGGTGGGCGTCCTTGATTTCATCGGCCCCGGCGCCAGGGGCAAGGCCCAGGATCTCGTAGGCTTCCTGCGGCGACATGCCCGTGACGCCGCCTCTCCGGCCGCCCTGGTCCTGGCCGGCCCGTCGCCCGGCCCCCCCGCGCGAGGCCTCCTCCCCGCGCCAGGCGGGCCCGTGGACGCGATCGAGATAGGCCTCGAGCACGCCCACCGAGTCGGGGTCCGCGCCGCATTCGTCGAGCAGCTCAAGAAGCTCCCCCGGTTCCATGCTGGCCAGCTCGCGCCCGGCGAACCGCCCCATGCGCACGGTCCCCTGCATGGCGCCGGTATCGTGATCGAGCTCCATGTGAATCCACGCGGTGTCCACCTGCGAGCGCTGGCCCGGTTTCGGGCCCTGGGCGTTGCGCCGGCGGATCTGGTTGGAGCGCCAGTGGAAGAAGACGGGAAGCGCGAAGGGCAGCGCGTAGAGCAGCCACTGGACGCGGCCCGAGAGCACGACGAAGCCGAGGACGGAGAGGGCCGCCGCTCCCCCCAGCACGCGCACCAGCCGCGCCAGGCTGCGGGGATCGACGGCGGTTGCCCAGCGGGCGAGCAGCAGGACGCTCACCAGGAGCGCCAGACCGAGCACCAGATAGGACATGAAGCCCCGCCCCGCCCTATTTCATTTCGTTGGTGAGCAATCTCACCATGCCGCCGCGGGCCCGCGACAGGTCCTCCAGCGCCCGCCGTCCGCCGGCGGCATAGACCGCTACCGCCGACAGCAGTTCGCGCAACTGGTCGGCCGAGGACGCGTCGAACGCGCAGTAGGCCCCCTTGGTCAGCTTGGCGATCTGGCGGAAGCCCCGGGCGGCGACGGGATCGGCCCCCTCGTGGAAGATGAATGCGGGGACGCCGAGAAGCCCCAGCTCCCCGGCCAGCGCCGAGAGCGCGTCCACGTCCTCCTCCATGCAGTCGCCGACGAAGACCAGCGCGTTCACCCTCCTCTTGCGAGTCTCCTCGATGGCGTGGGCGAGGACGCGCCGGATCTGGGTCTGGCCGCCGAGGCACCTGACCGCCGTCATGCGGTGCACCAGATCGCGGGAGTTCGTGACCCACGGGCTTGCCTTGCACTCGCCGAAGCCCCGGTAGAACACGAGCTGCACCTCCAGCCCGCCCAGCGCATCGGTGGCGAGGAACATCTCCCCCTGGATCCGGCAGGCTCGGTCCCAGCTGGGCTCTCGGCTGGCGGTGGCATCCATGGCGAAGATCAGCCGCCCCCGGTGTCCCGGGCCACGTCGCGGCGCCGCCACCACCCGGCGCAGGAACTTGTCGATCTCCGGCGAGCGCCGTTCGCTGGGCACTCCCCTGCCGCGGTTCCCTGCCATTCCGATCCCTTCCGAATTCCCGCGATGATACGCAATCCGCGGGCCCGGAGATAGGGTCAGGGCCGGCGGTTCGCCCCTTTTCAGCGGGTGACGGCTGCATTACCGTGGCCTTGTGCCCCGCGGCCCGGATGGTTTCCGGTGCCCGCGGGGCCGCCACAACAAGGGGAGGACCATTCGTGGCCGACGCCCGGGGCGCGGCGGGCGAGGCGCCGACCGAGGCACCCGTCCCGCCGAGGATCATCTATGCCACCTACGGGGTCGGGCTGACCGCCAATTCCGTCGCCATGATGCTCAAGGTGGTGTTCCCGCTCTGGGCCATCCACCTCGACCTGTCGGCGACCGAGATCGGGATGGCGGTCGCCGCCTCGGCGCTCCTGCCTTTCCTCCTCTCGATCCATGGCGGCGTCATGATGGACCGGCTGGGCATCCGGCGGGTGACGCTGGCCTACGTCGTCACCACCGCCGTCGCCGCGCCGTTCTATCCGGTGCTACCGTTCTATTCGACGATCATTCTCCTGCAGCTGATCACGGGCCTCACCTCCAACATGGGCTGGGTGGGGGGCCAGTCCCTGATCTGCACCTTCACAGCGGGCAAGACGGCGCTGCTGGCCCGGTTTTCGGTGGCGGGAAAGGTCGGCACCCTCGCCGCGCCGGCCGCCGTCGGCGCCGCCTGGGACCTGGGCGGCCCCTGGGGCGCGTTCCTGTTCGTCACCGCGGCCTCCTGGCTGGTGGTGGCGGCGGTGCTGCTGGTGCCCGGCGCCGCCGAAAACGCGCCGCGTCCCTCGGCCGCCCAGGTGGTGCGGGAACTCGCCCCCAAATGGAACGACTACATCCGGGCGTTCTCGCTGATCGCCATCCCGGCGGTCGCCTTCGTGGTGGTCATGAGCGCGCTGCGCATCTCGTCCTCGGCGATCCAGACCTCCTTCTACGTCGTCTATCTGACGGAGATCGGGCTGATCGGCACCGTCATCGGCCTGCTGGTGGGGATCTCCGAAGGGGCCGGCCTGCTGGGCGCCTTCATGGCGGGGTTCTGGGAGCGGTACCTCAAGCCCCACTGGGTCTTCATCCTGTTCGTGATCATGTCGATCTTCTGCGTCTCCGTCACCCCGGCCCTGGGCGGCCTGATCGTGCTGCTCGCGGTCGCCACGTTCGGACGGGGCTACGCTCAGGGACTGAGCCAGCCGGTGATGTTCGGCATCCTGTCGCGGGCGGTCGGACGCAGCCAGCAGGGAACCTCCATCGGGCTGCGCACCACCTCCAACCGTTTCGCCTCGCTGGTGGTCCCCGCCATCATGGGGATCGTCGCCGATGCCGTCGGCATCGAGGCGAGCTTCCTCTGGGTGGGCGGGGTCCTGATCGTCCTGTGCCTGGCGGTGGCGCTGCTGGTCCGGCGCATCCCCGGATTCCGGACCTGATGGCGCGATGAGCGGCAGCACCGCCACGGCAACGCCATCGCGGCGGCTGCTCGCGCTCTCCTATGGGACGGGGCTGCTCTCCCTCGGCCTCGTCGACGCCTTCGTGTTCATCGTCCCCCTGTGGGCGGTGCTGATCGGCGCCAGCGCCACCGAGGTCGGACTGCTCGTCGGTGCCCGCGCGATCCTTCCGTGCCTGCTGACCATCCACGGCGGGGTGCTCATGGACCGGTTCGGCCCGCGCCGGGTGATGCTGGCCTTCGGCGTCGTGGTCATCGCCATCGCGCCGCTGTATCCGGCCATGCCCTGGTTCGCGCCGCTGTTCGCCCTCCAGGTCGTGGCGGGCCTCGCCCTGACCATGACCTGGGTCGGGTCGCAGACCGCCATCGCCCAGCTCTCCGCGGGCGAGACCCTCTATCTCGGCCGCTACAGCTTCGCCACCCGCGTCGGCACCTTCGCGGCACCCATCATTTTCGGCCTGCTCTGGGACCTGGCGGCACCGTGGGTCAGCTTCGCGTGCATCGCGGCCTGGGCGGCGGCGCTCCTTGGATTGATCCTCGCCCTGCCGGACGGCGCCACGGAACGCGTCGCGACCGACCGACCGCGGCTGCGCGCGCTCCTGCCGCGGCTCCAGGACTACGGCGCCACCCTGGCGCTGCTGGCGATTCCGGCCATCGCCGTGACCATCGGGGCCGGGTTCCTGCGCAATTCCACGTCCGGCATCCAGAACTCGATCTATGTCGTCTACCTGAAGGAAATCGGCCTCACCGGGACCGCCATCGGCATCCTGTTCGCCACCATCGAGGGCGCGAGCGCCCTGGGCTCCCTAGTCGCCGGTCCGGTAGCGCGCAGGTTCGCGTCCTTCTCCCTGCTGGTCGCGACCACCGGACTGGCCATTGTCCTCATCGCCATCACGCCACTCCTGGCTGGTGTGATGGTGCTGTTGCTCGCTGTTCAGCTCCTGCGCGGCGCCGTCCAGGGGATCAACCAGCCGGTCATGTTCTCCATGCAGTCCAAGGCCGTGGGCCGCGACCGCCAGGGCGCCACGGTGGCGCTGCGGGTGACGGCCAACCGCGTCGCCGCCATCATCGTGCCGCCGGCGATGGGCGTGGTCGCCGACGCCGCCGGCATCGAGGCGAGCTTCCTGATCCTCGGCGCCGTGTTCCTCGCCCTGACGCTCCTCCTGTGGTTCTATGCCCGCACCCTTTCCCAACCGGAATCCTGAGGACGCGCGGGGCTCAGGGTGGGCCCGGCGCCTTTGCATCCGCCCGGGCCGGGGATTAGAGTGGCCGGGCGCGCCCCCGGGCACGCGCTCGACGTCCAAGGCGTATCTGAAAGTGGGAGGAAACAGATGACCCCGAGTGCCCGGGGGCGGGGGACGTTGCGCCCCGTCCGGATATGGCGCGTGGCCGCCCCTGCGGGGGAGGCCCGCCGTTGAGCGTCTCGGGCGACGGCGCCGCGACGCGGGAAGCCATCGGCGCCTCCCCACGTGCCAAGTACATGACCTATGCCACGGGGCTGCTCAGCGACACCCAGTCGGAGCTGATCGGCTTCATCATCCCGCTCTGGGCCTTCGTGCTGGGCCTCGGCCCGCTCGAGCTCGGCATCCTGGTCAGTGCCAAGGCGTTCCTGCCGTCGATCCTCGCCATCCATGGCGGTGTGCTCATGGACCGCTACGGCACGCGGCTGGTGATGCTCCTGATGGCGGCGGCCTGCACGCTGATGCCGCCGCTGTTTCCCATCTCCACCTGGTTTCCGGCCCTGCTCCTGCTGCAGGCGGCGATCGGCACCGTCATGTCCTTCGCCTGGATCGGTGCCCAGGCATTGGCCGTGAACGTGGGACGGGACGACCCTGCCGTGGTCGGGCGCTTCGCGTTCTCGGCCCGGGTCGGCGTCACGCTGGCACCGGTCACGGCGGGTGCTTTATGGGACGCGTTCCCTCCCTGGGTGGCCTTCGCCGTCGTGGGCGCCGCGGGCGCGATCCTGTGGTTCGCCATCGCTTCCATTCCCAAGGCGGATGTGGGCGAGGAGAAAGGCGACCGCGATTCGCCGAGGCCGCCGTTTTCCCTGCGCGACCTCATGCCGAGACTGTCGGACTATATCGGCGCCATCGGGCTTCTGGTGATTCCCGCGGTCGCCTTCGTCGTCATCGTGTCCTCGGTGCGCATCGCCTCCGCCCTGATGCAGCAATCGTTCTATATCCTCTATCTCAAGGAGATCGGCCTGCAGGCGACCGTGATCGGCCTGTTCGTGACGCTGTCCCAGATGATGGCCGCGGCCGGGACGCTGTCGGCGGCACGGATGCTGCGGTATCTGCGTCCCCATTGGCTGTTCCTCGCCGCTGTGGCCCTTTCGGTGTTCTTCGTCTACGCGACGCCCATCTTCGGCGACGTGATCCTGATTCTGGCCATGGCCATTGCGGTACGAGGCTTCTGCCAGGGCATCTCGCAACCGGTGATGTACACCATCCTGTCGCGCGCCGTCGGCCCCGACGCGCAGGCCACCGCCATCGGCGTGCGGGCCACCGGCAACCGCGTGGCAGGGCTCGTCGTTCCCATCTTCATGGGCGCCGTCGCCGAGGTCTGGAGCCTGAACGCGACCTTCTTCGTGACCGGGACCCTGCTGCTGGGCATCCTCGCCGGGATGGGGGCCTGGATCGCGATCAGGGGCAGGCCGGCCGGATCATGAAGACCCCGCGGCACCGTCAGGTCGCAGGAACGGAAACGCGCACGCCATCGTCGGCATGACGACCACTGCATCGGACGAAGGCGGTATGTCCCTGCGGTGCGCGGGATCGCCCGCGGGGGTGGCGCTTGACCCTCCGTGGCGGCGGGCCCAGACTGCGGGCGGAGGAAACGTCGCGTGAGCCAAGGCACAGCCGCCCCGGCGCCCGGATCCGCCCGGGCGCGTATCCCTTTGCGTCACCAGATTCCGATCTACGCCACCGGCATGTTCTCCAACGGCTCGGTGATGCTGGCCTCGGTGATCGTGCCGCTGTGGGCGTTGATGATAGATCCGTCGCCGATCATGGTGGGAATCGCGCTCGGCGCCCGCCAACTGCTGCCCGTCCTCCTGTCGATCCATGGCGGCGCGCTCATGGACCGCATCGGCATCCGGCGGGTCATGGTGTGGTTCGCGGTGATGGGCGCTATCACGCCCTTCCTGTTCCCCCTGTTCCCGTTCTTCGCTGCCGTGGTCGTCCTCCAGGCCCTGTCGGGGCTGTCGGCGGCGATCGGCTGGATCGGCACCCAGGCCCAGATCGGCGCCCTCATGAAGGGGGAACCCACATATGCCGGGCGGGTCACGTTCTTCAACCGGTTCGCCATCCTGGCCGGTCCTCCCGCCACGGGGGCGGCTTGGGACCTGGGTGGGCCGTGGGGCGGATTCGGCTTCCTCGGCCTGTGGGGCATCGGCCTGCTGGTGGCCTGCCTGGCCATGCCGCGCCCCGCCGACGGCGATCCGGGCTCGGGCTCGGAGGGCGCGGGGCGCGTGACCCTGCGCGAGGTGCTGCCGCGGATGGGGGATTACGCAGCCGCCTTCCGGCTGCTGGCCATCCCCACCATCGCCTTCGTGGTCGCCGTGACGGTCCTGCGACACGCCGGCAACGGCATCCAGGGATCGTTCTACGTCGTCTACCTGGAATCCATCGGCCTCTCCGGCACCATCATCGGGACGCTGCTCGCCGTGTCATCCATCCTCGGCGGCGCCGGTTCGCTGGCCGCCGGCTGGCTCGCCCGCCGCTTCGGCACCGTCAGGGTGCTGGTGGTGGCCGTCACCTGCGCCATCATCGCCATCTCGATCACGCCGCTGATCGGGACCTTCGTGCTGCTGGTCATCGCCTCCTCCCTGCGGGGCGGGTTCATGGGCGTGAGCCAGCCGCTCCTGATCTCCCTCATGGCCCGGTCCGCCGGCCGCGCCCAGGGCAAGGGCGTCGGCCTCAGGACCACCGCCAACCGCCTCGCGATCCTGGTGACGCCGGTGATCATGGGCGCCATCGCCGAGGTGGCCGGGATCGAGGCGAGCTTCTATCTCACCGGCGGCTTCCTGATCCTTGTCCTGCTGGGCGTCGCCTTCAGGGCGCGGACCGCCCTGGCCGGGACACCCTGAGCCGGAGGCGCGGGATCGGGGCGTGCCCGCCTTGACCGGGCTTCGCGGCGGCCCCTAAACTCCGGGACAAAATGGGCGTTGCGACTCCATGACGGAACCAGCCAAGCGCATCATGGGCGGGGCGGAAGCCGGCCGGCCTTACGCCGCCCCGACGCCGTCGCGCCGGGGAACGGGAGCTGGCCAGGCCCCCGGCGCGGCCCGGGACTGAGGATCGCGGGCGGACGATGATCGAAGCCCTCTACCTCGTCATCGGCCTGATGATCGTGATGGCGGCGATTCCGGTGGTGGCCTCGCTGTCGCTGATTCTCGCCATCTGCAAGCGCTTCGTCATGCGCTTCAACGATCCCATGGAGTTGCACCGGTTCCGCGTGCGGCTGGGCGGGAACGTGGCCTATTTCGTGGCGACCCTGAACGGCCTGGTGGTCGTCTACTACTACGTGTCGGCGGGGCTGCCCATGGGCACCCGCTTCGAGCCCTGGATCTACGCCGCCGCCCAGCGCCTCCCCGAGGGCTGGTACCTGGCCACCGCGCTGGCCTTCCTGTTCGGCGGCTTCGTCCTGAAGGTCACCCGGTCGCCCTATGTGGGGCTGGTGGTGATCCTGCTGTTCGTCGCCCAGATCGCCATCGAGCTGGCCCCCACGGCGTTCGAGCTGGCCCGCGACCCGGGCCTGTTCGCGCGGTTCATCGCGGAGATCGACCGGATGCACGAGGCCTACGCCAATGTCGGCGGAATCCCGGGCACGGTGATGGCCACCATCCTCGCCGGTCTCGTCTACGGCGTCGCCATGCAGGCCGCCTATTACGCGCTGGTGCTGACCTCGCTCCTGATCGCGCTCCGGGCGACGTTCAGCCTGCGCAACCTCGGCGGCTCGCGGTTCGAGGCCGGGGAGATCTGAGCGCGGCCGGCGGCACCGGCACGCGCGAGGGCCGCGAATGGAGACCTCCCTGCTCGACGCCGCGCTCTCCGCCTTCGTCACACTGTTCGTCGTACTTGACCCGCCTGGAATGGGTCCGATCTTCGCCGCCCTCGCCCGGGGCGAGACGGAGGCCCACCGGCGGCACCTCGCGGTGCGCGGGACCGTGCTGGCCGCCGCCATCCTCGTCGCCTTCGCCTTCGTCGGCGAGTGGTTCCTCCGAATGCTCGGAATCTCCCTCGATTCGTTCAGGATCGCCGGCGGCATCCTCCTGTTCCTGGTGGCGATGGACATGCTGTTCGCCCACGACACGCCGCTCAGGCGCACCACGGCGCGCGAGGACGAGGAGGCGAGCCAGCGCCACGACACCTCGGTCTTCCCCCTGGCCATTCCGCTGATCGCCGGCCCCGGCGCCATGACCACCATCGTGCTGCTGATGGGACGGGCCGAGGGCGACCCCCTTCACCAGTCGGTGGTGCTGGCGGTCCTGCTGGTGGTGCTCATCCTCCTGCTGGCCACACTCCTCGCCGCGGCGCGCGTGGTCCGGCTCCTCGGCGTGACCGGGACCAACGTGATCACGCGGGTGCTCGGGCTGGTGCTGGCGGCGCTCGCCGTGCAGTTCGTGGTCGACGGCATCCACGGCACCCTGAACGCGGTCTGACGGTGCCCCGGCGGGCCGCGGTCACGGCTCGCCCGGCTCGCGCTCGTCGAGCGCCGCGAACAGGGCGGCGTTGCCGCCCACCGCCGCGGTATTGATGCTGAGGGAGCGCTCCACCGCGAAGCGCGGCAGGTAATGGGGCCCGCCGGCCTTGGGACCGGTGCCCGACAGGCGCTCGCCGCCGAACGGCTGTGAGCCCACCACGGCGCCGATCATGGAGCGGTTGACGTAGGTGTTGCCGACCCCGAGCCGGGCCCGGACGTGGTCCCACACCGCCTCGATGCGGCTGTGGATGCCCAGTGTCAGGCCGTAGCCGGTGGCCGCCACCGCGTCGAGCACGGAATCGAGCTCATCCGCCCGGTAGCGCAGGACATGGAGGACCGGCCCGAACACTTCCCGCGGCGGGATGTCCCCGATCCCGATCTCCCAGGCCGACGGGGCGAACCAGTTCCCCGGCGGAAGGCTGGAGGGCAACGGCGCCCGGGCGACCAGGCGGGCCCGCTGGCCGAGGGTGCGCTCGTGGTCCTCGAGGGCCACGACGGCGTCGGCATCGATGATGGGCCCGACATCGGTCACGATCCGGCCCGGGTCCCCGATCACCAGCTCTGCCATGGCGCCGGCGAGCATCTCGAGGATGCGATCGGCCACGTCGGCCTGGATGGCCAGCACCCTCAGCGCCGAGCAGCGCTGGCCGGCGCTGAGGAAGGCCGAGGTGACGACGTCGCGCACCACCTGCTCCGGCAGGGCCGAGGAATCGACGATCATGGCGTTCTGGCCGCCGGTCTCGGCGATGAAGGGCACGATCGGGGCGTCGCGCGCCGCCAGCGCCCGGTTGATGGCCCAGGCGGTTTCCGTCGAGCCGGTGAACGCCACCCCCGCGATACGCCCGTCGGCGACCAGGCGCGCCCCCACCGCTTCGCCGCTGCCCGGCAGCAAGGCCAGTGCGTCGGCCGGCACCCCGGCGGCAATCAGGTGGCGCACCGCGCGGGCGGCGATCAGGGGGGTCTGCTCGGCCGGCTTGGCGACCACGGCATTACCGGCGGCCAGCGCCGCCGCCACCTGGCCGGTGAAGATGGCGAGCGGGAAGTTCCACGGGCTGATGCAGGCGAACACCCCGCGCCCCACCAGGGCGAGGCTGTTGTCCTCGCCGGTGACGCCGGGCAGCGGCCGCGGCCCCGCGAAATCGGCCCGGGAGCGGGCGGCGTAGTAGCGGCAGAGATCCACCGCCTCGCGCACCTCGGCCACGGCGTCGCGCACGGTCTTGCCGCCCTCGCGGATGGCGAGCGCGACCAGCGCGGCCCGATCGGACTCCATGCGGGCGGCGGCGCGGTCAAGGGCGAGGGCGCGGACCGTCGCCGGTTCGTTGGCCCAGACCGGGGCGGCGGCGGTGGTCCTTGCCAGAGCCGCCTCCACGTCGTGCCCCTGGGCCTCCCGCACCATCCCCACCGTCCGGCGCCGGTCGGCGGGGTCTTGGACCGCCCGCGCCGCCGCGCCGCCCGATTCGGCGCCGCCAATGATAGGCGCGGCGGCATGGTCGGCAGCGGCGACCTCGGCGACGGCCCGGGCGAAGGGCCGCAGGTCGCGGGGATCGGCGAGGTCGAGCCCTTCCGAGTTGGGGCGCTCGGGCGCGAACAGGTGGCACGGGAGGGGGATGCGGGGATGGGCGATCGGCTGCCCGTCGGCGATCAGGCCGCGCAGGCGCTCGGCCGGGTCGGCCACCAGCCGCGCCACCGGGGCCCGGTCGTCGCCGATGCGGTTGACGAAGGACGTGTTGGCTCCGTTCTCGAGGAGCCGCCGCACCAGGTACGGCAGGAGGTCCTCGTGGCTGCCCACGGGCGCGTAGACGCGCACCGGATGGCCGGCCTCCTCCGCCCGTTTCCGTGCCTCGGCCATGAAACCGTAGAGCGCCTCGCCCATGCCGTGCAGGCGCTGGAACTCGAACCCGCCCTTGGGACAGCGTGCCTCGCGGGCGAGTTCGAGGACGGCGGCGATGGTATGGGCGTTGTGGGTGGCGAATTGCGGGAGAAGGGCGTCGCGGGCGCCGAGAAGGCGCCGGGCGCAGGCGATGTAGGAGAGGTCGGTGGCCGACTTGCGGGTATAGACGGGGTAGCCGTCGAGCCCGGCCTCCTGGGCCAGCTTGATCTCGCTGTCCCAGTAGGCCCCCTTGACCAGGCGCACGTCGAGCCGCCGGCGGTCGCGCCGGGCGCGGGCCGCCAGCCAGTCGATGACCGCCGGGGCCCGCTTCTGGTAGGCCTGCACGGCGATGCCGAAGCCGTCCCAGCCCTTGAGCCCCGGCAGGGCCAGCACGCGGTCGACGACGTCCAGCGTGGGCTCGAGCCGGGCCGCCTCCTCGGCATCGACGGTGAGGCCGATGCCCTCGCCGCGGGCGAGCGCGGCGAGGCGCCCCAGCCGCCCGGCCACCTCGGCGACCATCCCCGGGCCGCGGGCGAACTCGAAGCGGGGATGGAGCGCCGACAGCTTGACCGAGACCGACGGCCTTTCGGCTTCCTCGGCCCCACGCCCGAAGCGCCCCACGGCGCGCACCGCCTCGGCGTAGCGCTCGAGGTAGCGTTTGGCGTCGGCGGCGGTCATGGCCGCCTCCCCCAGCATATCGAAGGAATGGCGGCTGGCGGGGTCGTCCCCGGCGCGGTCCAGGGCCTCGGAGATGGTGCGGCCCATCACGAACTGGCGGCCGACGATGCGCATGGCGGTGCGAACCGCCTCGCGGATGATGGGCTCGCCCGAGCGCGCGACCAGCCGGCCGAGGATGCCCAGGAGATCGCGATGGCCCGCCCCCAGCCGCACCACCCCGCCGGTCAGCATGAGGCCCCAGGTGGATGCGTTCACCAAGAGCGACTCGCTCCGCCCCAGGTGCCGCTCCCAGGCGGCGGCGCCGATCTTCTCCCGGATCAGGCGGTCGGCGGTGTCGGCGTCGGGAATGCGCAGGAGCGCCTCGGCGAGGCACATGAGGGCGACGCCTTCGCGGTTCGACAACCCGTACTCGTGGAGGAAGCTCTCGATCCCGCCCACCTGCCCGCGGCGACGGCGGATCGCCCGCACCAGCCGCCGGGCCACGCGCTCGATCCGCCGGCGCGCCTCGGGCTCGAACGAGCCGTCATCGAGGAGCCCGCGCACGGCGCGGCCCTCGTCCAGACGGGTCCGCGCCCGGATCGCCTCGCGCAGGCGCCCCCCCGCGATATCCCCGGGATCGAGGATCATGACCGAATCACCGACCGCCCGCCCCACGGCTGTCCCGCGCCGCCGCTCACAGGAGCCCGAGGTCGCGGAGCTCGCGGGCCATGGCCGCCGGCAGCCGATCGGCGCCGCGCGCCTTCGCGCGCGCTTCGGCGAGGTCGCGCGGTGCGTCCTCGGGGCGCAGGTAGCGCCAGCCCTGGATCGCCCGGTGAGGCAGGGGCACGGTGCGGATCACGGGCGCGGCCAGCGCGATGGCGCAACGCTTGCGTCCGCTGCGGCCCCGGCGTTCCTCGAAGCCGAGGATGCGCTGGCGGGCCACGATCTCGCCGCGGATGATCCAATAGAGGGACCCGCCGTCGAGCACCTCCTCGGCCCGGCGCGGGAAATTGCGGGTGAAGTGCCAGGTGCCGCCGCCCTCGCCGCGGGCCCGCCGCTCCGCCCTGCGGGCCTTCTGCACGCGGGCGAGATCCGCCACCGATTCGATGCCGACGGCGAGCTTGAGGAGGTGAAGGGCCATGCCCCTTAATAGCCCGCGCGCGGCCGGAACGGAACACCCCGCCGTCGCCGACGGGGGGCCGGGGCTCAGACGTTCTTGGAGACCACGTTGAGGAGGGCCTGGCGGCCGTCCCTGGCGATGGCGTTCATGGCACGGTCGATGGCTTGGGGCAGCACGGCCGGGTCCTCCACCTGCTCGCCGTAGCCGTCCACCACCTCGACTACTTTCTCGTAGCGGTTCCCGGGCCGGAAATAGGTCAGCGGTTCCCAATTCGATTTGGCCGCGAAGCCGTCGGGATAGAGCTGGCGCGTGTTGCGCCGCACCGCGTTCCACATCTGGTTGTTGAAGACCACCGTCAGGGTCGGCAGCTTCTCCGCCGCCGATACGTAATGGGCGGAAACGGGGTTGCCGAACATGTAGGAGCCGTCGCCCACCGTGCAGATCACCTGCCGGTCGCGCGCCGCCAGCTTCATCCCAAGCGCGGTGCCGAGGCCCCAGCCGAGCCCGCCGCCGTAGCCCAGGGAGAAGAAGGTGCCGGGCCTGGTGAAGCTCATGTGGTGATGGAGAAGCTGGCTTTCCTTGATGACGATGGCGTCGGCGTCCTTGACCCGGTCGAGGCAATGGGAAATCCAGGCGGGATGGATCGGCGCCTCGGATTCGGCCTTGGCCAGCGCCGCCTTGCGGCGCTCGGCCTGCTCCTCGCGCAGGGCCGCGATGCGCTTGCGGCGGGCATCGATGCGGGCCCTCGCCTGCTTCTCCTCGCCGGCGAGCGCCGCGTCGAGGGCGGCCAGCGAGGACTTGAGCAGCCCGGTGATGGCGATGTCGGCCGGAAAGCCCCGGATCGGATAGCTCGACCACAGCGGATCGGCGCCGAGATGGATCACCTTGCAATCGTCGCCGGGCGCCTTGTTGCCGGGGATCCACGGCACGTCGCAGTCGGCGACGACGATCACGTCGGCGTCGTCGAGCAGCGGGTCGGGGTTGTAGCCGGCGTTCATGGGGTGGTCGGTGGGAAGGCACATGTAGCGGGGCTTGCGCTGGCTCACGGGAATGGCGAACCGCTCGGCGAGGCGGCCGAGCGCGGCCACGTCCTCGCCGTCGAGGCCGGCGCTGGCGGTGATGATGAGGGGATTCTCCGCCTTGGCGATCAACACCGCCGCCTCGTCGATGGCGGCGGCGTCGGGCTGCGGCGGCGTGGCGTGGGCGTGGCGCGACGGCGAATCGTAGGTGAAGTCCTTGATGGGCGCGGCCAGCACCTCCCGCGGCAGGGTCAGGTAGACCGGCCCCCGCGGATAGCCCATGCACGCGTTGAGCGCGCGGTCCACGGTCGCCTCCAGCACCTCGCCATGGGGGAGCTCGTAGTCCCACTTGACCACCTCGCGCACCAGCGCGCGCTGGTCGAACATCTCCTGGGGCCAGTGGATCTCGCCGGTGCGCCGGCCGGGAAGCGTCGCGGTCTCGGTATAGGGCGTCCGGCCGGCCGAGAACAGCACCGGGATGTTGCCCTTGAAGGCGTTGATCAGGGTGCACATGGCGTTGGCGGTGCCGACGTTGACGTGGACCATCACCGCCTGCGGGCGCCCGGTCAGCACGTAGTAGCCCTGGGCCATGCCCATGGCCACGTTCTCGTGCGGGCAGGTGATCGGCTCCGGGACCTTGACGCCGTTGGCGCGGGCCTTGGAGAAAGCCTCGATGATGGGCGCGAAGTCGGTGCCGGCGTTGCCGAACAGATATTCGATCCCCCGGTCGGCGAGCAGGGCGAGATAGGCGTCGGCGACGGTGCCCGACGCGATGGTCTTCTTCGGCATCGATCACTCCCTGGCGGGCGGAGAGGCGCCCTCGTTGGCCCCCCGTTGTAGCCGAGATGGGCGCCCGGCCGCCACCCCGAATCCGGGGCGAAGGAGGGAAAACGACCGCGACTCCCGCGCCTCCCCTACCATGGGAGCTCGCGGCCGTCATGGGCGAGGAAGCGGCCCGACTGCCTGGGACCGGCCCGCTCGATCATGCGGCGCATATTGGCAACCGAGGTTTCCGGGTCCAGCCGCGCGTTGGGCCCGCCCATGTCGGTCCGGACCCAGCCGGGATGGAGGAGCACCGCGACGATCCCCCGCGGGGCGAGGTCGATCGCGAGGCTGCGGACCGCCGCGTTGAGCGCCGCCTTGGAGGAGCGGTAGGCGTAGTAGCCGCCCGAGCCGTTGTCGGCGATCGAGCCCATCTGGCTGGTTATGAAGGCGATCTTGCGGCCTTTCCCGCGCGCGAGGTGTGGCAGGAACCGCTCGGCGAGTGTGATCGGCGCGATGGCGTTGACCTCGAGGACCCGGGCCCAGCCGTCATGGTCGATGGCCCCGAAATCCTGGCGAGTCCCGTAGATGCCGGCGTTGTTGAGGAGGAGGTCGAGGGCCTCGCCCGAAAGCGCGTCGGCGAGCGCCGCCCGCGCCGCCTCATCGGTCACGTCGAGCCGGTGGACCGCGATGTCCCCGGAGAGTGCGTTGAGGGCGTCGGCCGCTTCGGGCCGGCGGCAGGTGGCATGCACGCGCCATCCCTCCGCCGCGTATTGACGGACGAACTCGAGGCCGATGCCCCGGTTGGACCCGGTGACGAGGACGCTCGGCATGGGGATTTCATAACAGGAACAGGGCGGCGGCGCCAAGGAAGGCGGCGAAGCCCACGGTGTCGGTGACGGTGATGAGGAACACGGAGGAGGCCACCGCCGGGTCGACCCCGAGGCGGTGCAGCGTCAACGGGATGAGCACGCCCACCGCCCCCGCCGCCAGGAGATTGACCATGATCGCGCCGCCGATGACGAGGCCGAGACCCGGGGACCAGAACCACAGGCCCGCGACGGTCCCGACCAGCGCCGCCAGCGCCAGCCCGTTCATGGCGGCCACCAGCGTTTCCTTGCCGATGATCCGGACCGCGTTGGCCCCGTGCAGCTCCTTCACGGCCAGCGCCCGCACCGCCACCGTCATGGTCTGGATGCCGGCATTGCCGCCGAGCGCGGCGACGATGGGCATGAGGACGGCCAGCGCCACGATCTGCTCGATGGTCCCCTGAAAGAACCAGATCACCAGCGAGGCGCTGAACAGGCCGATCAGCGAGAGGATCAGCCACGAGATGCGCGACCGGGAGGTGTTGAGGACGGCTTGATAAAGATCGTCCTCCTGCACGCCGGCGAGGCGCATGATGTCCTCCTCGGCCTCCTCGTGGACGACGTCCATGACGTCGTCATGGGTGACCACCCCGACCAGGCGTCCGGCATCGTCCACCACCGGCGCCGAGGCGAGATCGTACTGACGGAAGAGGTGCGCGACTTCCTCCTGGTCGGTGATCACCGGAATCCTGTCGATGTCCGTATCCATCAGCTCATCGAGGCGCACGGGTCGGCGCGTGCGCAGGAGTCGGCTGAGCGACACCATCCCCAGGGGTCGATGCGCGGGATCGACGACGAAGATGTCGAAGAACTCCGTGGGCAGGCTCTCCCCGCCCTTCTCGGCCTCGTTGCGCAGGAAATCGATGGTATCGCCGACGGTCCAGTGGGAGGGAACGGCGACGAACTCGCGCTGCATGAGTCGGCCCGCTGAGTCCTCGGGCCACGCCAGGGCCTCCTCCAGCACCACCCGGTCGCCGGCATCGAGGTTTCCGAGGATCTCCTCCTGGACCGGCGCATCGAGGCTTGCCACCACCTCGACCGCGTCGTCGGTATCGAGCTCGGTGACGGCCGCGGCGACGTCCGCCGGCGGCATCAAGCCGATGACCTCCTCGCGCACGGTCTCCTCGAGGAAGGCCAGGACCTGGGGATCGATTCGCGGCCCCATGGCGGCGAAGAGGATGCGCCGCTCGGCCGGGCTCAGGCCCTCGATGAGATCGGCGAGGTCGGCGGCGTGCAGCCCGAGGGCGATCCCCTCCATGCGGCCGATATCGCCCGCGTCCATCGCCGCGCGCACGGCATCGATATCGCGGCGGGTGACGCCGTAGAGCTCCTCGGCCTGGGCCTGTTCGCCCTCGGGGCGGAGCGGGGTGTCCGACATGCCCGATCTCCCGGTGCGGCAAATCCCGGCCGCGACCGGGGGTGCCTCGATGCGTCACAGGGCCCGCGACGGGGGCGGACCCTGGATGAATGGTGCGGTCGAGAAGACTCGAACTTCCACGGGGTTTCCCCCACAGCGACCTCAACGCTGCGCGTCTACCAGTTCCGCCACGACCGCAATTTCGCTGCTAGAATGATGGCCGATGGCCCGGAACGCCCGGTTCCGGGCCGGTTGGGAGATAGCAAATCGGGCAAGGCATATCAAGTCAATGCTCGAAGCCGACGCGTTGACCGGCCTGGCGCCCGTGGAGTGGCGCCGGAGTCCGGGACTTGTCCCCTATGAGCGGGCCGTCGCCGCCATGGAGGCGCGGGTTGCCGCCATCCGGGCGGGTGCGGCCCCGGAGCTCGTCTGGTGCCTGGAGCATCCCCCGCTCTACACGGCGGGGACCTCGGCCGACCCGGCCGAGCTCCTCGATCCCGGGGGATTGCCGGTCTACCGGACCGGGCGCGGCGGGCGCTTTACCTGGCACGGCCCCGGCCAGCGGGTCGCCTACGTGATGATGGACCTGCGCCACCGGGGTATGGACGTGCGCGGCTTCGTGCGCGACCTCGAGGCCTGGGTCATCGGCGCCCTGGGCCGCCTGGGCATTGCCGCCGAGCGGCGCGAGGGGCGTGTCGGCATCTGGGTGCCACGGCCCGGCGGCGGCGAGGAGAAGATCGCCGCCATCGGCGTCCGCGTCCGGCGCTGGGTCAGCTATCACGGGATCGCCATCAACGTGGCGCCGGATCTCTCCCATTTCGCCGGGATCGTGCCCTGCGGCATCGCCGGGCACGGCGTCACCTCGCTCGATGCCCTGGGAGCGGGGGCGGACATGGAGACGCTCGACGCTGCCCTCCGGGCCGAATACGGGGCCGTCTTCGGACGCCGGCTACGGGTGACCCGGCGACCGGCCCCGCCGCTTCCCTAGACCGTTGGCAGCTGGCGGAAGCCCTCGGGGAAGTCCTCCTCGCCCGGGCGGTATTCGCCCGGGATCTGCACCACGTCGGTGACCGCGGCCCGGGGCGGGCCGCGCCGGCAGGCCTTGGCCATGTCGCGGACCGCCGCCATCTCCCCCGAGATCACGGTCTCGACGGAGCCGTCGGAACGGTTGCGGACCCAGCCGCGCAGGCCCCGCCGCGTCGCCTCCTCGACCACCCAGCGGCGGAAGAAGACGCCCTGCACCCTGCCCTTGATGCGCAGGTGCAGGGCCATGGTCCGCGGTTCGTCGCCGCCAGTCGTCATTCACGTCCCTCCAGGAGTCCAAGAAAACGCGCGGCGTGATGAAGGTCGAGGCGCTTCGCCGCAAGGGTGCGACGAGGGCCCCGGGCCTAG
>DASWKZ010000301.1:0-4486 GCA_036396355.1 Alphaproteobacteria bacterium
GATCAGCGGCAGCCCGTCCCACAGGTACTCGATGCCGAAGGTGGTGCGGATATCCCCTCCGATCGGGGAATAGCCGATCATCGCGATGGCGAGGCCGAAGGCCGCGGTCAGCATGCCCTTGACGATGGCACCGGAGCTCACGATGGCGACGGCCATGACCCCGAGGAGAGACAGGAGGAAGAACTCGGCGGATCCAAAAAGTTTCAACAACTCACGGGAAATGGGAAGGGCAAGAAGCAAAGCGGCCGCGCCGATGAGGCCACCGACCAGGGTGGTGGTGTAGCTCGCTCCGAGGGCAATGCCCGCAAGGCCTTGGCGTGCCATGGGATAGCCGTCCAGGATGGTCGCCTGCGCCGACCGGGCCCCCGGAATTCCCAGCATGATCGAGGGGACCGGTTCCGTGATATCGCCGGCCGCCATGTGGAAGACGACCACGGTGATGGCCACCCACGGGTCCAGGAATCCGACGAAGGACAGGACCACGACGGTGATGGGCAGGCCGCCCCCGGGCATCAGGCCCGAGATCAGGGCGATGGGGAGAACCACCAGCATCCCCAGGATCGGACCCAGGGAGAACAGATGCTGTGCCCCGCTGATGGCGGCGTCTAGCATTCCCGGATGCCTACCCTTTGGCTAGCCCCCGGGCCCAAGCACCTCGCCCGTACCGACCCGCGGCATCGGACGGACGCGCGCCGCCGCCGCGCGGGCCCCTGTACTCCGGCCCCGTGGTAAGGTTTGTCACGAGGGCGCATGAAGCACGACGGGCGCGATCGGGCATGTCCGGGGCTCGGGACAAGGCACCGGCCCGACATCCCTCCGCCCCCATGGTACGGACGCGCCATGGGCGGGCCCCAGAACGCCCCGAGCCCCTCCCGGGATTCCCGCCTCCGCCCGGCAGCCGCCACGATGCACGCCCCGCCTGTTCATTGTATCCCGCGCCCGGCTTGTCCCGGCGCGACTCTCCGAACGGCCATTCGAAACCATCTCGGGGCCGCCCGCAATGTCAATGGAGACAAGCATGCCGGATGGATGTTCCGGGAACGATTTTCGTCAGACAACCCTTGTGACCCGCGTTGTTATTGTGGTTCCAGATTGAAGTACTCAATCGCATTGCCCGCGGTGATCTTCCAACGCTCCTCGTCCGAGATGCCAACGAACATTTCGTCGACCAGCTTCATGGATTCGGGCCAGGCGCACTCGACGTGCGGAAAGTCGGTGCTCCACATAACGCGGTCGGCACCGATAACGTCCAGCATCCGGATGCCCATCGGATCGTCGAAGAAACCCCAGTGGCAATGTTGCGCGATATACTCGCTCGGGGGCCGCCGAAGCGGTCGCAAGCCCAGCTCGCGCATGGCCCAATGATATCCTCGCCCATATTGACGATCGAGCTGCTGCAGGAACAGCGGAATCCAGCCGATCTGATTCTCGGCGAAGTAGATCTCCAGTTCCGGGAATCGGTCGAAGACACCATGAAGGATCATCTGGACCGCATTGGTCGCCCCGCGGAGACCATACCGGTAGCACCGCTGGGCGAAATCGGTCGGCGCCCATTCCCTCGCAACGGGGTTCTTCGGATATCTGAAGACCGGCTCCCGTGAATCGTCCCTGGCCGACATCGACACATGGACGGTCAGCGGCATGCCCATCTCCAGCGCCGCCGCCCAGAACCGGTCATCCTCCTCGGAGGGATAACGATGCCCCGCCGGAAACGCTGCCAGGTTCACCGCCTTCAGGCCGAGCTCCTTGCAGTGGGCGAGCTCGTTCACCGCGGCATCGATACCGGAGACCGGGATCACCCCCACCCCCAGCAGCCGGTCCGGCGCTTCGGCGCAGTACTCCAGGGCGAGCCAGTCGTTGTAGGCCCGGAGGAGGGCCCCGTAGGCCTCGGTGTCGTCGATGGCGGTCCGGCAAAGCCTCAGATACTGGGGCGAGGCATAGAGGATCTCGGCATCGACCCCGTCGGCATCCTGCTCCTCGAGGCGTTGCTTGGGGGACCCGGTACCGGGCCCGGCCCAGGCCGTCCCGAAGGGCGTAAACTCCTCGATGGAATGGCCCGCGAACAGGCTCTGATGGCCGACCACCGGCTTCGAATCCTTGATGACAAAGCCCTCCCCGCCGTCGGGAAGCTCCACCCGTCTCGGACTCCATTCCTGGTATTTCTTGGGCACCCAATGCGCACAGCTGTCCGTGCGCACCTCGAGGTGGGAATCCGCCGAGATGAAGTTGTACTTCCGCGTGACAGGCGCCCCCTGTTCTTTTGCCTCGACATCCGCCATCACGCAACCTCCCCACTCGCCCAGCCGGCAATCGAACGATCATAACTAGGGATCACATCACCCCGATCCCCTCCGGGGCTCACTTTCCGGTGTTGAGCCGCCTCAGCAGCGCGAGTCCTTCCGGGGGGAGGTCCCTGGCCCGGCGCAGGAACGTCTCGAGCTCCTCCCCCGAAACATACCGGACCTCCTGTCCGCCGACCTTCGAGAGCTCGATGAATTCGGCGTCCTTCTCGAGACTCCTTATCATGTGGCTCCATGCGCGGAACATGTCGTCCGGGACTCCCGGAGGGAGCCAAACCGAGCGATTGCCCACGGCGGTCAGCAGAACATTGAGCTCGAGGGCGTCCCTCTGCGCCTTGGTATATCTGATTCCGGGCAAGTCGAACAGGAGCGGTGGCATGTCGAGGCCGAGCTCGCGCAACCGGGCCTCATCCGGCTTTTCCCCGTAATATGCGATGGGCACGAGATAGGTGGGCTTCCTGAGCCACTCCGGATGAAGACGCTCGATGGTATCGTCCCGGCCGATCAAACAGGCCCTTCCGGAGTCGAGTTCGCCGCGGTCGAGGGCGGCCATGATGCCCGCCGTCCCGCCGTAGCCCGTCACGACCTTGACCGGTCCCCCGATCAACTGCAGGAACATGGCCCCGGCGCCGCCCGACGACCCGAACGACGTGTCGCCGAACGTGATCGGGCGCCCCAGTTTGACGACCTCATCCCATGAGGTCGCCACCGAACGGCGCACGCACAGCAACTGCTGGGGCGTCCCTCCCCGGAGGTTCCCGACCAGGCGAATCTTCGAGGGATCGAATCCCTCCATCTCCATCCCGATCAGGGGACGCAGGAGAAACTGGGGATGAAGCTGCGAGGCGGTCAATCCATCGGGCTTCTGCTGGTAGGCGTATCGGAGGCCTCGTAGGCCGCCGCTTCCTGGAAGGTTCTTCACCAGAATGCGGGGCTTCCCCGGAAAGTACTTGGGACCCGTCTTGGCGATCATCCGCGCCGTCAGATCGTGCCCGCCGCCGGCCCTGAACGTGACGACCAGCGTGAGGTCCTTGCCTCGCATCCAGGTTTCGAGATTCCGCTCCGCGGCGGAAACGGAATCGGGCGGCACGGCAAGCGTGGCGCCGGTCAGCACCACCGCCAAGGCACTTCGAAGAAAATGGCTCATTACGTTCGTCCGCATAGGGGTACCTCCGAGCAGGTTCGGACGCGCGGTCGGGTCACCGATCCAAGTTGAAATACTCGATGGCGTTGCCGGCCGTGATCTTCCACCGATCCTCGTCCGATATGCCCACGAAGGTCTCGTCGAGCAGCTTCATGGACTCGGGCCAGGCACACTCAAGATGGGGGAAGTCCGTGCTCCACATGACGCGGTCCATACCGATCAGGTCCAGCAGCCGGATGCCAACCGGATCGTCGAAGAATCCCCAGTAGCAATGCTCGCCGATATATTCACTCGGCGGCCGCTCGAGGGGGCGAAGCCCGAGCTCCCTCTTCGCCCAGTGGTAGCTCCGGCCGTACTGACGATCGAGCTGCTGGAGGAACAGCGGAATCCAACCAATCTGGTTCTCGGCAAAGTAGATTTTGAGGTCGGGGAATCGATCGAACACACCCTGCAGGATCATCTGGACGGCATTGGTCGCGCCGCGGAGACCATAGCGATAGCAGCGCTGGGCGAAGTCCGTCGCCGCCCATTCCGCGGCCAAGGGCGTCTTGGGGTAGACAAAGACGGGCTCGCCCGAATCCTCCCGCGCCGACATGGAGACATGGACAGTCAGCGGCATCTCCATCTCGAGCGCCGCCGCCCAGAACCTGTCGTCCTCGTCGGAGGGGTACCGGTGGCCGGCCGGGAACGAAGCTAGATTGACCGCTGGCAGACCCAACTCCTTGCAGTGATGGAGCTCGGAGACCGCGGAGTCTATGTCCGATACGGGCAGGACCCCCACGCCCAACAACCGATCCGGTGCCTCCGCGCAATATTCGAGGGCCAGCCAATCATTGTAGGCCCGGAGCATGGCCTGGTACGCGTCGGGTTCCTTGATTGCGGTGCGGCACAACCGCAGGTACTGGGGGGCGGGATAAAGCACTTCGGCATCCACCCCGTCGGCGTCCTGCTCTTCCAGGCGCTGCCTGGGCGAGCCCGTGCCGGGCCCCGTCCACGGCGTGCCGAAGGGCGTGAACTCCTCGACCGAATGCCCGGCAAAGAG
>DASWKZ010000302.1:0-3239 GCA_036396355.1 Alphaproteobacteria bacterium
CTTCGTCGATCCCTCCAACAACGAGGATCCGGACTTCGTGCTGTGGATGATCCGCCATCCCAACTGCACGGTGACGTTTACCGACGCCGGCGCCCACGTCACCACCACCCTCAACCCGGTGCACAGCTTCCTGTTGGGCCACTGGGTGCGCAACGCCCGCGAGATTCCGCTCGAGAGCGCCATCCGCAAGATCACCTTCGACATCGCCGCGTTCTGGGGGATCAAGGGGCGCGGGCTGCTGCGCGAGGGCTGGCACGCCGACATCTGCGTGTTCGACCCCGAGACCATCGCGCCCCGCCTGCCGAAGCTGGTCCACGACCTGCCCACCGGCGCCGGGCGGCTTCTGCAGAAGGCCGACGGCATCCGCGCCACCGTGGTCAACGGCGAGGTGCTGATCCGCGACGGCGAGCACACCGGCGCCCTGCCCGGCCGCCTGCTGCGCGGGCCGCTGGCGCACAACTAGGGCGCAGCGGGGTATCCGGCTGACCGACCCGGTTCGCGTTGCCGTGCCGGCCAAGGGCACCATCCTCGAGGTCCTCGCGGGCCACGCGCGGCGGGCCCCGGACGCCGTGGCGCTGGTGGAGGCCGACCACGATCCCCTGACCTATGGCGGCCTCCTCCGCCAGATCGGCGACGTTGGCGATGCGTTGAGGGCGCTGGGGTTTGGCCCGGGGGACCGCATCGCCACCGCCCTGCCCCAGGGCGGCGCCATGGTCACCGCCCTGTTCGGCGTCGCCTCCGCCTGCGCCGTGGCGCCCCTCAACCCCGACCTCACGGCGCCGGAATACGAGGCCTATCTCCGCACCCTCCGGGCGGATGGCCTGATGGTGGCGGCCGGGACCGCCGATCCCGCCCGCGCCGCCGCCGGGCGCGCCGGGCTCGCGGTGATCGAGATCGCGCCGGACCCGGGGGCCCCCGCCGGGGTGTTCCGCTTCACCGATCCCGCCCCGATCCGGCCGCCCGGCGACGCGCCCGCGCGCCCGGGCCCCGACGACTTCGCGGTGCTGCTGCTGACCACCGGCACCACCGCGCGCCCCAAGGTGGTGCCCTTGAGCCACCGCGTGTTCCGCCACCGCGCCTTCAAGAACGGCGGCTGGGTGAGGCTGGGGCCGGAGGACCGCTGCCTCCTGTTCATGCCCCCGTTCCATGCCCACGGCATCAACATGGGGATCGCGCCGCCGCTGGCGGCGGGCGGCAGCATCGTCGCCGTCGCCCGCTTCGACGCCGACTCCTTCTTCGATCACCTGGCGCGGTTCCGCCCCACCTGGTACACCGCGAGCCCCACCCACCATCGCGCCATCCTCGCGCGCGCCGGCGACTATGGCGATGTGGCGGCGGCGGCGAGGCTGCGCTTCGTCCGCTCCGGCGCCCAGCACCTCGCCCCGGCGATCCGCGAGGGCCTTGCCCGCGCCTTCCGCTGCCCGGTGATCGAGACCTACAACACCAGCGAGACCGGCCAGCTCGCCGGCGCCCGCCTCGACGGCGACGACACCGAGACGCTGTGGCTGTCGGACGAGGTCGCCATCCTCGACGACGACGGCAACCGGCTCCCCGCCGGCATGCTCGGCGAGATCGCCGCGCGCGGCCCCGCGGTGTTCTCGGGCTACGAGGGCGAGGGCGTCGACAATTCCGAGGTGTTCGCGGGGGAGTGGTGCCGCACCGGCGATCTCGGACGCGTCGACGAGGCCGGCCGCCTGACGCTGGCCGGCCGCAAGACCGCCGAGATCAACCGCGGCGGCGAGAAGATCGCGCCGCTCGAGGTGGCCCGCGTGCTCGAATCCCACGCGGACGTCGAGGGCGCCGTCGTCGTCGGCCTGCCCCACCCGACGCTGGGCGAGCAGCCGGCCGCCGTCGTCATCCGGCGCCCGGGCGCGGCGCTCGGCGAGCGGACGCTGCGCGAATTCGCCGCGGGCCGTCTCGCCGCCTTCAAGGTGCCACGGCCCATCGTCTTCCTCGAGACCATGCCGCTCGGGCCCACCGGCAAGCCCGACCTCACGGCGATCCGGGCCCGCATCGCCAACGCCCCCGCCCGCGGCTCCGGCGACCGCGAGCCAAGCCCCCTCGAGGCCCGGCTCCTCCGCCTGTGGCGGGCCCGGCTCCACCGAGGGGACATCGGCCTTGACGACGATTTCTTCGTCCTCGGTGGCGATTCGCTCCAGGCCATCGAGCTGTTCCTGCGGGTGGAGGAGGAGTTGGGCACGCCGCTGCCGCCCTCGGCCCTGCTCGAGGCCGGCACCGTCGCCGAGATGGCGCGGCGCATCGAGGGCGACAGCCCCGGCGAGGCCTTGGTGGCGCTGAAGCCCGGCGGCACGCGTCCGCCCTTCTTCTGCGTCCATGGCGGCGACGGCCACGTCATCGGCTTCCGCCATCTCGCCAATCTGCTTGGCGACGACCAGCCCTTCTACGCGCTGCAGCCGCCCTGGACCTTCGCCAACGGCCCCCTGCCCGAGACCGTCGGCGACATGGCCGAGACCTATATCGCCGCCATGCGCGCGGTTCAGCCGCGTGGCCCCTACGCCCTCGGCGGCTATTCCTTCGGCGGCGCGGTGGCCTACGAGATGGCCTGCCGGCTGCGCCGGGCGGGAGAGCCGGTGGCGCTGCTGGCGATCCTCGACAGCCGCCTCAAGGCCGGCAATGCCACGCCCCTCGGTGCCCAGGTCCGCGGCCATCTCCAACGGCTCGCGGCGCTCGATACGCGCGGCAAGGCCGCCTATGTGGGGAGTCGCCTCGGCCCGCTGCTCCGCCGGGTCCTGCGCCACCTTCGACGCGTGGCGGGGATGCCTCCGCTCGAGGCCGCGCGGGACGCCCATGCCGCCGGCCGACGCCTGACCACGCGCCAGGTCCAGGCCGTCGCCCGCGCCGCCGCCCGCGGCTACGCGCCGGCCCCCGCCTATGACGGGCCGGCGGTGCTGATCAAGACGGCGCTGCCGCCGTCGTTGCATGCCGATGCCCACGACACCTGGGGGCGGCTCATGGAAGGCCGCCTCGCCGTGGTCGCCATCGGCGGCGAGCACACCGAGATCCTGGGCGAGCCCCACGTGCGCGACCTCGCCGCGGCACTGAGCCGGCACCTGCGCGCGGCCCGGGCGCGCACGGAGGCGGCGTGAGGGAAAGAGCGGGTGTCAGGCGCGGCTGACGGACACCGCCCTCAGTTCCGCCCGTGGCGGCGGCTGTAGCGGCCCTTCTCGAAGGTGTCGAAGAAGGCGCCGAGCCCGGGGTGGCTGACCTGCCGGCCGGTG
>DASWKZ010000303.1:0-14885 GCA_036396355.1 Alphaproteobacteria bacterium
CATGGTCACCGAGTGCTCCATGAGCGACAACGTCGCCGCCGAGGAGCCGGAGATCGAATTCGTGCGGCCCTGCAACCTGTGTCCCTACATGAAGATGATCTCGCTGCCCAAGATCCTGCGCTCGCTGGAGACGCTCGAGCCCAGGATCGAGATTCCGGCCGACGTGGCCGAGCGCGCCCGCGCCGCGGTCGAGCGGATGATGGCGGTGAAATAGCGCGGCGCGGAATCTTCCGACCTAGACACGTTTCCATTTGGTGGGACCACCCCCCCCTCACCCTTCCCTCTCCCCCCGCAAGCGGGGGGAGAGGGTTGAGGAGGGTTGGCGCGGCGCACCCCCCGACTTGTTCGGGGGGCCGCGCCTATCTGGAGCTAGGTGAGGGGGGGGCGATTCCGTTCTTATGGAAACGTGCTCTACCGCCCGCCCGAGTGCTCGGTTTCCTGGTGCTTCTCGAAGGCCGCCAACTGCTCGGGCGTGGCCTCCTTCTGGTACTTCTCCTTCCACTCGGTATACGGCATGCCGTAGACCAGCTCGCGCGCCTGCTCATAGTCGAGCGGGACGCCGCGTTCGTCGGCCGCCGCCTTCATCCATTTGGAGAGGCAGTTGCGGCAGAACCCGGCGAGGTCCATGAGCGCGATGTTCTGGACGTCGGTGCGGCCGCGCAGGTGCTCGACCAGGGTTCGGAAGGCCGCCGCCTCCAGCTCAGTCTGGGTTTCGCGGTCCATGTTGTCCTCCTGCCGATCAGAATCACGATTTTCAGGCAGTATAGCCGATGACGCGCCGGTAATTCATCCGTCCCCGGTAAGCGATCTGACGGCCTCCGGCACCGGCCCGCCGGCCGCCCAGTCCAGGATCTCGACGAAATGGAGGACGGGGGCGGCGACGGCGCCCCGGAGCTGCGCGAGGCAGCCGATATTGGCGGTGACCACGGCATCGGCGCCGAGGGCGTCCAGCGAAGCCGCCTTGCGCGCGCGGAGCTCGCCGGCGAGCCCGGGCTCCAGCACGTTGTAGGTGCCGGCCGAGCCGCAGCACATGCCGGCGTCGGCGGGCTCGGCGACGGCGAAGCCGGCGCCTTCGAGCAGCGCGCGGGGCGCCGCCGCCGCCCCCTGGCCGAAGGTGAGCGAGCACGGCGCCTGCCAGGCGAGCGAGAGCGCGGGCAGATCGGACCGGAACGGGAGATCGAGGCCGAGCAGGTATTCGCCGGCGTCGCGGACCCGCTGGCCGACCGTCCCCGCCCGCGCGGCCCATTCGGGATCCCCCGCGAGGAGATGGCCGTAGTCCTTCATCAGGGTCCCGCAGCCGGCCGCGGTCTGGACCACGGCGTCGAGGCCGCCCGCCTCCATCTCGGCGGCGATGGCGGCGACGGCGGCGCGGGCCCGGGCGCGGGCGTCGGCGCCGCGCCCGAGATGCTGGTCGATGGCCCCGCAGCACTTCGCGCGCTCGAACACCACGACCTCGATGCCGGCGCGGTTGAGGAGACGGATGAGGGCGGCGTTGATGCCGGGCGCCAGCGCCGCCTGGACGCAGCCGGCCAGCACGCCCACCCGGCCCCTGCGCGCGCCCTCGGCGGGATAGATCCCGGGCGCGGGGCCGGGCTTGCCGGCGGGCGGGGCCGAGCCGGCGAGGGCCAGCGCCGCGCCGAGGCGCCCGGGCAGGACCGGCGCCAGCATCGCCAAGGGACGGGCCAGCGCGAACAGGAGCCGGGCCCGCTCCGCATCCGGCAGCATCCGCGCCAGGATTGCCCGCAGCGCCCGGTCGGCGAGCGTGCGACGGCCCCGCGCCTCGATCCGCTCGCGGGCGAGCTCGACCAGGTGGCGGTAGTCCACCCCCGAGGGGCAGGCCGGCAGGCAGGCGAGGCAGCCGAGGCAGCGGTCGATGTGGCGCACCGCCTCGGGCCTGGGCGGCGCGTCGCTCTCCAGCATGTCGCGGATGAGCCAGATGCGCCCGCGCGGGCCGTCGAGCTCGTCGCCGGTGATGCGGTAGGTGGGGCAGGACGGCGCGCAGAAGCCGCAATGGACGCAGGCCCGCAGGATTCCGTCGGCCTCGGCGACGGCGGGATCGGCGCGCTGAGCCTCGGTGAACCCGGTCCGCACCTACACCCCCTCGTACATGCGGCCCGGATTGAGCACGCGGTTGGGATCGAAGTTCTCCTTGAGGCGCCGGGTGAGCGCGGCGAGCGCCGGCGCCTCGGGCTCGAACACGGGGATGCGGGCGCGCACCTCCCCGGGCGCGCGGAACAGCGTCGCGTGGCCGCCCGTCGGCGCGACGGCCCCGCGGATGCGCCGTGCCGCCATATCGGCGCCGTCCCCATCGCCGGGCCCGGGAAGCGCCAGCCAGGCAAGGCCTCCCGCCCAATCGAACAGCAGCTCGCCCCCGAGCTCGGACGCGAGCGGACCCGCGATGCCCGCGGCCGCGGCCGGCGGCAGCGAGAGCCGCCACAAGATGTGGTCCCCGCCCGGCGGCAGCAGCGCCCCGTCGCGCAATTCCGCCCAGAAGGCGCGGGACTCCTCCGTTTCCAACTCGCCCATACCGCCCCACCGGGAGAGCGCCGATTTGAGGGCCCCCGCCCTTTCGCCTATCGCCTCCGGCGTGCCTTCGAGGCGGATGGCGGTGACCGGACCGCCGGCGCCGGCCACCGGCTCGATGCGCGACCGGGCAGCCGCCCGCGCGCCGAGATAGGCCGCGGCATTGATCTCCCACCCACCGTCAGCGGCGCGAATCGCCTCCAGCCCGTCGGCGGGGCCGATGCCGAAAAGGAGCACCGTGCGCGTGGCCGCGGGGCGCGGCAGCACCTTGAAGGTGACCCGCGCCAGCACCGCCAGCGTCCCGTGGGAGCCCGCCAGCAGCTTGCCCATGTCGTAGCCGGTGACGTTCTTCACCACGCGGCCGCCCGAGGCGAAGGCCTCGCCGCGGCCGCTGACGGCGCGGATGCCCAATAGGTGATCCCGCGCCGCGCCGGCGAAGGGACGGCGCGGGCCCGAGAGGTTGCAGGCGAACACCCCGCCGATGGTTCCGCGGTCCCCCTCGTCGCCGTAGAGGCGGCCGAGACCGCCCGGCTCGAAGGCGAGATGCTGGTCGTTCTCCGCGAGCGCCGCCTCGATCTCGGCCAGCGGAGTGCCGGCTTGGGCCTCCATCACCAGCTCCCCCGGATCGTAATAGGCGATCCCCGAAAGCGCCGCCAACGACAGCCGGGACGCGGCGGAAACGGGGCGGCCGAGGCCGCGCTTGGTGCCGCGCCCCTGGATTTCGAGGGCGCGGGCAGCCGCGGCGGCCTCCGCGATGACCTCGCGCAGCGCTTCTTCGGTTTCGGGGACGAGAAGTTCGCCGGACACGGCTCAGAGCCGCTCGAGTTCGGGATGGGGCAGGCGTCCGCCGTGGACGTGCATGCGCCCCAGCTCGGCGCAGCGGTGCAGGGTCGGGAACACCTTGCCCGGATTGAGGAGCCCGGCCCCGTCGAAGGCGCATTTGAGCCGCTGCTGGTGCCTGAGGTCGTCCTCGGTGAAGACCTCGCTCATGAGGTCGCGCTTCTCGACGCCGACCCCGTGCTCGCCGGTGAGCACGCCGCCCACCTCGACGCAGAGCCGCAGGATCTCGGCGCCGAACGCCTCGGCCTTCTCCAATTGCCCGGGGGCGTTGGCGTCATAGAGGATCAGGGGATGGAGGTTGCCGTCGCCGGCATGGAACACGTTGGCCACCTGGAGGCCGTAGCGCCCCGACATCTCGCCGATGCGGGCCAGCACCTCGGGCAGGCGCCCGCGCGGGATGGTGCCGTCCATGCAGTAATAATCGGGGGCGATGCGCCCAACCGCGGGGAACGCCGCCTTGCGCCCGGCCCAAAAGGCGAGGCGCTCCTCCTCCGAAGCGCTCACCCGGAGCGAGGTCGCCCCGGCCGCGCGGGCGATCGCCTCCATGCGCGGCACGGCGGCGGCGACCTCGGCGGCGGGGCCGTCGATCTCGACGATGAGCAGGGCCTCGGCGTCGAGCGGGTAGCCGGCGCCCACGAAGGCCTCGGCGGCGTGGATGGCGGGCCGGTCCATCATCTCCATGCCGGCGGGGATGGTCCCCGAGCGGATGATGTCGCCGACGCAGCGCGCGGCATCGGCGACGGTCCCGAAGCCCAGCAGCAGGGCACTAGCGCTTTCGGGCGTCTTGAGGATCCGCACCGTGACCTCGACAAGCACGCCCAGCAGCCCCTCCGAGCCCGCGAGCACGCCGAGCAGGTCGAGCCCGGCCGCGTCCAGGTGCTTGCCGCCGAGGCGCACCACCTCGCCGGTGACCAGCGCCATCTCGAGCCCAAGGATGTTGTTGGTGGTCAGACCGTATTTGAGGCAATGCACCCCGCCTGCGTTCTCGGCGACGTTGCCGCCGATGGTGCAGGCCACCTGGCTCGACGGATCCGGCGCGTAATAATAACCGTGTCCGCTCACGGCATCGGTGATGGCGAGGTTGGTGACGCCGGGCTCCGCCGTCACCGTGCGGTTGGCATAGTCGATCTCGAGGATTCGGTTGAGCCGCGACAGCCCGAGGGTGATCCCGTCGGCGAGCGGCAGCGCTCCGCCGGAGAGCGAGGTCCCGGCGCCGCGCGGAACGATCTTGATGCCTTCCGCGCCGCAGAAGCGCAGCACCGCGGCGACCTCGTCGCGGTCGGCGGGCAGGGCCACGATCAGGGGCTGCTGGCGATAGGCGGTAAGCCCGTCGCTCTCGTAGGCCGAGAGCTCGGCGGCCCGGTCGATCACCCTGCCCCCGGGCATCAGGCGCCGGAGCGCCGCCGCGATCTCCCGGCGCCGCGCCATCACCCCCGCGTCCGGTGCCGGCATGTCCATGGCGGTTCCTTCCCGGCCCGTCGGGGCCGCCCCGGGACTATAGCGGCGCGCGCCCCTGCCGATCAATCCGGAGGCCGAGAAAGCCATGGAGAGTCAAAGAGGTGCTGGCGCCTGTCACACGGCGGCGCTAGTGTTGCTCCATGCGCCGCAGACGCAACGCCAAGATCATCGCCACCCTCGGCCCCGCCAGCAGTACCCGCCGCCAGATCGAGACCCTCCACCGCCGCGGCGCCGACGTGTTCCGGCTGAACTTCAGCCACGGCAACCACCAGGAACTGGCGGCGATGATCGAGGCGATCCGGGCCGTGGAGCACGACCACGGGCGCCCCATCGCCATCCTCACCGACCTCCAGGGCCCCAAGCTCCGCATCGGCACATTCGCCGAGGGCAAGGTGACCCTCAGGGCGGGGGACCACTTCCGGCTCGACATGTCGAAATCGGCGGGGGATCGCGGTCGCGTGTGTCTTCCCCACGCCGAAGTGTTCGCGGTGCTGGAGCCGAAGATCGACCTGCTCCTCGACGATGGCCGCCTCCGCCTGCGGGTCGAAAAGGCGGGTAAGGACTTTGCCGAAACCCGCGTGGTGACAGGGGGCGTGCTGTCGGACCATAAGGGGCTCAACGTTCCCAACACCATGCTGCCGTTGAAGGCGCTGACCGCCAAGGACCGGCGCGATCTCCAATTCGCCCTCGCCAGCGGGGTCGATTGGGTGGGGGTAAGCTTCGTCCAGAAGCCCGAGGACATTGCCGAGGTCCGCGACATCGTAAAGGGCCGCGCAGGAATCATGGCGAAGCTGGAAA
Organism: Alphaproteobacteria bacterium; assembly: GCA_036396355.1. Taxonomy (GTDB): domain Bacteria; phylum Pseudomonadota; class Alphaproteobacteria; order SMXQ01; family SMXQ01; genus DASWKZ01. The sequence goes on from DASWKZ010000303.1 coordinate 5,620, forward strand.
AACCGTCGGCCATCAACGCGCTCAACGAGGTCGTGGCGCGGTCGGACGCGGTCATGGTGGCGCGCGGCGATCTCGGCGTGGAGATGGCCCTCGAGGAGGTGCCGAGCGTGCAGAAGCGGATCGTCCGCTGCTGCCGCGATGCGGGAAAGCCGGTGGTGGTCGCCACCCAGATGCTGGAATCGATGATCCATGCGCCGGCGCCGACCCGGGCCGAGGCCTCCGACGTCGCCACCGCCGTCTACGAGGGAGCCGACGCGGTGATGCTGTCGGCCGAGACGGCGGTGGGCCAGCACGCGGCGGCGGCCGTGACCATGATGGACCGCATCATCCGGCGGGTCGAGCGCGACCCCTATTTCCGCCGGCTCATGGAGATGGGTCGGGTCGAATCCCGCGCCACCGACGCCGACGCCATCACCGCCGCCGCCCGCGAGGTCGCCCACACGGTCTCCGCCTCGGTCATCGTCACCTACACGACCTCCGGCTCGACCACGCTCCGGGCCTCGCGCCAGCGCCCGGACGTGCCCATCATGTGCATCACCGGCAGTCGTGCGACGGCGCGACGGCTGGCGGTGGCGTGGGGCGTGCACGCGGTGCATACCGCCGACGTCCGGACCTTCTCCGACATGGTGGTGCGCGCGGCCCGGGTGGCCGAGCGCGAGGGCTTCGTGCGGCGCAACCAGAAGCTCGTGGTCACCGCCGGGGTGCCCTTCGGCACGCCCGGCGCCACCAACGTGCTGCGCATCCACGTGGTCCACGACTGACGGCGGAAGGGCGCGCCCCGGGCGCGCGGAAACGGGCCGGCGGCAGGTCCGGCCCGGTCATGCGGCAATGGATCGGGTCAGCCCTGGCGGGCCTTGAGACGCGGGTTGCGCTTGTTGATGACGTAGACCCGGCCCTTGCGCCGGACGACGCGGCAGTTCTTGTCGCGGGCCTTGGCCGATCTGAGTGAGTTCCGGACCTTCATGGCGGCTTCCTCGCGGCCGCGGGGCGCTTGCTCCGCCCCCGGCGCGGCGCGGACCATAAGGCCCCGCCTGGCCCCTGTCAACCGCGCCCCGCGCCGGCGCGCCGGGGAGAGGCGGCCCGCCACCCGACGCTGCTACAATGCCGCCCCATGATCGAGATCCTGACCGAACACGAATCCGCCGTCCGGCTCGGCGCGTTCGCCGTCGTCCTGGCGGCGATGGCGGCCTGGGAGGGCCTGGCCCCCCGGCGCGCGCGGGCCGTTCCCAGGCTGAGGCGCTGGCCCGGCAACCTCGGCATCGTCGCCATCAACGCCGTGCTCGTGCGCCTGCTGTTCCCCACCGCGGTCGTGGGCGTCGCCCTGTGGGCCGAGGCCCAGGGGCTCGGCCTGTTCAACCGGGTCGCGGCGGCGCCGTGGCTCGCCCTCGCCGCGTCGGTGATCGCGCTCGATCTCGTCATCTACGGCCAGCACGTGGCCTTCCACTACGTCGCCGTGCTGTGGCGGCTGCACCGCATGCACCACACCGACCTCGACATCGACCTCACCACCGGGGTCCGCTTCCACCCGGTCGAGATCCTGCTCTCGATCCTGTTGAAGTTCGCGGCGGTGCTCGCCCTCGGCGCGCCGGCGGCGGCGGTGGTCCTCTACGAGGTCCTCCTCAACGGCGCCTCGGTGTTCAACCACGGCAACGTCCGGCTGCCGCTGCGCCTCGATCGCGTGCTGAGGGCCGTCGTGGTCACTCCCGACATGCACCGGGTCCACCATTCGGTGATCCGGCGCGAGACCGACAGCAACTTCGGCAACTTTCTCTCGGTCTGGGACAGGCTGTTCGGCACCTATCGCGCCCAGCCCGAGCGCGGCCACGACGCCATGACCATCGGCCTGCCGGAGTTCCGCGACCCCGGCGAATCGCGCCTCGACCGCCTGCTCCTCAATCCGTTCCGGCGGGCGGCCTGACATCCGCGGACCCGCCGCCCCCCTCGGCGAGGGCCGCGACGCGGCGCTCCAGGGCGGCGGCGATGCGCTCGGCGGTGCTCCCCCCCGCGCCCTCGGCGGCAAGCGCCTGGGGGCGCGCCGGGGCACCGAAGCGGACGCGCACGGGACGGAACCGCGGCCGGCGGGCGCCCCGCGGCATCACTTCGAAGGAGCCCTCGATATAGGCGGGGACGACATCGACGTCGCGGCCCTCAAGCAGCATGCCGATGCCGGGAAGGAAGCGCTGCAGGGCGCCGTCGGGCGTGCGCCAGGCCTCGGGGAACCAGCCGAGGGAATCGCCGCGGTCAAGCACACGGCGGGCTAGGCCAAGAGTGTGGGCGGGCGCGTGCTCGTCGACCGGGAAGATGTGGGCGATGCGGCCGAAGGTGCGGGCCAGCCGTCCCCGGAACAGGCGCGTGGTATCCCCGCCCCACCACAGCCGGCGGGCGATGCCGTGAGGCAGGGCCGCCACCAGGAAGGGCGCGTCGAGGTCGCTCGCGTGGTTGGCGACGAGGACCATGGGGCGGCCGCCCTCGGGCAGGTGGGCGCGGCCCTCGACCCGCAGGCGGAACAGGACCCGCGCCACCGCCTTGTTGACGGCGAACAGCACGGTGCCCGCGACCCGCAGGGCGGCGCCCGGCGGCGCGATCCAGGCGGTCCCGTCCTCGGCCTCCACCGCGGTGCCGGGCGCGCCGGCGGCGGCGATGGCCTCGCGCACGAGATCGCGCACGGTGAGGATGCGGCCGACCGCCGGCCGGTCCAGGCGAATGCCGAGGCGGCCCTCGAGCTCGAGGGCGAGGGTCATCCACTCCAGCGAATCGATGCCGAGGTCGAGCTCGGGGCTCGCGTCCATGGCGAGGCCGCGGGCGGCGTAGCGCGCCTCCAGCAGCGCCCAGATGCGGCTGCCCGGGGGCTCGGCGACGAGGGCGCGGTCCTCGGGCGAGAGCGGCGCCGGCGGCGCGGTGCGGCCCCGCAGGGCGTCCTCGTAGAGTTCGGGCAGCAGGAAGCGGCGCAGCTTGCCGAGGCGCGTGCGCGGGAGCGGCGCCCGCACCAGGGCGAATCCCGAGGGATGCGCGTAGGACGGCAGGCCGCGCGCGGCATCCCTGAGCGCGACGCGGATGGCGTCCTCGGGCCGCGTCTTGCCCTCGGCGCGGAGGCGGGCGAGGTCGGGACGCACCAGCGCCACCAGGCGGCCCTCGCGCTCGAGCACGGCCGCCTCGGCCACGGCCGGCGCCGCCGCCAGGCGCCGCTCCACCGCCTCCGGATCGATGTTCTTGCCGCCGCCGAGCACGATCAGCTCCTTGGCGCGGCCGGTGACGTGGAGGAATCCGTCGCGGTCGAGCCGGCCGAGGTCGCCGGTGCGGAACCAGCCGTCCTCGGTGAAGGCCTGCGCGTTCAGCCCGGGATCGTCGAGATAGCCCGCGAAGACGTTGGGCCCCGTGAGCTGGATCTCGCCGATGCCGTCGGCGCCGGCGCCGGCGATCCGGACCGCCCCGCCGGCAAGCGGCCGGCCCTCGGAGCCCGGGCGCTTCGACCAGGGGAGGTTGCCGGTGAAGATGGAGGCCGTCTCGGCGAGGCCGTAGCCCGAGAGCACGTCGAAGCCGAGGGCCTCCAGCCGCTCGAAGACCGCCGGCTCCATGCGGGCGCCGCCGGAGACGAGGAGCCGCAGCCGGCCGCCCAGCCTGCGGTGGAGGGGCGCGAACAGCACCCGTCCCGGGTTGAGCCCGAGGCGGCGGCGGACGGCCAGGGCGAGGCCGGCGAGCCTTTTGAAGAGGAACCTCCCCACGGCGCCGGCCCGGGCCTCGATGCCCGAGGCGATCGCGTCGTAGAGGCGCGGCACCCCGATCATGGCGGCGGCGCGGGACAGCGCCAGGGCGCGGCCGATCTCGGCCCCGGTCACCGCCGCCGGCAGCACCAGCGCCGCCCCCGCCGCCAGCGGCGTGAGCATGCCGACGATGAGGGGGTAGACGTGATGCAGCGGAAGCGGCAGCAGAACGCGATCCCGCTCGCCCAACAGGCCTGCCGCGAGCAGGGCGCCGACATTGGCGGCGATGTGGCCGCGGGTGAGCACGAACCGCTTGGGCGCGCCGGTGGTCCCCGAGGTATGGACCATCACCGCCGGCGCGTTGGCGCCGAGGGCGGGCGGCGAAGCGGGGCCGCCGAGGAGCGACTCCCAGGAGCGGACCCCGGCGGGGAGATCATGCCCCGCGGGCGGGGCCAGGGCGAACAGCCGGAACGCCCCCTCCTCCGCCCCCTCCGCCAGCACCGCGAGATGGGCCGGCGCCGCCAAGGCGAACCGGCAGCCGCAGGCGGCGACCGCGGCGGCCAGCTCGTCGGCGGGGGTGAGGTCGTCGAAGGCGGCGATCACGGCGCCGGCGTGGGCGAGCCCCAGCCAGCAGGCGATCCAGTCGGGACCGTTGGGCGCCACCAGGGCCACGGCCTCCCCGGGGGCGAGGCCGGCGGCGGCGAGTCCGGCGGCGAGGCCCTCGGCGCGGTCGAGGAGGGCCCCGCGGGAGAGCTCCTCCATGCCGTCGGAACCTACCGACAACAGCGCTGTGCGGTCCCTGTCCGACTCGAGGGACGCGAACAGGCCGTCGAAGGACCAGCCGGCGGGGGCATCGAGGTTGCGTTCGGCGTCCATGGCTGCCAGATTAGCGGGGGCCGCGCGCCTTAGCGAGGGCGCGAGCCGGGCCCGGCCGCATCGCGGCCTTCCGAGAGCGAGGCAGTCAGGGACGGTGCCGGGGGGCTCCTTCGCCCCTTGGCGCGCATCTTGCTTTGTTGATTCGCGTGGCTGGGTGTTCGGCCGCGTTTCATGCTGCGTGAGGAGAACCGTGACTCTTGGTGTGTTTTTGGCGTCCCTGGGCGTGTTCCTGGTGCTCTTCGGCCTGAGCGGGCGTCTCGTGATCTGGATCATCGAGCGGCTCTCGGACTAAGGCGCCCCTCGCCCATCCCCGCCCCTGCCCGGGATTCGGGCAGGACCCGGCCAATCCATCGGCATGTCGGCCGATGGGACGCTGGCGGCTGCCCGCCCCAAGGGGCTGGCGCCACGGGCGGGGGATGCGGAATAATGGCCGAAAGGCTGGAGCAACCCATGCTTGGACTCGGAATCGCCACCTCCCACGCGCCGGCGGTGTTCTGCCCGCCCGAGGTGTGGCCCAAGGTCTACGACGCCATCCCCGACTACATGAAGGGCGCGCAGCCCGCCTCGGCCAGGGGCGAGACGCCCGAGGTGGTGAAGGAGCAGGTGGCGCGGATCGAGCGCGCCTTCGCGGTCATTCGCGAGGAGATCGCCGCCTACCGCCCCGACGCCATCGTCTATGTGGGCGACGACCAGGGCGACATGTTCAACGAGTCCAACATCCCGACCCTCGCCGTGTTCACCGGCGCCGAGGTGTGGGGCGCCACCAAGCCGCGCTACATGCCCCAGCCGCTCGAGGCATCCCACCTCACGGTGCCGGTCCACGTGGACCTCGCCGAGCGGGTGCTCAAGGGCCTGGTGCATCGCGGCTTCGATCCGGCCATCATGCGCAAGATGCAACCGCTCGGAAACCCGCGCCAGGGCATGTCGCACATGCTGATCCACCCCCATCCCCGCATCGTGCCCGACAACGACATCCCGGTGGTGCCGATCTTCCTCAACGAGAACTTCCCGCCGCTGCCGACCGGGCGGCGCTGCTGGGAGCTGGGGCTCGCGCTTCGCGAAATCCTGGCGGAGGCGCCCGAGCGCGTCGCCATCTACGGCTCGGGCGGTCTGAGCCACGACCCGCGGGGGCCGCGCGCCGGCTGGATCGACGAGCCCCTGGACCACTGGGTGCTGGAGCGCATCGAGCGCGGCGAGGGCGAACAGCTCACCAACCTGTTCACCTTCGATTCCGATACCCTGCGCGGCGGCACCGCCGAGATCCGCGCCTGGATCGTGGCCGCCGGCGCCATGGGCCGGCCGGGCAAGCTGATCGACTACTTCCCCTCCCACCACGCCAAGTGCGGGCTCGGCTTCGTCTACTGGCCCCACCGGGGCGCCGCCCGGGCGCGCGCCGCCGAGTAGCGGACCGCCCTAGTTTTCCGCGAATTCGGCGACGGCCTCGGGGATCGGCTTGAAGCCGAGGCCGGGGGCCTCGGGCAGGTCGAGCCAACCGTCCGTGACCGCCGGCAGCCCCTCATAGATCGCCTCGGCGGCGCCGGCGGAGTTGAGCTGGTACTCGACGGCGGTGCCGTTGGCGAGTCCCGCCTGCAGGTGCATGTTGTGGTAGGGCGCGCCGCCGCCGTTGCCGATGGGCACGTTGAAGGCGGCGGCGAGGCCGGCGATCTTCGCACAGAGCGTGATGCCGCCGGTGATGATGACGTTGGGCTGGACCATGTCCACCGCGCCCGCCACCAGCATGTCGCGGAAGCGGTAGGCGAGCCCCTCGTTCTGCCCGGCGCTGAGGCGCAGCGAGGTCTGGCGCCGCATCTCGGCCATCAGGCGGACGTCGTTCTGGACGATGGGCTCCTCGAAATAGGTGACGCCCAAGGGCTCGACGCGACGCGCGAGGTCGACGGCGTGGGGCAGATCGAGCCGGCAGCCGGCGTCGATGGCGATCTCCACCTCCTCGCCCACCGCCTCGCGCACGGCGGCGACCCGCCGCACGTCCTCGCGCACCATGTCGGCGAGCGGCTGCCGGGACCGCCGCGCATCGAGCCCCGGGCGGCCCACCTGCATCTTGACCGAGCGGAACCCGCGCCCGGCCATGCGCCGCGCCGCCGCCGCCAGCTGGTCGCGATCGAGGAACGAGAATCCGCAGGTGACGTAGGCCTCGAGCCGGTCGCGGGCGCCGCCGAGCAGCCGCCAGACCGGCATCCCCAGGGCCTGGCCCTTGATGTCCCACAGCGCCAGGTCGACGGCGCTGACGGCGTGGCTGGCGTAGCCCGACTGCCCCCAGGGGGTCATGGTCCAATAGAGCGTCTGCCACACCGGCTCGTGGGCCAGCGCGTCCATGCCGAGGATCGCGGGGCCGGCCACGGCGTTGACGGCGGCGGCCACCACCGGCGCCTGGGTGATCGAGGTGAGCCCGTGGCCGACGAGGCCGTCGGCGGTCTCCACCTCGACGACGCACACGGAATTGGTCTGGACACGGTCGGAGCCGATCTCGGAGAAATCGACCGGCACCCGCAGCGCCGTCGCCGCCACCCGGGCGATCGCGTGTGTCATGGTGATCCCTTCCCCCCTCGCGGGCGGCGTCGGCCACGGGCGTTACCGGCCGCGGACCATTCTAGGGGGGCGCGGCCGCGGCGGGCAACCGCGCCGGAACCGCGGGCGTCGCTCAGCCGGGGACGACGATCTGCAGGGTATAGCCGTCGGGGTCGTCGAAGTAGATGCAGCGCGGGTCGCCCGCCCGTCCCCGCACCTCGAGGCCCCGCGCCTCCAGCGCGCCCTTGATCTCCTCGTAGCTCCCCGAGGGGACGTTGAACGCCAAGTGATTGAGATCGCTGCCCCGGCGCGACTCCGGATCGTCGTCGGCGAACAGGGCGAGCAGCTGGGCGCCCGAGCGCAGGAACACGTAGCCGGCGCCCTCGTGGTGCACGGTCATGCCGAGCACGTCCATGTAGAATTCCTTGGAAGCGGCCGGATCCTTCACGTGCAGCACCACGTGATCGATCCCGGAACAGGCGAGGGCCGGCCCTCGCGCGGCCCCGCGGGCGGGCCTGGTCGCGACCCTGGTCATGGCGCACCTCCCCGATATCGGATGGAACCCTCGAGGCGGCAGCCTAGCACGCCCCGGCGGGACCCGCCACGGAGGCCCGTACGGGACCGCTTTCCGGCGGTGTTAGGGTTAACGCGGGCGCCCCGGCGCCGCCGCCCTATCCATTCCGTTCATCCGGCGTTAAGCTGAGACATACAAAACTATGCCATCCGTCCTTGAGGAGCGGACCGAACCTTATGGCCGAGGTCATCCGGGCCGTCACCGTCGCGGCGGCGATCGCCCTGCAGGGATGCGCGAGCGTGGCCCTCACCGCCGGCGGCATCGCCGGCAGCGCGGGCGTCAACCACACGCTGACCGGCATCGCCTACAAGACGTTCACCGCGCCGGTGAAGGACCTTCGCCGGGCGACCCTCGGGACCCTGAGGCGCATGGAGATAAAGGTGACGCGCGACGCCGTGGCGGAAATCGGATGGAGGATCGAGGGCGAGGCCTACGACCGCACCATCGAGATCGATCTCGAGCGTCTGACGCCGGCGACCACCCGCATGCGCGTCGTCACCAACCAGGGAACGATCTTCAAGGACAGCGCCACCAGCACGGAGATCATCATCCAGACCGCGCAGCGGCTCGACCGCGCCAACGCCAGAGCCCGCTGACGGTATGTTAGGGAGACCAGCGATGAAACCGGTTCTATTGGCTTCGGCCCTTGCCCTTGCCCTAGCATTCGCCGGCAGCGCGCGGGCCCAGGACACCAACGAGGGGGCGTACGACGCCCTCTCCCCCGGCAACCAGATGATCGTCGACGCCATCCACGAATCCCAGACGACCACCGACACGCTGCTGACCAAGGACGACATCGCCGCCATGAAGGCCGACACCGGCTGGGGCAACATGTACAACCAGCTCTACGAGGACGGGCTCGTCACCGAGCGGAATCTCGGCCTGGCCATCAGCAAGCACCTGCACGAGAGCGGAGTGGGGACTCCCGAGACCGTGGTCACCACCGGCTCCGGCAACCAGGTTTCGGTCGGCCAGGGGACGAATCCCGTGGTGGGCGCCCAGGGGCAGGGCGCTCCCGACGCCGCCCCCGGCGAACGCGGACACGCGTTCGGCCACGCGGTGGCGGGCGGCCATGGCGGCGGCACCACCATCACCACCGGAAGCGGCGCGACCATCACCACCGGCCCCGGCGACGCCGCGGCCACCGGGATCGGAACCACCGTCACCACCGGGGCCGGGGCGCATGGCGCGGGGGCCGGCATCGCCCACGGGGCGGGCGGCCAGGGCCGCGGCCACGGCGCCGGTGGTCGGCCGAACTAAGGACGCGTTTCCACCGATTCGAATCGGCCCCCCACCCGATTCCGGGTGGGCGCGGGCCGACGCGCCTTTGCCCGCTGCCGGAATCGGCTAACATGGGCCCGCACTCACCGAGGGGACCCGGAAGCCGGACCGTGCGCCGCGATCGCCTGAAGCTCGCCCTGGCCGTCGTGACGGCGGTCCTTGTCCTGCTGGGACTCGGGACCTTCCTCGCCGGCTTCCACGCGATCGCGCTGGGGATCGGCGACAAGTACGTCCTCGACCTCGCCGGACTCGAGCTCCCGCGCAAGATCACCTATCAGCTGGGCATGTATGTCGGCCTTGCCAACCTG
>DASWKZ010000304.1:0-9504 GCA_036396355.1 Alphaproteobacteria bacterium
TACGACCGTTATGCCAGCATCCTCGCCAATCCGAAGTCGGAGGTGCGCAAGGTCCAATGGCAGATCGTGGACGGCAAGATCTCGAAGATCGGCAAGAAGGGCCGTTTCGAGTTCGAGGCCGGCGGCAAGTCCGAGAAGGCCCGCATGACGAACGGCTACACCAAGCTCACTGTCAACGGCAAGAAGGCCAAGGTCAAGGCGATCAAGGCGGGCATGGCCTGCAAGATCTGGTACGAGGGCAGCGGCAGCTTCGCCGGCCAGATGGAGTGCAACGGCTAGCCTGAACGTGAATGCCCGATCGGGGGCGCGGGCCATCGCGGCCCGCGCCCCTTTTCCCTGGAAGGGCCCCGTCCTTGCCGCGCGGAGCGCATCACAGGCCCCACTTCCTCCGAATCCTCTCGCGGTAGTCGTCCGAGAACACGTTGACGGCGGGGAACTCCTCGCGCCACCGGTAGGGCCGGCAGGCGTCGATCAGCACGCGGTCCATGGTGTAGCCCCGGGGTGAGCGATCCTCGGGCGCGATGGCGGGATCGGCCGGGGAGGTCCAGACGTTGCGCACGATGTCGATGCCCTCGCGGGGATTGCAGCGCGTGGCCACGGCCCAGATCACGTCGTCGATGTCGGCGACGTCCACGTCGTCGTCGACCACCACCACGAACTTGCCGCCATAGGCCCCGGCCCGGGCCGCGCAGGCGGCCAGCGCCGCCTGCTTGGCGTGCCCGGCGTAGCGCTGGCGGATCGAAACCACCGTGAACGGCCCCGATTGACCGCCGTAGACGTGGCCCCACACGCCCGCGATGTCGGGGATGCCCGCGGCCTCCATCTGGTCCCAGAGCTGGGCCGCGCCGAGGGGAACCGAGATGTAGTTGTTGGGCGGCTTGAGGGGCGGGACGCCGAGGATGATGGGATCGTTGCGGTGATAGACCGCCCGCACCGTCATCAGCGGCACCTCGCCGACGGTGGTGTCGGCGAAGTAGCCCGGCCATTCCCCGAAGGGGCCTTCCTTGGGGAGCTCCTCCTCCGGGAGCGGCGGGATTTCCCCCTCGATGACGATCTCGGCGCTGGCGGGGATGGGGAGCCCGTGGATCGGGCTGTCCACGACCTCCACGGGCGCCCCCTGGAGCCAGCCCGCCACCTCGTATTCCCTGAAGGCGGGCGCCAGCGGCAGCTGGGCGGCGAGGAAGATGGATGTGGCCTGGCCGAAGCTGATGGCGACGGGACAGGACTCGCCGCGGGCGTGATACCTCTCCATGGCGAGCCGCCCGTGCTTGCCCTTGTTCATCTTGACGCTGATGCGGTCCGGCCCCTGGATCATGCAGCGGTAGGTGCCGACGTTCACGGCGCCGGTGTCGGGGTCGCGGGTGATCACGCCGCATCCGGTTCCCAGGTAGCGACCGCCGTCGTGCTCGTGCCAGACCGGGGCCGGGAACCGCGTGAGCGAGACATCCGCCCCCTCCATCCGGTTCTCGAACACCGGAGCATCGGCCACGGTTTCGGGGGCGATGGGTGACATCGTCCTCAGCCTCTGGCGCCAGGCGTTGAGCAGGGCGACGCCGGAGAGCTCCGTCGGCAAGCCCAGCACGGCGGCGGCGCGGGCATGGGTGCGGAAGACATTGGCGAAGACCCGGTAGCCCTTGGGATATCCCTTGATCTCGTCGAACAGGAGGGCGGGACCCTCCTGCTCCCCCAGGATCTCGGTGATGGCGCCGATCTCGAGATTCCAGTCGGCGCCGATCAACTCCCGCAGATCTCCCGATTCCCGGAGTTCCGAGATGAAGGCACGGAGGTCGCTCTGACGATTGTGTTTCCGCGTGGCCATGGCTCCCCTTTCCGGCCGCCGCTCGCGTTCAGGCGGTCGCCGGGAACACCAGGGATTTGATGACGACGGGAACCGCCCCCGAGGACGGGATCAGCGCCCCGATGTCGATGAAGTCGAACTCCTTGAGCTCGATCCCGTCGATGGAAATGACCGGCGTTTCCATCTTCATCTCCTCGGTGAGATGAAGCCCTAGCAGGCCTCCGATATCGCCGTCATTGACGAGAATGAGCGGATGGTCCTTGGCCAGAAACGCGCGCATGCCCTCGCGCAGGCCGGTGCAGAATTCGTGCAGGCGCCCGAAGGTGGCTGAACCTTGCCAGCGCAGGGCGACCGCCACGGCCTGGCGGGCGTGGGAGAGATCCAGTCTCGCGAGGGCGCCCTCTATGGCGTCGTGGACGGCGCCGGCGTCGATCTCCGGCCCGGCCAGGTCGAAGGCGGGAGCGATCACCGGGACGTTGCGCACCGGCACCGCCTCGATCGGATGGATGAATATGGTATTGCCGGATACCTGGATCGTGTACTGGGAGGCCCCGATCACGGTGGCCCGGATGGTGGCCGCCGGCTCCTCCACCGGAACGCCGAGGGTCCGGACGCGATCCAAAATGGCCGCTCCGAGATTGGCGCCGAAATCTCCGTAGGTATCCCCGGTGCGTCCGTAGATGAACTCGGACACACCACCCGAGAAGGTGATGGCGTCGACCTTGCCGCGGAAGGCAAGCGGCGGGAGCCGCAGAAACGCCTCCGTCCCCGGGGAAACGTTCTCTAAGGCGACGACTTCCATCAGCCGGTCGGTCATTTGAGCGACAATTGCATCCATATCAGCGGGCGTCAGGGTTCGGCCCAGTGCGACCGATACGCCCGCCTCCTTTGCAAAAGCGCGGCCGGCCTCCTCGAGCCGGGTGATGCGGCCGGCATCGTCCACGGCGAGGAGGCGCGCGCCGACCTCGATCGCCGTCACCTCTCGCACGCGCCCGCGTTCGCAGATGGCGATCTTCGAGGTTCCACCGCCGACATCGACGTTCATGACGATGCCGTCCATGCGCCGCGACCGCTCGACAGCGCCGGAGCCGTGGGCCGCCATCGTGGCCTCCAGCGCGTCGCCGGCGCTGACCGCGACGAACCGGCCCGCCTCGGCGGCGAACAGGTCGGCGATCGCGCGCGCGTTGCGCCGTCTCACCGCGACCCCGGTGAGGATGAGCGCCCCGGTGTCGATCTCCCGGCGGTCGAGCCCGGCCCCGGCATAGCTCTCCTCGATGAAGGCGCCGAGGGCGGCCGCGTCGATGATCTCGCCATCGATATAGGGAGTGAGAAGGATGTCCGACTCGCTGATGATCTCGCGGCGCACGATCTTGTACCGGCTGCCGATGCATTCCATGTGCAGGCGTGAAAACACCAGGTGCGACGTGGACGAACCTATGTCCACGCCGACGCTGGTGAGGTCGAATTCGCCTTCGTCGACGATGTGACGCGCGGCGTTGGTGAAGCTCGCGCGGATCCCGCCTTCGCTCATGCGTTGGAACGCTTACTCGGCGGCCCGGGACGGATAATAGAGTTCATTCTCCATGCGCGACTTGCCGCCTTCACCCGCGAGGGTCTCCTCGAACTCCTTGCGCAGGAACGTATCCTCCATGTCGTAGGGGATGGCGGTGCCGCCGTCGCGGATATCGATGGCCCCGTAATCGGTCATCTTGGTGCCCGGTGCCCCGGCGCGGGAATTCTTCCCGGGATGGACCGGACCGAACCACGCCGTCAGGCGCAGCGGGCCCTTGCTGACGCCGAAATGCTGGTGAAACCACTCCCCGCCCATGGGCGCGGCGGTGACCATGCCCACCGGTTCGTAGTCCTGGCGCATGACCTTGTCGGCCTTGCCGTCCTTCCACGGGGTGGGGCCGATCTCGTAGGGCCAGGTATAGGTATAGCCCTTGCCCCGCAGGCAGATCAGCACCGCCGCCGAGCCGTGGGCGTGGGCCTTGGAATAGCGGCCGGTCTCGTGCTGGGCGATCCAGAGGTAGAAATTCTGGCGCGCCATATGGGGCTCGATGCGGCGATAGCCGGGCGAGCGCCGGTTGTCGAGCGGCAGTTCGCAATTGATGACATCGGGCAGGATATTGGTCTGCTTCATCGCCAGGCCGCGCACGGGATCGGCCACGATGTCGTCATTGGGCTTGAAATAATCCTCCGCATCGGGGTCGAAGCGATCGCGGAAGGCGTAGGGGCAGTCGAAGATGAAATCGGCGTTCCGGTAGGTGTTGATCGCCTGGGGCGCGATGTTGCCGCCCAGGAGCCTGGCCGGGGAGGAGGCGGCATTGATCATCCGGTAGCGTGCGTTCAGCGGAATCGCGAACATCGACCCTGCCTGCCACTCGAAGACGTGCTTCTTGTCCTCGCGGCCGTCCTCCCAGACCTCGGTCGAGCCGCGGCCCTCGATCACCAGGAACTGCTGTTCATAGAGGTGCTTGACGGCGTTGGTGGCACCGGCGCCGGGAACCTCGAGCACGAAGCTGCCCCACAGCCCCTCGGTGCCCCACAGCTGGATGAAGGTTCCCCGGCCGCCATAGAGCTTCCACGGCTCCAGCGGCAGGTCCTGGCATTTCCGGACGCCGAGGCCGCGGAAGATCGGGATGTCCTGGGATTCCATCCAGTCGTCATAGGGCATGTTGGGGCGCGTGAACGTCCCGAATCCCGATTTCGTCTTGTTGTCGGTCGGCTCGCGCCAATGCTGGTGGTCTTCGGGCAGGTCGTGGGGCATGGCGGCCTCCAAGGACTCCTTGCTGATGAGGGTGATGTGGCGTTGGCGCGAATTGTACCGCCAATGGCCGAGGCGCGGCAAGGAACCCGTCCGCCGCGGTCGGCGATTCGTATCCGGGAGGGCCGGAAAGCGGGGCGTTGGCACCTCGGCGCGTCCCCCGCCCGTCGGCGGTCGACGGCCGGGCGAGCACGGTGGCCGGACCGGGGTTTCGAGCGCTCGATCGCGGAGATCTCGGCAGGGGCCCGATTGTCGTTGGCCGCGGGGCAGGCCAATCCTATGCTTGAGGGAGACTCGGGGAAGGAACGGCGCCGCCGCGCCGGCGATCGCGGGAGATCCCGCAGGGAAGGGCCATTGACGCTCATCATCAGCAACGAAGACGTTGCCGCGACCCTGACGATGGCCGACACCATGGCGGCGCTGGAGCGGTCCTATGCCGACCTCACCGCGCTCGAGGGCGTGTGCCGCCCGCGGATCGACATCCAGATCCCGACCCGGGCCGAGGGCAGGACCTACCAATGGGGCACCATGGAGGGCGGGTCCACGCGCGGCTATTTCGCGATCCGCATGAAATCCGACGTTATTACCCAGGAGAACCGGGACGGGATTCCCACCGAGGAAAAGTACTGCGTGCGCCCCGGCCGATGGTGCGGGCTGATCCTGCTCACTTCAATCGAGAACGCCGAACCCCTCGCGATCTTCAACGATGGCGTCCTGCAGCACATGCGGGTCGGCGCCGACGGGGGCATCGGTGCCAAATACATGGCGCGCGAGGACGCCGAGGTGGTCGGCATGCTCGGCTCCGGAGGGATGGCGCGGAGCCACATGGACGCCTTCATGGCGGTGCGGCCGATCCGCAAGCTGCAGGTATTCAGCCCCACCCGCGCCCACCGGGAGGCGTTCGCCGCCGAAATGCGTTCCAGGTTCGGCATCGAGGTGGCGGTCTGCGACGCGCCGGAGAAGGTCTATCGCGGCGCCGGCATTCTCGCCGCGCTTACCGACGCGACCGAGCCCGTGACCGACGGCGCGCTGGTCGAACCCGGCACCCACGTCATCGTGGTCGGGGGCTCGGGCTGGCCCGATCGGGCCACCATCGCCAAGATCGGCGCGAGCCTCCGGTTCGGCGACGCCCCGCAGCCCTGGGGCCTTCCCGAGTTCGGCAAGGGGCGCTCGCGCCTCACCTTCGCCGCCATGACAGAGGAGATCGCGCAGAAGCGCATGACCCCCGACGGCAAGCGCGGCGGGCGGCGGGCCGTGGCGGAGGACCGCGTGGTCTGGCTCGAGGACGTGCTCGCCGGGCGCGCCAAGGGGCGCACGTCCGACGACCAGATCACCTATTCGGAGCGCGGCAATCTCCAGGGGGCGCAGTTCCACGCCGTGGCCGGGCGGGCGTACGAAGTGGTCCGTGCCGCGGGCCGCGGCCGCGAGATCCCGACCGAGTGGTTCCTCCAGGACATCCGGGACTGACGGGCTTGCCGGGGACGCCGCCGCAACATGGTCATGCATCCGGGCGCGCTCGCCGCCCATGTCTCTGCGGCGCCCGGGGTCTTTCGCGAAAGGAGAAGCCGTGACGCTGTTCATCGACAACGAAGTCGTATCCAGGGTCCTCACCATGGCCGATACCATCCGGGCGCTGGAGGAGTCCTACCGGCAACTGGTGGCGTCCGAGGCCGTGTGCCGACCCCGGATCGACATCCAGATACCGACCTCCGACCCCGGTAAGGTCTACCAATGGGGTACGATGGAGGGCGGCTCGCAGTCGGGCTACTTCGCCGTCCGCATGAAATCCGACGTCATCTATGAGCAGGAGTATAACGGCGCCGTCACCCAGGAGAAATTCTGCACGCGGCCGGGCCTGTTCTGCGGCCTCATCTTCCTGACGTCCACGGAGACCGGCGAGCCTCTCGCCTTCATCAACGACGGGGTCTTGCAGCACATGCGGGTGGGCGCCGACGGCGGCATCGGCGTCAAGTACATGGCGCGGGAGGACGCGTCGGTGGTCGGCATGCTGGGCTCGGGCGGCATGGCGCGCACCCACATGGAGGCGTTCACCTGCGTGCGGGACATCCGGCGCCTCCAGGTCTATTCGCCGACGCCCGCCAACCGCGAGGCCTTCGCCGAGGAGATGGCGCGGAAATACGGGATCGAGGCGGTCGCCTGCGACGACCCGCGCGAGGTCTACCGGGACGCCGACATCGTCGCCGGGCTCACCGATTCCGCGGTTCCGGTGCTCAACGGCGAATGGATCGAGCCCGGGGCCCACGTGGTCAACGTCGGAGGGGGCGGTGGCAGGCCCGATCCGGGGACCCTCGAGCGGGTGGACGTCTATCTGCGATTCGGCAGCGCGCCGGCGCCTTGGGGCCTGCCGGAGATGGCGCTCGAGGACGAGTACATCACCTACGCTGCCCAGCCGCGATTCAACGCGAACTTCAGGATGAAGCGGTCGGGCCGACGTGGCCACGGCGCGGCGCTTCCGGACCGGATGATCACATTCCGCGATATCGTCGAGGGCACCAACCGCGGCCGCACTTCGGCCCGCCAGATCACCTATTCCGAGCGCGGCAACCTTCAGGGCGCCCAGTTCTGGGCGGTGGGCGGCCTGGTCTACGAGAAGGCGAGGGCCGCCGGGCTCGGCCACGAGATTCCGACCGAGTGGCTGCTCCAGGACATCCGGGACTGACCGGGTCCCCTCCCGGGCCCGCAGTCAGCGCCGAATCACGATCCTGTCCTTGGGGATGAGCACTGTCGCAGCAATCATCACCAGGCACAGAGCCACCAGATAGAACATCCAGCGCGCCTCGCCGATATCCATGATCCATCCGAACATGACGGGCGCGACGGCGCCGCCGATGGCGGCGCCCGTCGCCACCATGCCGATGGCCTTGCCGAACGATTCCTTGGGCAGGATGGCGCGGATCATCATGTCGCGCGCCGGGCGCAGGGTCCCCTGGAAGATGCCGACGGCGGTCATCACCGCGACGACCACGACCACGGGGAGCGACACCGAGCCGACGAGGATCAGAAGCAGGGCCGATCCCGATAGGGCCAGCACCGCGACGAGCTCGTGACGGGGGGTCTTGTCGACCAGGAACCCGCCGGCCAGCACCCCGAGCGCACTGGCGATCAGGTAGCCCGTGAGCGCCCCCGAAGCGGCGGCGAGCGGGGTCTCGTGGAGCTGCGCCAGCGCCGCCACCATGAATGAATGGAGCCCGTTGGTGGTGAGCGCGTTGAGAAGATAGAACAGGAAGAACAGTAGAATCGCGCGTGAGGCGAGCAGCCGAATCTCGGCGAGGAATCCGGGGCCCTCTCCGCCGGTCTTGGGCGCTGCGACGGCATCGTCGCGCACATAGCGCCATTGGCTGACGATGGCGAAGCAGGCGGCGAGACCGATCCCTCCGGCGATGAGCACCGCCCCGCGCCAGCCCCACAGCGCCGCCGCCGAGATGATGAGCGGCGGCCCCATGACGCGTCCGGAATGCCCGGCGAACATGTTGATCCCGAAGGAGCGCCCGACCCAGGCGGCGGGCATCGAGGCGTTTATGATCGTGTAATTGGACGGTCGGATGGTCGCGATCCCGGCGCCGAAGACCGCCATCAGGCACGGCATCCACCAATAGCTCGGGACGATCGAGAGCAAGCCGAACCCGACCGACATCAGCACCAGGCCGATGGACAGCACACGCTTGCCCCCGAAATGGTCCACCAGGAATCCGATGGGCAGCTGGAGCATGCCCGTGGAGACCGAACGCACGCTCAGCATGAGGCCGAGGGCCGCGTAGGACACGTCGAACTCTTCCTTCAGGAAGGGGATCAGGGGCGGCAGGCACAGGACGTAGAAGTTGGAGAGTGCGTGCCCGGTGCTGACGAGGCTGAGGATGCGGATGCTCTGGCGGCGGTCGGGCGGGGGGGACCCTGTCGTTTCCTGCCTCATGAGCTCGTGCGCGTTCCCGTCGGTGAGGCGCCGTCGATGATCCGGATGGTTCGCACGCCCGCCATGTCCAGGTTCCGTTCTAGCACCCGGCGGTGGCGCGGACCAGTGGCGCACCCCGTCGCGGCCGCTGACCGGATCGGGCGAAACCGGGGCGGGGCCGGCGGCAGCCTTTCCGCGGCATGGGCGGGGGGCTTGCCGGCGCCCCGGAAGACGTTGATCTCCAAAGGATTATTTCGGCGCCGTCGGCGGGCGTCTCGGGCTTTACTCGGGCCCCGTCAAATCCTATATTAATCGTGCCCGTGGTGCCTGCAGGGGCACCCGGGAATCGTAAGAGATTGACCCTTGTCCCTCCGTGGCGGCGGTATCGTCCGTCGTCCCGGAAGTGGTCCTCGACCCTTGCGGATGGCCGTGTCAGGCGCAGCCGAAAAGGGGTTTGACAGGGGGCGGGCGGGCGTGTACAAGCGCACCTCCGTTTGCCCCCGGACCGAGAGGGACGGGGGTTTCGTACGGGCTGCTCTTTGTCATCGTGAAGAAGGAAGGGATACGCAGGCGGCGGTGTGCCAGTCACATGCCGTACGCAAGCGTATCTGCCAACACGCATGCGTTTGTGAACGGCCAAACCTCAACTTGAGAGTTTGATCCTGGCTCAGAACGAACGCTGGCGGCAGGCCTAACACATGCAAGTCGAACGAAGGCCCCTCTTCGGAGGGTCGCCTGAGTGGCGGACGGGTGAGTAACGCGTGGGAATTTGCCCTTCAGTACGGAACAACCACGGGAAACTGTGGCTAATACCGTATACGCCCCATGGGGGAAAGATTTATCGCTGAAGGAGAAGCCCGCGTCGGATTAGCTTGTTGGTAGGGTAATGGCCTACCAAGGCGACGATCCGTAGCTGGTCTGAGAGGATGATCAGCCACACTGGGACTGAGACACGGCCCAGACTCCTACGGGAGGCAGCAGTGGGGAATATTGGACAATGGGGGAAACCCTGATCCAGCCATGCCGCGT
>DASWKZ010000305.1:0-4262 GCA_036396355.1 Alphaproteobacteria bacterium
TCGGCGATGTCCTCGTAGAATCGGGCTTCGACGATCATCACGTGAGGCTTGTCGCGCATCGTACCGGGTCCCAGCGACGCACACGTCCCGGATGCCGGCCCTCCGGGGTCCGGCACCTACCGTGCGGGCGCGCCGAACATAGCGCCGATAGCCGGCCGGCGCAAAGGAACAGCGGGCAGCGCTCAGTTCGCCGCAAGCCGAGCGACGTAGCGGGCGATCACGTCGACCTCGAGGTTGAGGCGGCTCCCCGCCGCGGCCTCTCCCAAGGTCGTATGCCCGAGCGTGTGGGGAATGACGTTGACCGTGAAGTCCGTGCCCGCGCAGTCGTTTACGGTCAGCGAAACGCCATCCAGCGCCACCGAGCCCTTCGGAGCGATCAATCGCGAAAGGTCGCGGGGCGCGCGGATGGTGAGCCGGATGCTGCCCCCGTCCCCCGCCGCCGCCTCGCGTCTCGATACCTCCGCGATCCCGTCCACGTGGCCGCTGACCATGTGGCCGCCCAGTTCGTCGCCGACCCTGAGCGCACGTTCGAGATTGACTCGCCGGCCGGCGACCCACTCGCCGAGGGTGGTGCAGCGGAGCGTTTCGGGTGACACCTCGAACGCAAACCACCCGGTGCCATCGGCCCCTCCCGCCTCGACGACGGTGAGACAGACCCCCGAGCACGCGATGGAGGCCCCGATGGCGATCTCACCCGGATCGAAAGTGGTGGCGATCTCCATCCTGGTGTCCGGTCCGGGCCTGGTGTCCGGTCCGGGGCGGATCCGCCGCACGGTGCCGACGTCGGAAATGATTCCGGTGAACACGGCTCACTCCTCGCCCCGCGCCGCACCCGCCCGGACGCTCCGTTCATAGAGCTCCATCACGTCGCGGCCGGCCGCGATCACGTCGATGCGCGCGAAGGAGGCCATGTCCCCGAGCCGGTCCACGCCGAAACCGTGTGCCACGGGAATGCCGTCGCCACCCATGACGTCGGGCGCCCGGAACCAGGCGATGCGGTCGACCGCATTGGCCCGGAACATGGTGGCGGTGATGGCCGCGCCGCCCTCCACCAGCACCCGCGTGATGCCGCGCGCGGCGAGCGCTTTCAGCGCTGCGACGGCCTCGGGCCGGCCGCCGTCGTCGGCCGGAACCTCAAGCACGTCGACGCCGCACTGGACGAACGCATCCCTGCGGTCGTCATTGGCGCCCTCCACCGTGACCAGCCAAGTGGGAATCTCCCGGGCGGTGGCCGCGAGGCTCGAGGTGAGCGGCGTCGTGAGCCGGCTGTCGAGGACCACCCGCACCGGGGAACGATCTTCCATCCCCGGAAGCCGGCAGGTCAGCTCCGGGTCGTCCACGCGCACCGTGGACGCTCCCGTGACCACGGCATCGTGGCTTGCGCGCAGGGCATGGCTCCACTGCCGAGCCGTGTCCCCGGTGATCCACCGGCTCTCGCCGCCATGGGTGGCGATGCGTCCGTCGAGGGTGGTTGCGAGCTTGAGGGTAACCAGCGGGCGCCCGACGGTCACCCGCTTGATGAACCCGGCATTGAGACGCTCGGCGTCGCGGCGGCACATCCCGACCTTCACCTCGATGCCCGCCTTCCGCAGGCGCTCGATGCCCGATCCCGAGACTCGCGGATCCGGGTCCTCGACGGCGATGACCGCGCGCGCGATCCCCGCCGAAACGAGCGCGTCGGCGCAGGGCGGGGTCTTCCCCTTGTGGCTGCAGGGCTCGAGCGAGACATAGGCGGTGGCCCCGCGCGCCGCTCGGCCGGCGCGGGCCAGCGCCTCGGTCTCGGCATGGGGCCGGCCGCCCGGCTGGGTCCATCCCCGCCCCACGGCGTAACCCTCCGGGTCCACGAGGACGCATCCGACGGCGGGATTGGGCCAGACCCGGCCGAGGCCACGGCGCGCGAGCGCGAGCGCCGTCATCATGTGACGGAGGTCCGTGGCGTCAGTCGACGTCGCCACTGAGCTTGCCAACGAATTCCTCGAAGTCCTTCGCTTCCCGGAAATTGCGGTAGACGGAGGCGAACCTCACGTAAGCCACCTGATCGACGTTGGCGAGGGCCTCCATCACCAACTCCCCGATATGGGTCGACGGGATCTCACTTTCCCCGAGGGTCTCGAGACGGCGCTGGATGGAGTTGACGATGCGCTCCACCTTCTCCTC
Source organism: Alphaproteobacteria bacterium (assembly GCA_036396355.1). Lineage (GTDB taxonomy): Bacteria > Pseudomonadota > Alphaproteobacteria > SMXQ01 > SMXQ01 > DASWKZ01. The sequence continues at coordinate 2,158 of DASWKZ010000305.1, forward strand.
GTCCACGGGCCGCTTGCGGACCGCGATGCGGATCGACCGCGCCAGCTTGTCGCGGTCGAACGGCTCCTTCTGGCCCGACGTCTTGAGCACCACGAGCTCGCGCAAATGGACGCGCTCGAAGGTGGTCCAGCGGGAGCCGCAGGCCGGGCAGAACCGGCGTCGGCGGATGGCGGCGCCGTCCTCGGTCGGCCGCGAATCCTTGACCTGGGTGTCATCGTGACCGCAGAAGGGACAGCGCATGGGCGTCGGGCTCCTCGGCCCCTCTATTTCTGGTCCATGTAGATGGGAAAGCGCCGGCACAGAGCCTCCACCCGCTCGCGCACCGCCGCCTCGACGGCGCCGTTGTCGTCGGGCGAGGCCTTGAGGCCGTCCAGGACCTCCCCGATCCAGGCGCCGATGCTCCGCCACTCGGCGGGACCGAAGCCGCGGGTGGTCCCGGCCGGCGTGCCGAGACGGATGCCCGAGGTGATGAACGGCTTCTCGGGGTCGAACGGCACGGCGTTCTTGTTGCAGGTGATCCCCGCGCGCTCGAGGCTGGCCTCGGCGGCCTTGCCCGTGAGCCCCTTGGGCCGGAGGTCCGCCAGCATGAGATGGGTATCGGTGCCCCCCGAGACCACGTCCACGCCCTGGTCGAGAAGGGCATCGGCGAGGACGCGCGCGTTGTCCCTGACCGCCCTCGCATAGTCCCGGAACTCCGGGGTGAGGATCTCGCCGAAGGCCACCGCCTTGGCCGCGATCACGTGCATCAGGGGGCCGCCCTGGGTGCCGGGGAACACGGCCGAGTTGATCTTCTTCGCGATCGCCTCGTCGTTGGTCAGGATCATGCCGCCGCGCGGGCCGCGCAGGGTCTTGTGGGTGGTGGTGGTCACCACCTGGGCGTGCTCCAGCGGGTTGGGATGGACGCCGCCGGCGACGAGCCCCGCGAAATGGGCCATGTCCACCATCAGGTACGCCCCGACGGCATCGGCGATCTCGCGGAACCGCGCGAAATCGATGATGCGCGGATAGGCCGAGCCACCGGCCAGGATCAGCTTCGGCCGGTGCTCGCGGGCGAGGCTTTCCACCTCGTCGAAATCGATGCGCGCGTCCAGCTTGCGGACCCCGTACTGGACCGCCTTGAACCACTTGCCCGAAAGGTTCGGGGCCGCGCCGTGGGTCAGATGTCCGCCCGCCGCCAGAGACATGCCGAGGAACACATCCCCCGGCTGCATCAGGGCGAAGAACACCTGCTGGTTGGCCTGGGAGCCGGAATGGGGCTGAACGTTGGCGAAGGCGCAGCCGAAGATCTGCTTCGCTCGCTCAATCGCCAGAGTCTCGGCGACATCGACGAACTCGCAGCCGCCATAATAGCGGCGCCCGGGATAGCCTTCCGCGTATTTGTTGGTTAGCACCGAGCCCTGGGCTTCGAGCACCGCCCGGGAGACGATGTTCTCGGAGGCAATCAGCTCGATCTGGTTTCGCTCGCGGGTCAGCTCGCCCCGAATCGCCGCATGGACCTCGGGGTCGCGCTCTGCCAGGGACTGGGCGAAGAACGCTTCCTGATCGGCGGGAACGCGGGTCTTCGGAGCGGACGTCATACGCGTGGAATCCTCAGGCTCGGGTGGTTACGGAACGGGAGAGCTTGGCGACCCGCCGCTCGTGGCGACCGCCCTCGAACGGCGTATCGAGGAAGGCGGCGAGGCAATCGCGCGCCACCTCGATCCCCAGGAGCCGGCCCCCCAGGCACAGGACGTTGGCGTCATTGTGCTGGCGGGCGAGGCGCGCCGAGGTCCGGTCGTGCACCACGGCGGCGCGCACCTCGGGAAAGCGATTAGCGGCCATGCTCATGCCGATGCCGGTGCCGCAGATCAGCACGCCGCGGTCCGCCTTGCGGTCCCGCACGGCCCGCGCCACCGCTTGGGCGAAATCGGGATAGTCGACCGATTCGGGACCCTCGGTCCCGAGATCGAGCACATCCAGGCCCCGGGCGCGCAGGTCCTCGGCCAGGGCCCGCTTCAGATCCAGGCCGGCATGATCGCAGCCAATGGCGATGGACTCAGACGGCACCGCGCATCCCCCCGCAGCGCGCCGACAGCGGCGCCGTTGCGATAGCAGTCATGACGGCG
>DASWKZ010000306.1:0-6307 GCA_036396355.1 Alphaproteobacteria bacterium
GCCGAGATCAGCCGCATCCTCAGCCACATCCTCAACATCACGACCATGGCGCTCGATATCGGGGCGATGACGCCGCTGCTGTGGGGCTTCGAGGAGCGCGAGAAACTGATGGAGTTCTATGAGCGGGCCTCCGGCGCGCGCCTGCACGCCTCCTATTTCCGGCCGGGAGGCGTCCATCTCGACATGCCGGCGGGGCTTGCCGAGGACATCGTGGCCTTCTGCGAGCGCTTTCCCGCCCATATCGACGATGTCGAGAACCTTCTCAGCGACAACCGGATATTCAAGCAGCGCACCGTGGATATCGGCGTGGCCTCCGCCAGGGAGGCGATCGACTGGGGCTTCACCGGGCCCATGCTGCGTGCCTCCGATGTCGCCTGGGACCTGCGCCGTGCCCAGCCCTACGATGCCTACGATCGCGTCCAGTTCGACGTTCCCGTCGGCAAGACCGGGGATTGTTACGCCCGCTACCTGGTGCGCATGGAGGAGATGCGCCAGTCCGTCCGCATCATCGAGCAGTGCCTCGAGGCGATGCCGGCGGGCCCGGTGATGGTGGAGAACAACAAGATCGCGCCGCCGAAGCGGTCGGAGATGAAACGCTCCATGGAGGCGCTCATCCACCACTTCAAGCTCTATACCGAGGGCTACCACGTGCCCGCGGGCGAGACCTATGCCGCGGTCGAGGCACCGAAGGGCGAATTCGGCGTGTATCTGGTTGCCGACGGCACCAACCGGCCCTACCGCTGCAAGATTCGCCCCCCCGGCTTCGCCCACCTCCAGGGCTTCGACTTCCTGACCAGGGGGCACATGCTGGCCGACGTGGTCGCCATCATCGGTTCGCTCGATATCGTGTTCGGGGAGATCGACCGATGAGCGATTCGATGGTCGCCGCGGACGCGTTCGCCTTCACGTCCGAAAACCGGGAGAAGGCAAACGCCATCATCGCCAAGTATCCGCCCGGACGGCAGGCGAGCGCGGTCCTGGGGCTGCTCGATCTCGCCCAGCGCCAGAACGGCGGCTGGCTGCCCCGTGCCGCCGTGGCCCACGTGGCGGGCATTCTCGACATGGCGGAGATTCGGGTCTGGGAGGTCGCGACCTTCTATACCATGTTCAACCTCGAACCGGTGGGGCGGACCTGCGTCGAGGTCTGCACCACCACACCGTGCTGGCTGCGCGGGTCGGATGAGATCGTCGCCGCGTGTGCCCGCGAGCTGGGCATATCCCTCGGCGAGACCACCGCGGACGGCGCCTTCACGCTGCGCGAGGTGGAGTGCCTCTGCGCCTGCGTGAACGCGCCCGTCGCCCGGATCGGGGACGACTATTACGAGGACCTGAGCCCCGAGAGCATGGTGGAGATCCTGCGCGCCTTCCGTCGCGGCGAGACGCCGACGGCGGGGTCGCAGACCGCACGTCAGGGCGCGGCCCCGGCCTCGGGGCCCAAGGTATTGAAGCGCGGGAAGGGCTGAGGATGCTGGCCGACAAGGACCGGGTGTTCACCAATCTCTATGGGCTCGAGGATTGGCGGCTCGCCGGCGCCCGTGCGCGCGGCGACTGGGATGGCACCAAGGCGCTGATGGAGAAGGGCGCCGAGTGGATCCTCAACGAGGTCAAGGAATCGGGCCTGCGCGGCCGCGGCGGCGCGGGGTTCCCCGCCGGTGTCAAATGGTCCTTCATGCCCAGGGAGTCCCGGGACGGGCGCCCGAACTACCTCGTGATCAACGCCGACGAGGGCGAGCCCGGCACCTGCAAGGACCGCGACATCATGCGGTTCGATCCCCACAAGCTGCTGGAAGGGGCGCTGCTGTCCGCCTTCGCCATGAACGCCCATGCCTGCTACATCTACATCCGGGGTGAGTTCTACCGCGAGGCCGAGCGCCTCCAGACCGCCATCGACGAGGCCTATGACGCGGGCCTGATCGGCAAGAACGCCTGCGGCTCCGGCTTCGATTTCGATGTCTACCTCCATCGCGGCGCCGGGGCCTATATCTGCGGCGAGGAAACCGCGTTGCTGGAAAGCCTCGAGGGCAAGAAGGGGATGCCGCGGCTCAAGCCGCCGTTCCCGGCAGCGGCCGGCCTGTACGGCTGTCCCACCACCGTGAACAACGTCGAGACCATCGCCGTGGTGCCGGCGATCCTGCGCCGGGGCGTCTCCTGGTTCACCGGCTTCGGGCGGCCCAACAACACCGGCACCAAGCTCTATTGCATCTCGGGCCACGTCAATGAGCCGTGCACCGTCGAAGAGGCCATGAGCATCCCCCTGCGCGAGCTCATCGAGAAGCATGCCGGCGGCGTGCGTGGCGGCTGGGACAACCTCCTCGCCGTCATCCCCGGCGGCGCCTCGGTGCCCCTGATCCCCAAATCGGTCTGCGATACCGTGCTGATGGATTTCGACGCGCTCAAGGAGGTCAAGTCGGGTCTCGGCACGGCCGCGGTCACGGTGATGGACAAGTCCACCGATATCGTGCGCGCCGTGGCCCGGCTGTCCAAGTTCTACATGGACGAGAGCTGCGGCCAGTGCACCCCCTGCCGCGAGGGCACGGGATGGATGTGGCGCGTGATGGAGCGTCTGGCGCGCGGCGATGCCCGCGTCGAGGAGATCGACCTGCTGCTCGAGGTCACGACCGAGGTCGAGGGGCACACCATCTGCGCCTTCGGCGACGCCGCCGCCTGGCCGATCCAGGGGCTCATCCGGCACTTCCGCCCGGAACTCGAGCGCCGCATCAGGGAACGACGGGCGGCGGCGGCCTAGGGCGGCCCCTGCGGGACACGACATGCCAAAGCTGACCATAGACGGACGCGAGCTCGAGGTGGCCCCCGGCACCACCCTGATCCAGGCCTGCGAGCAGGCCGGGGTCGAGATTCCGCGCTTCTGCTACCACGAGCGCCTGTCCATCGCCGGCAACTGCCGCATGTGCCTGGTCGAGGTGGAGAAGTCGCCCAAGCCGGTGGCCTCCTGCGCCCTCCCGGCGGGGGAGGGCATGGTGGTGCGCACCGATTCGCCCATGGTCCGCAAAGCGCGCCGAGGCGTGATGGAGTTTCTCCTCATCAACCATCCCCTCGACTGCCCGATCTGCGACCAGGGGGGCGAGTGCGACCTGCAGGACCAGGCGCTGTTCTACGGGTTCGACCGCACCCGGTTCCAGGAGAACAAGCGGGCCGTCGAGGACAAGGATTTCGGCCCGCTGATCGAGACCTACATGACCCGCTGCATCCACTGCACCCGCTGCGTGCGCTTCGCCACCGAGGTGGCCGGCGTGGAGGAGATCGGCGCCATCGGCCGCGGCGAGCACATGGAGATCACCACCTATCTGGGCGGGGCGGTCACGTCGGAGCTCTCCGGCAACGTGATCGACCTTTGCCCGGTCGGCGCACTGACATCGAAGCCCTATGCCTTCGTCGCTCGGCCCTGGGAGCTGCGCAAGACCGAATCGGTGGACGTCCTCGACGCCGTTGGCTCCAACATCCGGGTCGATGCCCGCGGCTCCGAGGTCATGCGCATCCTGCCGCGCATCAACGAGGACGTGAACGAGGAGTGGATCGCCGACAAGACCCGGTTCGCCTATGACGGACTCAAGCGCCAGCGGCTCGATCGGCCCTATCTGCGCCGGGACGGCCGCCTCGAGGAGGCGGATTGGGACGAGGCCTTCGCGGCCATGGCGGACCGGCTCCGCGGGCTCGACGGCGCCCGCATCGCCGCCATCGCCGGCGACCTCGCCGACTGCGAATCCATGTTGGCATTGAAGGATCTGATGGCGGTGCTGGGCTCGCCTAATATCGACTGCCGGCAGGACGGGGCGAAGCTGGGTGGCGAGACACGCGCCTCCTGGCTGTTCAATTCCACCATCGCCGGCATCGAGGAGGCCGACGCCTGCCTCATCGTCGGCGCCAACCCCCGCAAGGAGGCCGCTATCCTCAATGCGCGCCTCCGCAAGCGCTGGCTCGAGGGCGGCTTTCCCATCGGCGTGATCGGGGAGGACGCGGACCTCACGTATCGCACGGCCCATCTCGGTGCCGGGCCGAGGACGCTCGGGGAAGTCGCCGACGGCAACCACGAATTCTGCGCCGTGCTCGAGAAGGCCCGGCGGCCCATGCTGGTCCTGGGCGCGGGCGCGGTGGCGCGGGAGGACGGCGCCCAGGTGCTGGGGACGGCGCGCCGGATCGCCGAGCGGTTCGGCCTGATCGGCGAGGATTGGAACGGCTTCAACCTCCTCCAGCATGCCGCGAGCCGGGTCGGCGGCCTGGAACTCGGGCTCGTCCCGGGGCCGGGCGGCCGCGACGTGGCGGGTATCCTCGCCGGCGCGGCCTCCGGCGAGATCGAGGCCGTGTGGCTCCTCGGCGCCGACGAGATCGACATGTCCGCACTCGGCGACGCCTTCGTCATCTATCAGGGCCATCATGGGGACGCCGGGGCGCACCGCGCCGACGTGGTCCTGCCCGGCGCCGCCTACACCGAGAAGAACGCCACCTACGTGAACACCGAGGGCCGCGTCCAGCGCGGGCGCGCCGCCCATTTCCCGCTGGGCGAGGCGCGCGAGGACTGGGCGATCCTGCGCGCCTTCTCGGGCGTGATCGGCAAGGTGCTGCCCTATGACGATGCGGGGGCGCTCCGCGCCCGCATGGCGGAGGTCAATCCCGTCTTCGGGGCGCTCGACGCCGTCACGCCCGCGCCCTGGGGCCCGTTCGGCGAGGAGGGAGGGATGTCCGACGCACCCTTCGTCTCGCCGGTGGCCAACTACTACATGACCGACCCCATCAGCCGCGCCTCGGAGACCATGGCCCGCTGCACCGAGGTGCTGCGCCCCGCGCACGGGAAGACCGGAACCCATGGCTGACCTGTGGACCGCCTATCTCTGGCCGGGGGCCGTGATCGTCGGCCAGATCGTCGCGATCCTGGTGCCGCTGCTGATCTCCGTCGCCTACCTCACCTACGCCGAGCGCAGGGTGATCGGCGCCATGCAGCTGCGCAAGGGGCCCAACGTGGTCGGCCCGTTCGGGCTCCTGCAGCCCATCGCCGACGGGCTCAAGCTCCTGGTGAAGGAGACGGTGATCCCGGCCGGGGCCAACAAGGTCGTGTTCGTGCTGGCGCCGATCGTGACCTTCTCGCTATCGCTGGTCGCCTGGGCCGTCATCCCGTTCGACGCGGGCATGGTGCTGGCCGACATCAACGTCGGCGTGCTCTATCTCTTCGCGATCTCCTCCCTCGGGGTCTACGGGATCATCATGGCGGGCTGGGCGTCGAACTCGAAATACCCGTTCCTCGGCGCGCTGCGCTCCGCCGCCCAGATGGTATCCTACGAGATATCCATCGGCTTCGTCATCATCACGGTGCTGCTCTGCGTGGGTTCCCTCAACCTGACGAAGGTGGTGGAGGCCCAGAGGGACATGTGGTTCGCGCTGCCCCTCCTTCCCATGTTCGTCATCTTCTTCATCTCCGCGCTGGCCGAGACCAACCGCGCGCCCTTCGATCTGCCGGAGGCGGAGGCCGAGCTCGTCTCCGGCTACAACGTCGAGTACTCCTCGATGACGTTCGCCATGTTCTTCCTCGGCGAGTATGCGAACATGATCCTGATGAGCGCCATGACCACGATCCTGTTCCTGGGGGGGTGGCTGCCGCCGCTTTCCGTGGCGCCGTTCACATGGATTCCGGGGCCCGTGTGGTTCGCCCTCAAGATCGCGTTCCTTCTGTTCGTGTTCCTCTGGGTCCGCGCCACGTTCCCGCGCTACCGCTACGACCAGCTGATGCGGCTGGGCTGGAAGGTGTTCCTGCCCGCGTCGCTGGCCTGGGTCGTGCTGACGGCGGGGGTGCTGGTGGCGTTCGGATGGCTGCCCGAATGAGGGCAGGGAAGGTCGAGATGTCCATGATCGCCCGCAGCGCGAACACCGTGATCCTCCGGGAGCTCCTGGCGGGGCTGTGGCTGACCCTGCGCTATCTGTTCCGGCCCAAGGTGACGCTCAATTATCCCTACGAGAAGGGGATCCTCAGCCCCCGGTTCCGCGGCGAGCACGCGCTCAGGCGCTACCCCAACGGCGAGGAGCGCTGCATCGCCTGCAAGCTCTGCGAGGCGATTTGCCCGGCGCTAGCGATCACCATCGAGGCGGGTCCGCGCCGCAACGACGGCACGCGCCGCACCACCCGCTACGACATCGACATGGTGAAGTGCATCTATTGCGGCCTGTGCCAGGAGTCCTGCCCGGTCGACGCCATCGTCGAGGGGCCGAACTTCGAGTTCGCCACCGAGGCGCACGAGGAGCTGCTCTACGACAAGCAGAAGCTGCAATAGATGCATTTCGTCATGTCGATGTCGTAGCG
>DASWKZ010000307.1:0-5829 GCA_036396355.1 Alphaproteobacteria bacterium
GATCGCTGGATCGTGGTCGGGAAAGAGAAAGGCCATGTGCCCCGGCGCCCCTGATTCGGAAAAGATCAAGGTCCAGAAAACACCCGCAGGGTAAAATTGCGGTTAACGGCGTAGGCGATTCGCGGTAAACGGTTCCTTAACGCGTCGGATTGATAGTTGCCCGCATGATGAAGCTGTCCGCGTGTTCTGGCCGAAACGGCGGGACCTCCATGGCCCGTCGTAGCCGGCTGTGGCCGGTCGTTTGCCTCGGGGCGGCGCTGTGGGTGGGATTCCTGGGCTTCGGGATCTACGATCAGTCACTGCCGCGGACGGCCTCGGGCCGGATGGCGGTCGTGTTCCCGCCGTGGTGGCCGGCAGCCAAGGCCATCGCCGCCGTCGGCGCCGCCGATGGCCGAATCGTCGATGCCGCGTCGGTGGGGTTCGTCTGGATGGTCAGCGGCGATGGACCGGCGCTCGTCGGCCGGTTGCGGGCGGCCGGCGCCCTCGCCGCCTTCCATCCGCCGGGGGCCATCGGATGCACCCTTCTCGGCTTCTCGGCGCCACCCGATCCGGACCGCGGCGGGCGCCCCGCGGACGGCGCTGCCGCAGGCCCGGTGCCATGAGCGACGCGCCGAAAGCCCATCCGGCGGACCCGGATCCCCAGCGGTCCCGCGACCGCATCCTCGTGGTCGACGACGTCGAGACCAACCGCGAGATGCTGCGGCGGCGCCTTTCCCGGCGCGGCTTCGACGTGGTGGAGGCCGATGACGGCGACACGGCGCTCGCGCGCCTCGAGGCCGGCGACATCTCCCTGGTCCTGCTGGATGTGATGATGGCCCGCCTCTCGGGCCTCGAAACCCTCAAGGCGATCCGCGAGCGCTGGTCTCCCGGCGAGCTGCCGGTGATCATGGTCAGCGCCCGCAGCGAAACCGACGTCGTGGTGAAGGCGATCAGCCTCGGCGCCAACGATTACGTGACGAAACCCGTGGATTTCGCCATCTGCCTGGCGCGGATGCAGGCCCAGCTCGACCGCCACCACTCCGCAGCCGCCTTGCGTGAGCTCATGCGAACTCTCGAGGCCCGTGTGGCAGAGCGAACGCAGGAGCTGGAAGCGGCCAAGCGCGCGGCGGAGGAGGCCAGCCGGGCCAAGTCCCGCTTCCTCGCCAACATGAGCCATGAGCTGCGCACGCCGCTCAATGCCATCATCGGGTTCTCGCAGATGATCTCGGAGCTGACCCTGGGAACCGATGCCATCGATACCTACCGGGAATTCGCCGCCGACATCCATCGCGGCGGGATGCACCTCCTCGAGGTCATAGACACCATCCTTGAGTTCGCCCGCCTGGATTCGGGCGCCATGCCGCTGGAGGAACGGGCCTTCTCCGTCACCGGCCTGATGAACCACGCCGCCCGCGCCCTCGACCCCGAGGCATCCGCTCGCGGTATCAGGGTGGGCGTTGCATCCGGTCCCGAGGCCAGTGTGCTCGCCGACGAACGCCTCCTGCGGCGTGCGGTGACCGCGCTGCTCAGCAATGCCGTCAAGTTCTCGGAAGGCGGAGGCGTGGTCGATATGCGTTGGACGGTGACGGCGGAGGGCACTCTCAGGATCGAGGTGGAGGATCATGGGATCGGCATGTCGCAGGAAGATTTCCCGGCGGCGCTGATGCCGTTCACCCAGCTCGATGTCGCCCTCAATCGCCGCCACGAAGGCATCGGCCTCGGCTTGCCCCTCGCCAAGGCGGTGGTCGAGCACCACGGGGGTGCCCTCGAGGTGAAGAGCGCGCCGGGCGAGGGCACCACCGTCTCCCTGCTCCTGCCGCCGTCCCGGCTGACTGTCCCGGGCGGCGCCGGCGCCGCCGCGCCGCCGCGGACCTAGGGGCCGTCGGCATCCCCTTTCGCGCCGCCCCGGGGGGCGGCGTCCCGCCTCAGCCGCCTTTCCCTCCCGCGGCGCGGCTGCTAGAAACGTTGCCGTTGAACGACGGGGGAGGGTTCCATGGACTATCGGGCCTTCGGCCAGGCCGGCCTCGAGGTCTCGGTGGTCGGCTTCGGCTGCGGCAGGACCGGCGGGCTCCTGATCGACGGCACCGACGCGGACCGGCGCCTCGCCGTGCGCAAGGCCCTCGATGGCGGCATCAACTGGTTCGACACCGCCTCGACCTATGGGGACGGCAAGTCCGAGGAGGCGCTCGGCTGGCTCCTGGAGGAGGTCGAGGAGGACCCGTTCGTCTCCACCAAGGTGACAGTAGATCCCGCCGCCTCGGACCTTCCGGGGCAGATCGAGGAAAGCCTCGCCGCCAGCCTCAGGCGCCTGCGCCGCCGCTCGGTCACCGTCCTGCAGCTCCACAACCGCATCGACCCCGCCGCCGGCGGCAAGGCGCTCACCCTCGAGCAGGTGCTGGGCCCCGACGGGGCGGCCGACGGGCTTGCCCGCGTCCGCGACGGGGGACTTGCCCGGTATATCGGTCTCACGGCGCTGGGGGATGCCGCGGCCGTGGCCGATGCCATCGCCAGCGGCCGCTTCGACTCGGCCCAGGTCTTCTACAACCTGGTCAATCCCAGCGCGGCGCGGGCCATGCCGCCGGCCTGGACCGGCCAGCGGCTCACCGGAATCCTCGCCGCCTGCCGGGCCACGGGAACGGCGGTGCTGGCGATCCGCGTGCTCGCCGGCGGCATCATCGCGCTGGAGAGGCGCCCCGAGCGGGTGAGCATGATGACCAAGGAGACCGATCCCGACACCGAGGAGCGCAAGGCCGCGGTGGCGTTCCGGGCCCTGGGTGGGGAGCTCGGCCCGCGTCCCGAGGTCGGCCTGCGCTTCGCCCTCGCCAACCCCGATATCTCGGTCGCGCTGGTGGGCATCGGCGCGCCGGCCCATGTGGACGCCGCCCTGGCCGCCGCCGCCAAGGGACCGCTGCCGGAGGCCGCGTTGGAGAAGCTGGAGTCCCTCTACGAGACGGACTTCGGCGGCGCCTGAGCGCGACCGGCGGCAACACCGCCGGCGGCCCTTTCAGGCACCGCCCGCCCGCGCCCGGATCCTGGCCCAGGAATCCCGCAGCGCCACGGTGCGGTTGAAGACCGGCCGGCCGGGCCGGGAATCCGGATCGGCGCAGAAGTAGCCCTGGCGCTCGAACTGCATCGTCTCGCCCGGGGCAACCTCACCGAGGGCAGGCTCCACCATGGCGCCCGTCAGCACCTTGAGCGAGCACGGATCGAGGTCGTCGAGGGCGTTGCCGGTCTCCGCTCCGGGCTCGGCGGCCCTGAACAGGTGGCCGTAGAGGCGGACCTCGGCCGGGACCGCGCGGGCGGCTGAAACCCAGTGGAGCGTCGCCTTGACCCGGCGCCCGTCCGGCGCATCGCCGCCTCGGGTCGCGGAATCGTAGGTGCAGCGGAGCTCGGTGACGCGACCGCCGGCGTCTTTCACGGCCTCGCGGCAGGTGATGAAGTAGGCATAGCGCAGCCGCACCTCCCGCCCCGGGGCGAGGCGGAAGAACTTGGCCGGCGGATCCTCCATGAAGTCCTCGCGCTCGATCAGGACCTCGCGGCCGAAGGCCACCTTGCGGGTACCGGCCGTGGCGTCTTCGGGGTTGTTGACCGCGTCGAGCTCCTCTGCCTGCCCTTCCGGATAGTTCTCGATCACCATTTTGACGGGATCGAGCACCGCCATGCGCCGGGGCGCCACCCGGTTGAGGTGCTCGCGCACGCAGTGCTCGAGAAGCTCGACCGCCACCGTGCTGTTGGCCTTGGCGACGCCGATACGCGTGGCGAAGTCGCGGATCGCCTCGGGCGGATAGCCGCGCCGGCGCAGGCCCGAGATGGTCGGCATGCGAGGGTCGTCCCAGCCGGCCACGTGCCCGTCCCGCACAAGCTCGATGAGGCGGCGCTTGGACAGCACCGTGTGGGTGAGGTTGAGGCGCGCGAACTCGATCTGGCGCGGGCGGTGCGGCACCGGCAGGTGGTCGAGCAGCCAGTCGTAGAGCGGGCGGTGGTCCTCGAACTCCAGCGTGCAGATGGAGTGCGTGATCCCCTCGATGGCGTCCGACTGGCCGTGGGCGAAGTCGTAGGTCGGATAGACGCACCAGGCATCGCCGGTGCGCGGGTGCGGCGCCCGGACGATGCGGTAGAGCACCGGGTCGCGGAGGTTGATGTTGCCCGATGCCATGTCGATCTTCGCGCGTAGGACGCGGCTGCCTTCGCCGAACTCGCCCGCGCGCATGCGCCGGAAGAGATCGAGGCTCTCCTCCGACGGGCGGTCGCGGCATGGGCTGGCGCGGCCGGGCTCGGTCAGTGTGCCGCGGGAGTCCCGAATCTCGTCGGCCGACTGGTCGTCCACATAGGCGAGGCCCTCGCAGATCATGTGCTCGGCCCAGGCGTAGAGCTGCTCGAAGTAGTCGGAGGCGTGATAGAGGTGGGCCCCCCAGTCGAAACCCAGCCAGCGCACGTCGGCCATGATGGAGTCGATGTACTCCCGGGTTTCCTTGGCCGGGTTGGTGTCGTCGAAGCGCAGATGGCAGCGCCCGCCGAACTCGCGGGCGAGGCCGAAATTGAGGCAGATCGACTTGGCGTGGCCGATATGGAGGTAGCCGTTGGGCTCCGGGGGGAACCGCGTCACCACGCAGGAAACGCGCCCCGCCGCGAGATCGGCGCGGATCTGCTCGCGGATGAAGTCGCGTATGGCGGGGGCCTCGGCGGGCTCGGTCATGGCGTCCCAGGGGTCGGTCGGAGGGCGGTGGCGCGCCCCAAGCTGCCACAAAGGGCGGGGCCCGCCAAGCGTTGCGGGTCGCGAGCCCCGGCCTGTGGCCGGGCTAGCGGTAGTCGGGGTTGGGGTAGTCGAAGCGGCAGCCCGCCTCCCACAGGGACCGCTGGTTGCCGTGGGCAGGGATGCCGTCGGCGGCCCGGATCATGCGGGCGAGATGCAACAGGTTCCAGGTCATGAAGGTGGTGTTGCGGTTGGTGAAATCGTTCTCGGGCCCGCCCGAGCCGGGATCGAGATAGGAGGGCCCCGGCCCGGCCTCGCCGATCCATCCGGCGTCGGCCTGGGGCGGGATCGCGTAGCCGAGATGCTGGAGCGAATACAGGATGTTCATGGCGCAATGCTTGGCCCCGTCCTCGTTGCCGGTAATCAGGCAGCCGCCCACCCGGCCGTAATAGGCGTATTGGCCCTCGGCGTTGAGGTGGCCGGAGTTCGAATAGAGGCGCTCGATCACCCGGTTGCAGACCGACGACTTCTCGCCGAGCCAGATCGGCGTCCCGATCACCAGGATGTCCGCGGCCATGACCTTCTCCGAGATCTCCGGCCACTGGTCCCGATCCCAGCCATGCTCGGTCATGTCGGGATAGACGCCCTCGGCGATCTCGAAATCCACCGGGCGCAGGAGCTCGGTCGCGACCCCGTTCTTCGCCATGATCTCCCGCGAGATGCGGATGAGCCCCTCGGTGTGCGAGAGTTCGGGCGAGCGCTTCAGCGTGCAGTTGAGGTAGAGCGCCGAGAGGTCCGAGAAATCCCAGCGGCTTTCGGAACACCACTTATCCTGCAATTCGTTCAGCATGTCGTCCTCCGTGTTGGTCGCCGCCGGGGCGGCGTCGGGCCGCGTTCCGGCGACCCCGGCGCGAGCGTGGCACGGGACGCGGCCGGGCGCCAAGCCATCGGCCGGGCACCGCGTTGTGGCCCCGACCCGACTGTGCCATAAACACGCAGCCTGCAAGCCGGACCTAGATCGTGGCCGATGACAGCACCCTCCATGACGTCCTGATCCTGGGCGGCGGCGCCGGCGGCCTCGGGGTCGCCCTCGAGCTCCCGGCCGCCGCCCGCATCGGCGTCCTCTCCAAGGGGCGGCTGGACCAGGGCGCCACCAA
>DASWKZ010000308.1:0-5413 GCA_036396355.1 Alphaproteobacteria bacterium
CTCCGCCCCGCCCGCCCGAGGAAGGCCACCATGCGACAGATCCACACCCTCAACAGCAAGTCCGCCGCGGTCAAGAAGCGGCTGGATTATCCGGTCATCGACGCCGACGCCCACGTGCTCGAGGGCGAATGGGCGGTCCACGACTTCATCAAGCAGGTGGGAGGCCCGGATATCCTCAAGAAGTTCGAGAAATCGGGGCGTCCCGGCTACACCCGCACCCACCGCTCCATGTTCTGGGCGGCGCCGTCGGGCAAATACACCATCGACCGCGCCACCTGCATGCTGCCCAAGCTCTACGCCGAGCGCCTGGAGGACGCGGGGATCGACTTCGCCATCGTCTATACCACCTATGGCATCTCCGCCAACCAGGTGCGCGACGATGAGATGCGCCAGGTTCTCGCCCGCGCGCTCAACATGCTCTATGCCGACATGTTCAAGGACGTCGCCCACCGCATGACGCCGTCGGCCGTGGTGCCGACCTGGACCCCCGCGGAGGCCATCAACGAGTTGGAATTCGTGGTCAACGAGCTGGGCCTCAAGACCGTCACCCTCTCGGGCGAGGTGCGGGACGCCGTGCCCGAGGTGGCGGCGGTGGACCCCAAGCTCGGCGAGCTCACCCAGCGCGTCACCTCCATCTGCATGGAGCCCCGCAACGGCCACGACTACGACCCGTTCTGGCAGCGCTGCATGGACCTCGGCGTCCTGCCCGCGGGCCACACCGGTTCCCAGAAGACCCAGCGCCGGCAATCGCCCAATTGTTACTCCTTCAACCGCCTCGGCACCTTTGCCGTCGGCAACGAGTTCCTCGCCCGCTCGATGATCTTCTCGGGCGTGTGCAGGCGCTTCCCCAGGCTCAAGGTCGCCTTCCTCGAGGGCGGCGCCGGCTGGGCCGCGCAGCTCTACAACGATCTCATGGAGATCTACGAGAAGCGCAACATCGACTGGATCTACGAGCACCAGGACCCCTCCAAGCTCGACGTCCCGCTGATGGAGGAGATGTTCGATACCTACGGCCATCGCCCCTATCTTACCAAGGAGCGCTGGCGCGGGAGCCCGGACCTGCCCCAGTCGCGCCGCGACGACGACCGTCCCAAGAACGACTGGGAAGCGAGCGGCATCGCGTCGCAGGAGGACATCCACGACCAGTTCGTGCCCAACTTCTATTTCGGGGCCGAGGCCGACGACATCATGACCTCGGTCGCCTTCAACACCAAGCTCAACCACTTCGGGGTGAAGCTGAAGGCCGTCTTCTCCTCGGATATCGGCCACTGGGACGTGCCCGACCTCTCCAAGGTCCTGCACGAGGCCTGGGAGATGGTGGAGAAGGAGCTGATCGACGAGGACGATTTCCGCCTGTTCGTGTTCGAGAACGCGGCCGAGATGCACGCTTCCATGAACCCCAACTTCTACAAGGGCACCGCCGTCGAGGACGCCGTCGACAAGCTGATGGCGCAGAAGCGCGCGCGCGACGGCAAGGCCAGCGCCTCGGCCGCCGAATAGCATTACGGATACGACCTTCCCGGACCCCGCGGTGTCCGCGCCGCGGGGTCTCTATATGCGCGGATCAACCCGCGGGCGGCGTAACCGGAGCGAGGCCGGCGAAGGGCGGCGCTTCCAGGCAACCCCGCGCGGCGCGGTCCGGGTCCGCCGAGGCGTCCCACAGGCTGCCGTTGAAGCGCCCGCCGGTCCAGCCGTCCGAGCGCGCCGACATCAGCCACACGAGGATCGGGTTCATGACGTCGACGGGGAGCAGCGTGCGGTTGGGATCCTTGGGCCGGTCGGGATCGGAATCGCAGGCGCCACCCGGCAGCAGCGAGTTCACGGTGACCCCCGTCCCCGCGAGGTCCCGCGACCAGATCTGGGTCTCGGCGTCGATCGCCGCCTTGGTGACGCCGTAGGGACTGTTGCGCGGGCCGTAGTAGTTCCGCATGGAGGTCACCAGGTTCACGATCTTGCCGTATTTGGCGGCGATGAATCGGGGCGCCGCCGTGCGCGACATGAAGAAGGTGCCGGTGACGTTGACCTCCACCGTCTGCCTGTAGATGACCGGATCGCTCTCCCAGAACGGCAGGGAATTGCCCGCCGCCGGCAGGCCCGGGCCCCGATGCAGGCGCCGGGCGTTGTTCACCAGCCCGTGCAGCGCCCCGAAGGCCTCGAGGGCGCGCGCGACGCAGGCCTCGCAGGCGGCGAGGTCGGTGATGTCGGTGGGCGCGACCAGGGCGCGGCCCTTGCCGGCGAGGTCCCCGATCTCGGCCGCCACCGCCTCGAGGCCGTCCGCCGCCGGCGAGGCCAGCACCACCCGCGCGCCCCTCCCGGCGAGGCCGAGGCTCATGGCGCGGCCCAGCCCGCGGTCGGCACCGGTCACGATGACGACGCGGCCGTCGAGGTCGATATCGGGAAGCGGGGTTGCGGGCATGACGGGTTCTCCTCTCGCGGTGGCGTCCGCGGCCGGCGATGATAGGTCACGGCTTCCAGGGAGGGAAGGCGCGGGCTATCCTCCCCCGATGACTCGTCGCCGCGTCGTCGCCCCGCTTGGAGTCGCGTTCGCCCTCGCCCTCGCCGCCCTGCCGTGGCGCCCCGCCCCCGCCCAGGAACCCCCGCGCGACACGCGCGGCAGCTTCTCGATCGTGATCGAGAACGACGCCTTCGCCGGCACCGACCGCCACTACACCCACGGCACGCGGCTCGCCTGGCTCTCGGCCGAGGACGACCTTCCGGGGTTCGGGCGATGGCTCGCGCGCAACCTGCCGATCCTCGCGGCCGGCGGCCGCAAGCGCATCGGCTACGCCCTCGGCCAGAACATGTACACGCCCGAGGACATCGATACCACCGCCCTCCAGCCCGACGACCGCCCCTATGCCGGCTGGCTCTACGGCGAGATCGGGGTGCTGTCGGAAACCGGCAACCGCCTCGATTCGGTGGCGCTCTCCGTCGGCGTGGTCGGTCCCCTCTCCTTCGCCGAGGACACCCAGCGCAAGTGGCACGACTGGTTCGGCTTCCAGGACCCCGAGGGCTGGGACCACCAGCTGGAGAACGAGCCCACCCTCAACCTCACCTTCGACCGCCAGTGGCGGTACCTGTGGCCGTTCGCCGCCGCCGGGCTCGACGCCGACGTGACCCCCCATCTCGGGCTCGCGCTGGGCAACGCCTTCACCTACGCGGCCGCCGGCGCCACCCTGCGCCTCGGCGAGGCGCTGGAGGCCGATTTCGGCGGGCCGCCGCGCATCCGGCCGAGCCTGCCGGGCGCCGCCCATTTCTCGTCGCCGGCGCGCTTCGGCTGGTATCTCTTCGCCGGGCTCGAGGCCCGCGCCGTCGCCCGCGACATCTTCCTCGACGGCAACACCTTCGCCGACGGCCCCGGCGTCGACAAGCGGCCCCTGGTGGGCGACCTCGAATTCGGATTCGCGCTGGTCTTCGAGCGCTTCCGGATCACCTACACCCAGGTGTTCCGCAGCAAGGAGTTCTACGGCCAGGACGAGGGCGACCGCTTCGGCGCCATCGCGGTGACGGCAAGGTTCTGAGGGGGGCTGGTCGGAGCTATGCCGCCGGGCGGTAGAACGCCTTCTCCCCGACCACCGTAGTGCGGTGCATGCGCCGGATGTCGGGGAGCCCGTAGCCGCCGAAGGCGCGGTGGCAGAGGCACCGGTTGTCCCACATCACCAGATCGCCGTCGCCCCATTTGTGGCGGTAGTGATAGCGCCGCTTGCGGTCGGTGATGTAGGCGAAGAGCTCGTCGAACAGCGGCTGGCCCTCCTCGTCGTCCATGCCGACGATGCGGATGGTGAAGCGCGGGCTGACATAGAGCGCCTGGCGGCCGGTGTCGTCATGGGTACGGATCATGGGCTGCGCCACCTCGGGCCGGTTCTTGGCCTGGGTCTCGTAGAAGTCCTTGGCGCCGGGCCGCGAGGGCGAGACGGTGACCCGCGGGTTCAGCACCTTGGAGACGTGGTGGATGGCGGTGCGCCCGGCGATCCTCTCGCGCAACGCCGCCGGCAGCGCGTCGTGGACGGCGTACATGTTGCAGAACTCGGTGTCGCCGCCACGCGACGGGTTGCGCAGGGAATGGAGGAGCGTGATCTTGACCGGCCGCTCGTGGTGCGAGGAATCCGAGTGCCAGAAATCGCCGGCATCGACCACGCCGACCGCGGTGCCGTCGGGGCGGATCTCGTTGGACAGCACCAGCACCTTGTCGTGGTCGGGATGGGCGTGCTGGGCGTTCTCCTGCCATTCGAGCGCGCCGAACCGCTCGGTGAACTCCACCTGCCGCAGGGGCGTCAGCGACTGGTTCCGGAACACCAGCACCTGGTGGTCGAGGAAACGGCGGTAGATCTCGTCGACGGTGGCCCGGGCCAGCGGCTCCGAGAGGTCGATCCCGGTGACCTCGGCCCCCAGTACGGGCGAGAGCGGCGTGACCTTCATGGCGTGCGATCGTGTCCCTTTCCGTCCTGCGGTCATCCCATGATGTAGTGGCTCGGCAGCGGCCCGTCAATCGAGCCTCAGTGCATGGCGGCGCCGCCGTCCACCACCATGGTCTGGCCGGTCATGAAGTCGCTGTCGGCCGAGGCCAGGAAGATGACGGCCCCGGTGAGGTCGTCGGGGTACTCGTGGCGCTTGAAGCAGCGGGTCGCCGGGGTCGGCGAGTTGATGTACTCCTCGCGGTCCTCCACCCCTTCCGAGAGCGTCATGCCCGGGGCCAGGGCGTTGACGCAGATGTTGTCGGCGCCGAGCTCGCGCGCCATGACGCGTGTCATGGCCACCACCGCTCCCTTGGAGGCGACGTAGTGGCAGAGCCCGGGGGTGCCCTTGAACACGGTGCCCGAGGCGATGTTGATGATCTTGCCGTATTTTCTCTTTCTCATCTCGGGCACCACCGCGCGCGCGCATTCGAACACGCCGCGGGTGTTGATGGCCATGACCCGGTCCCATTCCTCGGACGGGATCTCGGTGAAGGGACGGCGCGTGAGGTCGGCGAACAGGGCGGCGTTGTTGACCAGGATGTCGATGCCACCGAAGGCCGCGACCGTCTCCGCCACCATGGCGGCGACGGCGTCCGCGTCGGTGACGTCGGTCCTGAAGCCCCGGGCCTCGCCCCCCTGCTGGCGGACGATCTCCACGGTCCGGGCCGGGTCGCGGATGTCGCAGACGGCCACCTTCGCGCCTTCCGCCGCCAGGGCCTTGGCGTAATCGACGCCGATCCCCCTGCCCGCCCCGGTCACGATCGCGCTCCTGCCCTCCAGCCTGCCCACGCGTTTTCTCCTTGGCCCCATGTGAGGCCACCGAATATAACCGGAACCGAGCCAAGCATACACACCGGGGAGACAGAGACATGCCCAAGCCCAAGGTCTTCGTGTTCGCGCCCATCCTCGAGAACACCGAATGGCAGCAGACCTTCGCGGAGGCCGGCTGCGAGCTG
>DASWKZ010000309.1:0-3022 GCA_036396355.1 Alphaproteobacteria bacterium
TCAGCCCTCGAAGCAATCCACGGTGAGACGGAAGAATACCGGAAAGGTGGCCTGCCCCTGCCTGGTGACCGCCTCCTGCGCCTTGTCGCCTTCCTCCCGGGCCAGGTTGGCCCAGCAGGTCGCGCGGCCCTGGCGGAGGGCGAAGGCGCGGGCGTCCTGACCGCGTCTGGAATAGCGGTCAAGGCGCTCGCTTTCGCGCCAGCCGGCCTCCTCCAGCACGGTGCGGACCGATGCCGCGAGGCCGTCGAGGTCGGGGGCGATCGCCCCTGGCCGGTCCCTCGCCGGCCCCTCGGCCGCGATCCGGCATTGCCGGCCCTTGAGGCCGAGGGCGCCCTCGCGGAACCGCTCGATCCCAACGCTGAAGGTCCCGTCGATGGGAATCGCCTTCTCGAGGCTTGCCCTCAGCTTCTCGCAGCGGGCGAGGTCAATGGGCCGAAGGTTGCCCCCGAAATCGTAGTATTGCGAGGCCGCGGGCGACCCCTGCAGCGCCAGCAGGGTGATCGCCACCCCTCCCGCGCGTAGCATTCTCATGGCCCGAGGATAGCAGAGAATCGGGCTGGTCATCTCCCCTGGCCGCCGGCGGTACCGGCAAGCGCTCTTTGATATTGCCGGCACCGTCCCGATTCGGCTAGGCTCGATGCAGCGGTGGTCCCCTTCGGGGGGTCACAAGGGAACAAGGTGAGGCGGATTCTTCCACGCCGCCAAGGCCTTGGCTGCCCCCGCAACTGTGAGCGGCGAGTGCGCGTCCATTTCGTGCCACTGGGAAACCGGGAAGGCCGGACGCAAGCGAGGACCCGCGAGCCAGGAGACCTGCCACCGCCAGCGTCACCCTTCCGTCGTCCGGGGTGTGTCGATGGGACGGAACACCGTTTGCGGTGACGCGGCCACGTGTCGCTGCAGGGGTTTCCGTCGTGGGGGTATCGCGATCACGCCACCTCGAAACCGTTTCCGCCCACCGTCTAGGGACGGCGGGCGTTCCGCGCGCGGCACGTGCCAGCGGTACCGGGCGCGGGCGGCGGCGGCCGTCATGCACCCCTTGCCGATCCTCAAACCATCCTTTGAGCAAGGGGCGACAAATGACCAGAAATCATGGGATTTTTCTGTTGGGACTGAGCGTAATCATGGGCGTGGGCGGCACGGTCGCCGGGGGCGGCGCCGGTGCCCAGGACGGCACCGCCACGCCCGGGCCGGAGATCGTGGTCTCGGCCAGCCGGGTCCCGTTGCCCACCCACGAGAGTGGGTCGGCGGTCACGGTGCTGACCGGAGAGCAGCTCGAGGCGCGCGGCATCCGCATCGTCTCCGACGTGCTCCGCGATGTGCCCGGCCTCGCCGTCAGCCGCACCGGCTCGGTCGGCGGCTTCACCCAGGTCCGCATCCGCGGGGCCGAGGGCAACCACACCCTGGTGCTGATCGACGGCATCGAGGTCAACAATCCCGCCGGCGGCTCGGAATTCGACTTCGCTCACCTGCTGGCCGCCGAGATCGCGCGGATCGAGGTGCTGCGCGGTCCGCAAAGCGCGCTCTATGGCTCCGACGCCATCGGCGGCGTCATCAACATCGTGACCAAGCGGCCCGGGCGCGGCTGGTCCGCCACCGGCCGCGGGGAAGCCGGCAGCTTCTCGACCTGGGACGGACTCGGCCATGTCGGCTACGGTGGCGAGCGTTTCTATGTCGGCGCCACGTTCGACCGCTTTGCCACCGGCGGGATTTCGGAGGCCGACAGGGACAACGGCAATTTCGAGGAGGACTCCTACGACAACGCGACCACCCACCTGAAAGCGGGTTTGAGGCCGATGCGCAACCTCGAGATCGAGGCCGTCGCCATGCACATCGACAGCGAACGGGACACCGACGACAGCGCCGTCATCGTCAACGCCGTCGACGGCGACGGCAGCTCCGCGACGCTCCAGCGCTACGGGCTTGCCCGCGCCAAATGGACGCTCATGGGGGGCGCCTGGGAGCACATCCTGCGCGCCGCCTATACCGAGGACGGCACCGAGTTCTTCGACGGCTCCGGCACCAAGACCTTCGAGAACCAGGGCAGGAAGACGAAATTCGACTACCAGACCAACGTCTTCTTCGCGACGCCCGGCATCGCCGACGCCGAGCATACCTTCACCCTCGCCGCAGAACGGGAGGAGGACGAGCAGTTCACCGAGAGCGACTTCTTCGGGCCCAATACCGTCTCGATCGAGAACGACGGATACGTGGGTGAATACCGCGTCGCCCTGTGGAACCGGCTGTTCCTGTCGGCGGGGCTGCGGTTCGACGACAACGACGAGCTGTTCTCCGACGAGGTGACCTGGCGGGGAACGGCGGCCTACCTCCACGAGCCCTGGAGGACGAGGTTCCATGCCAGCATCGGGCGCGGCGTGAAGAACCCCACCCTGTTCGAGCTGTTCGGCGCGACCCCCACCTTCACCGGCAATCCAGACCTCGAGCCCGAGGAGAGCATCGGGTTCGACGTCGGTACCGAGCACTCCATGCTGGGAGGCCGCCTGGTCGCCGACGTCACCTATTTCCACAACCGCTTCGAGAACTTCATCGACGGCATCGGCGAGACCGCCACGAACCTTCCCGGCATCACCAGGGCCCACGGCATCGAGGTGACGGTCGCCTACGAGCCGATCCCGTCCCTCCGGATAGACGGCGCCTACACCTTCACCGATACCGAGGACGCGGAGGGCAACCGGCTGATCCGCCGCGCGCGCCACATCGCCAGCCTCAACGCCGCCTATGGCTTCGACCTCGATCGGCGCCCGGCCACGGTCAATCTCGGCATCCGCTACAACGGCGACCAGACCGACCGGGTCTTCGACAGCTTCTTCCCCGTGGTCGAGCGCGGGGTGAAGCTCGAGGGCTATGCCCTGGTCAACCTCGCCCTCTCCTGGCGGATCGCCCCGAACCTGGAGGTCTTCGCCCGGGGCGAGAATCTCCTCGACCAGAACTACCAGGACGTCTTCGGCTTCGGCACGCCCGGCTTCGCCGCCTATGGCGGCCTCCGGGTCCGCTTCGGCCCGGC
>DASWKZ010000310.1:0-3081 GCA_036396355.1 Alphaproteobacteria bacterium
AATTCTCATCCAGTTTGCCAAGAAATTGCTGCGTTGTCAGCCACGGTTGATCTGGGCTGATAAGCAGCGCCAGATCCTTGGTCATCTGGCCAGCCTCGACGGTGTCGATGCAGACCTTCTCCAGGGTCCGGGCGAAGCGCGCGACCTCCGGGGTGTCGTCGAACTTGGCGCGGTACTCGAGGCCGCGGGTCCAGGCGAAGATCGAGGCGATGGAGTTGGTCGAGGTTTCCTCACCTCGCTGGTGCTGGCGATAGTGGCGCGTCACGGTGCCGTGGGCGGCCTCCGATTCGACGATCTTGCCGTCCGGGCTCATCAGCACCGAGGTCATCAGGCCGAGCGAGCCGAACCCTTGCGCGACGGTGTCCGACTGCACGTCGCCGTCGTAATTCTTGCATGCCCATACATACCCGCCGGACCATTTGAGCGCCGAGGCCACCATGTCGTCGATGAGGCGGTGCTCGTAGGTGAGGCCTTCGATCTTGAAGCTCGCGGCGAATTCCTGATCGAAGACCTCCTGGAAGAGGTCCTTGAAGCGGCCGTCATAGGCCTTGAGGATGGTGTTCTTGGTGGAGAGGTAGAGCGGCCAGCCACGGTTGACGGCGTAGTTGAAGCAACTGCGCGCGAAGCCGCGGATGGACTCGTCCAGGTTGTACATGGACAGCGCCACGCCGCCGCCGGGGAAGTCGAACACCTCGCGCTCGATGGGCTCGCCACCGTCCTCCGGCTCGAAGCGGATGGTGAGGCGGCCCTTGCCGGGAACCACGAAATCGGTGGCGCGGTACTGGTCGCCGTAGGCGTGGCGGCCGATGACGATGGGCTTGGTCCAGCCCGGCACCAGGCGCGGCACGTTCCGGCAGATGATGGGCTCCCGGAACACGGTGCCGCCGATGATGTTGCGGATGGTACCGTTGGGAGACCGCCACATCTGCTTCAGGTTGAACTCCTTCACCCGCCCCTCGTCGGGGGTGATGGTAGCGCATTTGACGCCGACGCCGTGCTCCTTGATGGCGTTGGCGGCCTCCACCGTGATCCCGTCGTCGGTGGCGTCCCGCTTCTCGATGCCGAGGTCGTAGTAGACGAGCTCGACGTCGAGATAGGGCAGGATGAGCTTGTCCTTGATGAACTGCCAGATGATCCGCGTCATCTCGTCGCCGTCGAGTTCGACGATGGGGTTCTTGACCTTGATCTTGGCCATTCGGTCATCTCCGGGGGATGTGTCGATGATGGCGCTGGGGCCCGCGGCGACCGCGCGATCGGATCGGCGGCCCGAATTCCGGCGCGCAACATACCAGACCTGCGGGGGAGCGCAAGCGCGGGCGGGCGGCCTGCCGCCCCGAGCGCTCAGGTGCGGGCGGGCCGGGACGGGATCCGGGGCTCCGGCATGTGGGCGAGGGCGGGCAGGACCTCGGCCACGTCGGAGACGACGGTGAACAGGCCGCGGACCGACTCGCGCGCGTAGCCGTGCGCGACGATGTGGTCGATGAGCGCGATCAGGGGCCGCCAGTAGCCCCCGTCGTCGACGATCACGACCGGCTTGCCGTGAAGGCCGAGCTGGCGCCAGGTCACGATCTCGAAGGTCTCGTCCAGGGTGCCGAGCCCGCCGGGCAGGGCGACGAAGGCATCGGCGCGCTCGAACATGCGGCGCTTGCGCTCGTGCATGGAGTCGACCACCACCAGCTCGTGGAGGCCGCCATGGGCGAGCTCCACGCGCTCGAGCTCGCGCGGGATGACGCCGACGACCTTGCCGCCGGCATCCAGGGCGGCATCGGCGAGCACGCCCATGAGGCCGATATTGCCGCCGCCATAGACCAGCTCCACGCAGGCCTCGCCCAGGAGGCGCCCGAGTCTCGTGGCGCCGTCGCGGTGGCGCGGATCGTGCCCGAGGGCCGAGCCGCAGAAGACGCAGATCGAAGCGATATCCGCCACGTGGGGTGTCTCGGGTTCCTTGCCGGTTGACCGGGGGCGTTATAGCCGGGCCCGGGGGCCAATGAAACGGGGAACGCGTGGGGAGGGGAAACCCGAAGCTTGCCTTGATCCTGCCCAATTCTGCGGTCAAAGTATCATTAGGGGGCATTTCCGAGTTTTCGGAAGCCTGAAGAAGGCCCGTCCGAAAGGGCCACGGGCTCCGGCACTTCGACCGACCCCCGCTTGGCGGCCGCCCGCCGGCCCCGCAGGCGCGGGGCTATCCGGCGGCAAAACGAGGGAGGTTTTCTTTATGAAACCTTGGATTGTGTTGTCCTCTTTCCTGGCGGCCGGAGCGCTGATGCTCGGCCTCGCCATGGTTCCGCAGCACGTGGGTGCCGCGGAGGAAGTTCTGGTGGCCCAGGCGAGCGCGACGGGCGCCTCCAAGCGGCGCCTGGCGCTCATGCGGGAGATGAGCAAGACTCGCAAGGCGCTGACGGCGTCGGCCAAGGCCGGCAAGATCGGCCCGGGCGATGTCGCGAGGGGCGAGCGCATCGCGGCGATCACCCAGGAGCTGGGGGGCCTGTGGCCCGAGGGCTCCGGAAGCGACAAGATCAAGACCCGGGCCAAGCCGGAGATCTGGAAGGACATGGGCAAGTTCCGGCAAAATCTCGAAGGAATCCAGAAAGCCGCGGCCGACGGAGCCGCCGCCGCCAAGGCGGGCGATGCCGCCGGCGTCGGCAAGGCCATGGGCGCCATGAATTGCGGGGGCTGCCACAAGCCGTTCCGCGGCCCCAAGCCCAAGTGATCCGAGGAACGATAACGGGGCCGTCGGCATCCGCCGGCGGCCCCGTTTTTTGTCCCATCCCGATGTCCGCTCGCATCCCGAACGCCGCCTGGGTCCGCGCCGCCGCCCTTGCCG
Organism: Alphaproteobacteria bacterium; assembly: GCA_036396355.1. GTDB lineage: Bacteria > Pseudomonadota > Alphaproteobacteria > SMXQ01 > SMXQ01 > DASWKZ01. The sequence goes on from DASWKZ010000310.1 coordinate 2,825, forward strand.
GCGCCGCGGCCCTCTCCGTGCCGGGCGCCGTGCTCGGCGCCGGTCCGCAGCAGCTCGAGCGCGGCAAGTACCTGTTCGACGCGGGCGGCTGCGCCAACTGCCACACCGACGCCAAGAACAAGGGACCGCTGCTCGCCGGTGGCCGCGCCCTCAAGACCCCGTTCGGGATCTTCTACGGACCCAACATCACGCCGCACCCCGAGTTCGGCATCGGCCGTTGGTCGGACGCCGACTTCATCCGCGCCATGCGCGAGGGC
>DASWKZ010000311.1:0-2207 GCA_036396355.1 Alphaproteobacteria bacterium
CGTGTCGATCTCGCGGCGGTCGGGGTAGTGCGCGCCGATGACGTTGAGGTGCGCACCCGGCGCGATCCACCCGGCCTCGAGGATGGGGGTCTTGGCGTTGGTCACCGTGACCACGATATCGGCCCCGCGCACCGCCGCCTCGGCGCCGTCGACGGGGCGTGCCGCGAGCCCGGGCACCGCCTCGCCCGCCCAGGCGGCGAAGGCCTCGCGATGGGCACGCTGCGGGCTGAAGACGCGGAGCTCTTCGATCCGCCGCACGCGGGCGAGGCCGAGGAGCTGGGTGCGCGCCTGGCTGCCCGATCCGAGGAGGCCGACGCGGCCGGCGTCCGGCCGCGCGAGGTGCCTGGCGGCCATGGCGGCGGTGGCGCCGGTCTTCATGCGGCCGATGATGCTGCCGTGGAGGATGGCGGAAACCTTGCCCGTGGCGGTGTCGTAGAGCGTCACCCACAGGTTCATGCCGCCATAGCCCCCGGAATAGAGCGAGGCGCCCATGACGCCCACCCCCTCGAGGCAGCCGCCTCCGATCTTGAGGGAGCCCGGGCGGGTGCGCCCGGGGACGGCGACCTCGAAATTGTGGCGCGGCAGGATGGCGAAGCGGCCCGCCCCCTGGTCGCGGTAGGCGGCCTCCACGGCGCCGATGAAGTCGTCCATGGTGGCGATGCCGGTCTCCAGCATCTGCGCCACGTGCTTCTCGTTGATGAAGAGGGTCATGGTCAAAAGTCTCCCGCTCCTCGGGCGCGGGGAGGATAGCGCAGGCCGCTGCCGCCCGCATCCGGCGTCGCCGCGCCCTTGCCAAGGGGGCCGCGCGTTGACAGCATGGCGCTGATCCCGCGACCTCGAAGGATTCGCCCTTGGACACACAGGCCGTGCTCGACCAGATTCGCGACGAGGTGCGGCCGCTGCTCTCCCGCGGCCGCGTCGCCGATTACATCCCCGCCCTCGAGGCGGTGCCCGCCGACAGGTTCGGCATCGCGGTGGCGACCGTGGAGGGCGCGACCTGGGCGAGCGGCGACGCCCGCGAGCCGTTCTCGATCCAGAGCGTCTCCAAGCTCTTCACCCTGACGCTCGCGCTGCGCGACGTGGGCGAGCGCCTGTGGCGGCGGGTGGGCCGCGAGCCCTCGGGCAATCCCTTCAACTCCCTGGTGCAGCTCGAATACGAGCACGGCATCCCGCGCAATCCGTTCATCAACGCCGGCGCCCATGTCGTCATCGATGCGCTGATGGCGCAGCGGCCCGATCCGCTGGCCGTCCTCATCGAGTTCGTGCGCGCGCTCGCCGGCAACCCGGCCATCGCCTATGACGAGACGGTGGCCGCCTCCGAGCGCGACACCGGCTTCCGCAACCGCGCGCTGGCCAACTTCCTCAAGGCCGAGGGCAATCTCCGCCACCCGGTGGACGAGGTGCTCGACGTCTATTTCCACCAATGCGCCATCGCCATGAGCTGCGCCGACCTCGCCCGCGCCGCCCTGTTCCTCGCCAATGGCGGGCGCGCCGCCGACGGCGCCCGCGTGGTCTCCGCCGGCCGGGCCAAGCGCATCAACGCCCTGATGCAGACCTGCGGCACCTACGACGCCGCCGGCGACATCGCCTTTCGCATCGGCATCCCGGCCAAGAGCGGGGTGGGCGGCGGCATCGTCGGCGTGGTGCCGGGCCGGCTCGCCATCTGCGCGTGGTCGCCGGGCCTCGACCGGGCCGGCAACTCCCTCGCCGGCGTGCGCGCGCTCGAGCTGTTCACGGCGCGCACCGGGCTCTCGGTGTTCTGAACGCGGCCGGCGGACGTTGGGAACCTAGGAAACCGGTGCCTTGGGCGCAATCCAGGCACGTTCCAGCCCCCCTATCCGGCGGGGCCTGGTGAAGATGGGAAGCTCGCGGCAGGCCTCCAAGGCTTCCGCGATCGGGAGGCTCCCGTCCCAGCCGCGCGCGTTGAAGCGGCAGCCGTTGTAGGGATCCGACGCCGGCGAGGCCAGGGCGACGGCCAGCGGCGCGATGTCGTCGGGCTCGTAGACCGGCCGTCCCGCCTTGCGCGCGGCCGGCACCGCCGTGGGCCGCGAGAACGTCGTCGCCGTCAGCCCGCCGGGCAGGATCACGTTGGCGGTGACGCCGCTGCCGGCGAGGTCCTGGGCCCAGCACAGGGTCATGGCGTCGAGCGCCGCCTTGGAGGGCCCGTAGGGCGAATTGCGCCCCTGGATCATGCTGCCGGCGCTCTT
>DASWKZ010000312.1:0-6707 GCA_036396355.1 Alphaproteobacteria bacterium
CTGGTGCCGGCCGACATCGTGTCGCTTGAGCCCGGCCAGCAGCGCTACTCCCAGCTGCTGAACGAGGACGGCGGGATCATCGACGATCTGATGGTGTCGCGCTCGGCCCTGCCCGGCACCGACGGGCGGCTCTATGTGATCGTCAACGCGGCGCGCAAGGCGGTCGACTTCGCCCATCTTCGGGCGCGGCTTCCCGACACCGTGACGGTGGCCGAGCGGCCGAACTGGGCCCTGCTTGCTTTGCAGGGGCCGATGGCGGCCGAAGTGCTCGAGCGCGCGCTGCCGGGCGTTTCGCGCCTCGCCTTCATGGCCGGCGGCCCGTTCTCCTCGACCACGGCCGGAGCCAGAAGCGTCGTCTATGTCACCCGCTCGGGCTATACGGGTGAGGACGGGTTCGAAATCACGGTCGCCAATGCAGACGTGGCCGGCCTGTGGACAATGCTCCTCGACCAGCCCGAGGTTCTCCCCATCGGGCTCGGGGCGCGCGATTCGCTGAGGCTCGAAGCGGGCCTGTGCCTCTACGGCCACGACATCGACGAGACCACGAGCCCCATCGAGGCGGACCTCGCCTGGATCATCTCCAGGCGGCGCCGCGCCGAGGGCGGATTCCCCGGCGCAGAGCGCATCCTCAAGGAGTTGGCCGAGGGCCCGGCGCGCCTGCGCGTGGGCATCCGTCCCGAGGGCCGCCGGCCGGTCCGCGAGGGCACCCCCATCGCCGACGATGCCGGCCGCGCCGCCGGCACCGTGACCTCGGGCGGCTTCGGGCCGAGCCTGGGCGCGCCCGTCGCCATGGGCTACGTCGCCAGCCCCGCCGCCGCCGAGGGCACCGTGCTCGGCCTAGAGGTGCGGGGCAAGACGATCCCCGCCCGCGTCGCCGCCCTTCCCTTCGTCCCCCACCGCTACGTCAAGACACGTTAGGCCCCGGAGACCAGACCATGGCAGAGACCCGCTACACCTCGGAACACGAATGGATCCGCCTCGACGGCGATCTTGCCACCGTTGGCATCAGCCAATACGCCCAGGAGCGGCTGGGCGACGTGGTCTACGTGGAGCTGCCCGAGGTCGGCCGCAAGGTCGGCGCCGGCGATGACATGGCGGTGGTGGAATCGGTCAAGGCCGCGAGCGAGGTCTACGCCCCCCTCGCCGGCGAGGTGGCCGAGGTCAACGAGGCGCTGAACGCCAAGCCCGAGACCATCAACGAGGACGCCGAGGGCGCCGGCTGGTTCGTGAAGCTCAAGGACGTCGATGCGGGAAAGCTCGAGGGCCTCATGGACGCCGAGGCCTACCGCGAATACGTCAAGGGCTTGGACTGAGGGAAGGGGACCGCCCGCGCCATGCGCTACCTGCCGCTCACCGGGGCCGACCGCAAGGCCATGCTCGCCGCCATCGGCGCCGCCTCGGTGGACGACCTGTTCGCCGACGTGCCCGAGGCCGCGCGGCTTACCGAGCCGCTGGACCTTCCGCCCCATGCCGGCGAGATCGAGGTCTCCCGGGCCCTCGCCGCGCTTGCCGCCCGCAACGTCGCCGCCGGCGAGGCCGCCTCGTTCCTGGGCGCCGGAGCCTACCGCCACCACGTGCCGGCGACGGTCGACCACCTCATCCAGCGCGGCGAGTTCCTGACCTCCTATACCCCCTACCAGCCCGAGATCAGCCAGGGCACCCTCCAGTATCTCTTCGAGTTCCAGACCCAGGTGGCGCTGATCACCGGCATGGAGATCGCCAACGCCTCCCTCTACGACGGGGCGTCGGCCTGCGCCGAGGCGGCGCTGATGGCAAGGCGCGCGACGCGGCGGCGCAAGGTCGTCGCCTCGGGCGGATTGCATCCGCACTGGCGCGACACGGTGGCGACGCTGTTGCGTTATGCGGATGCGGAGCTCGTCGCCGCTCCCGCAGACCCGCTGGGCGGCGAGGATCTCGCCTCGCGCATCGATGCCGACACCGCCTGCGTCATCGTCCAGAACCCCGGCGTGTTCGGCCATCTCCGCGACCTTTCGGCGCTGGGCCGCGCCTGCGCCGAGAAGGGCGCGCTCCTGGTGGTCTGCGTCGCCGAGGTGGTTTCCCTCGGCCTCTGCGTTCCGCCCGGGGCCATGGGCGCCGACATCGTCGTCGCCGAGGGCCAGGGCCTCGGCAACGGCCTCAACTTCGGCGGGCCCTATCTCGGCCTGTTCGCGACGCGGGAGCGGTTCGTGCGCCAGATGCCGGGCCGCATCGCCGGCCAAACCGTGGACGCCGACGGCCGCCGCGGCTGGGTGCTGACCCTGTCCACCCGCGAGCAGCACATCCGCCGCGAGAAGGCGACATCCAACATCTGCACCAATTCGGGCCTGTGCGCGCTGGCCTTTACCATCCACCTGGCGCTGCTCGGCGAGGCCGGATTCCGCCGCCTCGCGCGCATCAACCACGCCCGCGCCTGCGAACTCGCCGACCGCCTGGCGGCGATCAAGGGCGTCGCGGTGTTGAACGATGCCTTCTTCAACGAGATCACGGTGCGCCTGCCGGCGCCGGCGGCGCCGGTGGTGGACCGCCTGGCGGAGGACGGCGTGTTCGCGGGCGTCCCGGCCGCGCGCCTGTTCCCGGGGGAGGGGGCGCTGGCCGATCACCTGATCCTGTGCGCAACCGAGCTGAATACGGCCGACGAGATCGAGCGCCTGGGCACCGCGCTGGAGGGGGCGCTGCGATGAGCCGCGGCCCCCAGCGCCCCGCCGGCACCGCGCCCGCAACAGCGAGTGACGGCGGCGCCTTCGCCGGGACCGTCGGCGGCAACCGCGCGCTCCTCATCGAGGAGCCGCTCCTCTTCGAGCAGGGCGACCCCGCCCGCGCCGGCGTCGATCTCCCGGAGCCGGAGGACGCGGCCCCCCGCCTCGGCGGGATCGAGCGCGCCGGCGCCATCGGGCTGCCAGGCCTTTCCGAGCCCGAGGTGGTGCGCCACTTCACCCGGCTCTCCCAGAAGAACTACGCCATCGACGCGGGGCTGTTTCCCCTGGGTTCCTGCACCATGAAGCACAACCCCAGGCTCAATGAGCGCCTCGCGCGCCTGCCCGGCTTCGCCGATCTGCATCCGCTGCAGCCGCTCGCCACCGTGCAGGGCGCGCTCGCCCTCATGGACGCGCTCGGCCACTGGCTCAAGGTGCTGACCGGCATGCCCGTCCTCGCGCTGCCGCCGGCCGCCGGCGCCCATGGCGAGCTCTGCGGCATGATGGTGATCCGCGCCGCCCACGACGCCGCCGGCGAGGACCGCCGCCGGGTGCTGGTCCCGGAATCGGCCCACGGCACCAACCCGGCGACGGCGGCGGCCTGCGGCTATGCGGTCGAATCGATCCCCGCCGACGGCCGCGGGCGCGTCGATGTTGCCGCCCTAAAAGGAAAACTGGGGCCCGACATCGCCGCCATCATGATCACCAACCCCAACACCTGCGGGCTGTTCGAGACCGATATCATCGAGATCGCCCGCGCCGTGCACGGGGCCGGCGCCTATTTCTACTGCGACGGCGCCAATTTCAACGCCATCGTCGGGCGCGTGCGCCCGGCCGACCTCGGCATCGACGTCATGCACTTCAACCTGCACAAGACCTTCTCGACGCCCCATGGCGGCGGCGGGCCGGGGGCGGGGCCGGTGGCGCTGGTGGAGGCGCTGGCGCCGTTCGCGCCGGTGCCGTGGATCGTCCACGGCAGGGACGGATTCGCGCTCCGCGAGACCGCCGAGGGCGAGGCCGCGCGCAGCATCGGCCGGCTCAAGGCGTTCCACGGCCAGATGGGCATGTTCGTGCGCGCCTACGCCTACATGCTCTCCCACGGCGGCGACGGGCTGCGCCAGGTGGCCGAGGACGCCGTGCTCGCCGCCAACTACCTGCTGGCCTCCCTCGAGGACACCCTGTCGCCGGCCTATCCGGGCCCCTGCATGCACGAATGCCTGTTCGACGACGAGGCGCTGCGGCCATACGACGTCTCGACCCTGGATTTCGCCAAGGCGCTGATCGACGAGGGCTTCCACCCCACCACCATCTACTTTCCCCTGGTGGTCCACGGGGCGATGCTGGCCGAGCCCACCGAGACCGAGCCCAAGGCCGAGCTCGACCGCTTCATCGCTGCCGTGCGTGGCCTCAAGGACAGGCTCGAGCGGGGCGGCGCCGAGCGCCTCAAATCCGCGCCCCATTACAGCCCCAGGCGGAGGCTCGACGAGACCCGGGCCGCGCGCGCACCCGTCTTGCGCTGGTCGCCGCCCAGGCCGCCCGAGGCGGCGGAGTAGGGGCCGATGAACCGGGCGACGGAAATCTGGACGGGCGCGCCCGGTCAGATCGAACTCGGTTGAAGTGCCGCCTGCTGCCGCGAGCCGGCGCCTCGGCCGCGGGCGGTCAGCCGACTGGCGCAGCGAGGGCGTCCACGCCTGCGCGGCGGCTTTTGCGGGCAGGCGGCGCCGAACTGCGCTATCATGCCGCCTGCGGGCCACGGGCCACGGGCCCCGATTCGTCCATCGGGTCGGGATCCGCATATTCGGAATCGAAGGAGACCTGTGACATGTCCCCTATGAAGCTCGCCCATATCTCCATCAAGGTCGACGACCTCGAGGCCGCCGGCGAATTCTATGAAAAGGTCCTCGGCTTCACCGACGTGCGCGCGGGCGTCAACGACGACCATTTCTCGCGCCACATGACCGACGGCAACGTCGACATCGCCCTGATGAAGTACGACTCCGACGCCACATCGAAGGTGTCTCGGGTCGGCGGCGACAAGCCCTGCATCCATCACTTGGGGTTCGAGGTCGAGGATTTCGAGGAATGGTGCGAGAAGATCAAGGCCATGGGGCTCGAGATCATCTCCAAGCCGGGCGTCATCCCGCTCAAGTTCAAGGCGCCGGGCGGGCACATCGCGGAGATCGCGCCGCCCAGGCATTTCGACCTGAAGCCGCGCTGACCCTTTCCGCCGGCCGCGCAAAAGAAACGGGCCCGCGAACGGGCCCGTTTCCAGTCGCGGAACGGTATTCCTACTTGGAGGAACACTTGGCCGTCTTGGCGCGCAGGGGCAGGCCCGAGTAGGTGATCTCGCAGCCATTGCCGACCTTGAGCATGGCGAAGCCCTTCTTGGCCTCGTCCCTGGGCCCGAAGCGCTTGCCGTCGAGCGAGAACTTGGTGCCCCGGTCGTGCAGGCGGGTCTTCCATTCCTTGCCGTCCTTGTCGGTGAAGTAGATGTATTTGCCCTTGCCCGAGATCTTGGCGATCTTGATCTTGGCGGACTGATCCTCGACCTTCACCTTGAACAGGCTGCTGTTGTCCTGGTAGGCGGCCCAGTTCTTCTCCACGATCTCCTGCAGCTTGGCGTGGTCCCAATCGACGAGCAGCTTGGGCGGCAGGCCGACCCGCTTCGCCGCCTTCACATAGGCGGGGTCGTTCTTGGCTGCCTTGAAGCTGGCCTTGAGCTGCTCGGCCAGCTCCGGCTTCGAGTCCAGGAGCTCCCGCGGCATGACGATGGTGCGATAGGACGCCACCGGGACGGTTGTGGCCCCCAGCGCCTCGTCCAGCGTGGGCGCGTTCCCGGTGATGTCCGGGGCGAGGTTCTCGCCCATCGCCACCGCGAGCCAGCGGATCTTGTCGCCGCCCTTGGAGATGTTGGACACCTTGCCGAACCCCACCGGCAGATGCCCGCCGAGCACGGCCGTGATCGTGTCGCTGCCGCCGCCGATGGGGATGACGCGCAGGGGCTTGATGCCCACCTGCTTGGGCAGCGAGTGGAGCACCATGTTCTCCGTGCTGTCCCAGGACGAGAGGGCAACGATGAGCGTATCCTTCTTGGCCGCGGCGATGACGTCCTTGATGGACTTGAAGGGCGAATCCGTGGTGACGAAGATGGCACCCGGATCGATGCCCATCAGGCCGACGAAATGCACCTTCTCGGCCCACGAAAAGTCGGGGCGCTGGCGCACGTACATGATGGACGTCGTGCCGATGTTCGTCGACAGCAGCTGCGAGCCGTCGCGCGGCTGTGACAACCAGTGGTCGAAGCCGACACGGCCCGAAGCGCCGCTCTTCGGCTGGACCGTCACGTTGGCGCCGAGGTGCTTCGACCATATCTTGGCGAAGGCCCGGGTGGCGCGGTCCTGTCCGCCGCCGAGCGAATGCGTCAGCACGACGGTGACGGTCTTGAACGGATAATCCGCCGCGGTCGCGGCCGTGGCGGCAACGCCTCCCACCGCGATGACGGCGCCCGCCGCCAGTGCGGTCATGCTTGACATGATTCTCATGTTGAAGTCTCCCGTTATGTTGAGGTCTTCCGTTTCTTTCGTTATATTTATTGCTTCACTTCCAGTATAGTCCCAATGACCGGAACGGCAAGTTTTAATCCGGGGGTTTAATCGCCCGAAGCGATCGAGGACTCCTGATTCTGCCCCGGACATGTCGTGGCCCGGTGCCGGCCTAGAATATCCCCCGCCCATCCCGCTCGGCACATTTCAGCGCCGCCGCGTCGGCCACGGGGTTGAGGGCGCGAAGGCCCGCCGCATCGAGAGCGGCGAGGCGCCCGACCGCTCCCAGGAAGCGGTCAGTTTCGGAATTTGACGCAATACGGTCAACCAGCTTTCTGAATTTCCCCACATATTGGGGTCTTCCGAAGGGTTTCTCACCATAGGGATGCGAATTGGCCACGGCGATCTCGTCCACCAGCCGGCGTCCGTCGGCGAAGATGATCTCGACCCGCGCGCCTTGGGCCTTCTTCAG
>DASWKZ010000313.1:0-6996 GCA_036396355.1 Alphaproteobacteria bacterium
ACGCTCGACGTGAAGCTGTCGGCGGACGAGCTCGCGGCCCGGCGGAAGGCGTGGAAACCGCGCAGGAACGACTACCAGTCGGGCGCGCTCTGGAAATACGCCGAGCAGGTGGGTCCCGCCCACAAGGGCGCGGTCACCCACCCCGGCGCGGCCGCCGAGACCCACGTCTACGCGGACATCTGAGCCGGGCTCTGCGCGGCCCCCCGCGAACGCGCCTCAGCCGCCGCGCATGGCGGCGAGGAAAGCGCGGACGCGCTTGGCGTTCATCCCGGCCTCGCGGCGGCCGATGCGCGAGGACGAGCGGATATCGACCCGCGTCCCTTGCTCCGCCCGCGCGACGCGGATCACCACGTCGTCGACGAAGCCGAACCAGAAGGTGGTGTCGTAGGCCTCGATGCGTCCCGCGTCCTTGTCGGCGGCGACCATGGTCCAGCCGAGATCGCGCACCACCGCCAGCGCCCGGTCGAAGGCCTCGGCGGGAGGCAGGTTCACGATCACCGGCGCCAGGTCGGGGTAGTACCGGCGCTGCAGCGCCGCCTTGTCGGCGCCGTACTCGACGGGGTTCCGCGCATTGGCCTGGCGGCGCAGCTCCACGATGGCGACGAAAGCGGGCGGGTTCAGCATATCCGTTGTGATATCGCTCAGGCGCGGGGATTCCCTGAGTTCGACCCGGTTCTGGTAGGGAATCCACACCGCGGCCGCCGCCAGCGCGAGGCCGGCGAGGCCGGCGACGACGCCGAGGAGCGATCTCCGCCGCACCGCCAGAACGGCACCGACGGTGGCAATGGCGAGGGCGCCCAGTCCGCCATAGACGATCCACCGCATGGCGGCGAAGGCGTCCCTGAACTCCCACCACCCCCAGCGCGAGCCGAACGCGGCCAGGACCAGGAGCGCCGCCACCAGGACGGCGAGGCCGAGCCCGGCCAGCGCAACGCAGGCGCCGCCCCACCGCCGGCCGCTCGTGGGAACGCTGGAATCGCTATCGGTCATCCTGTCCTCCATTGGTTCGCCGGTCGGCGCCGCGGTCCGGAACCGACCTGGCACGCTCGTTCAGACGCTCAATTCACACCAGATCGGCGTGTGGTCCGAGGCCCGCGGCTTGCCCCGCGGGCCCTTGTCGATGTCGCAGGCCGTGAGCAGATCGGCCGATTGCGGGGAAAGGATCAGGTGGTCGATCCGCAGCCCGAAGTCCTTCTGCCAGGCGCCCTTCTGGTAATCCCAGAAGGTGTAGCGCCCGAGCTCCCGGTGCAGGGCGCGGAAGGCGTCGGTGTAGCCGAGATGGAGGATCTCGCGGAACCTGCGCCGCACCTCGATGCGGAACAGCGCGTCCTCGCGCCAGGCCGCGGGGTCGTGGACGTCGCCGTCCTCCGGGATCACGTTGAAGTCGCCGGCGAGCACGGTCGGTTCCTCGTTGGCGAGCAGCCTGGCGGCGTGGCGCCGCAGCCGTTCCATCCATTTCAGCTTGTAGCCGAAGCGGTCGGAGTCGGTGGGATTGCCGTTGGGAAGGTAGATCGAGACGATCCGCACCATGCGTCCGTCGAGGACGGTGGCGGCCTCGACGTAGCGGGCCTGGTCGTCCGACGCATCCCCGGGAAGCGCCCGGCTCACGTCCTCGAGGGGGGTGCGCGACAGGATGGCGACCCCGTTATAGGTCTTCTGGCCGACGACCGCCGCCTCGTAGCCCGCATCCTCGAAGGCGTCGCGGGGGAAATTCTCCTCCACGCATTTGAGCTCCTGGAGGCACAGGACATCGGGCGTGGCGGTCTTCAGCCAGCCAAGAACGTGATCGAGGCGCGCCTTGATGGAGTTGACGTTCCAGGTGGCGATCTTGGCCAAGCGCGGCTCCGTCGAAGGGCACGGGCCAAGAAAAAGGCCCGCGCCGGGCGGGCCCTATTCTACCAAGACGTGCGCGCCCCGTCAGCCCACCGAGAACGACGTGCCGCAGCCGCAGGAGGCGGTGGCGTTGGGATTGCGCACCACGAAGGAGGACCCCACCATCTCCTCCACGTAGTCGACCTCGGAACCCGCCAGGTAACCGAGCGAAACCTCGTCCACCAGCAGGGTCGCGCCATCCTTCTCGAAGGCGATGTCGTCGGCCCGCTTCTCGTCGTCGAAGGAGAAGCCGTAGGAGAAGCCCGAGCAGCCGCCGCCCTCGACCGCCAGCCGCAGGGTCAGCCCACGGTGATCGGGGCGGACCGCAAGCGCCAGGATGCGCCGCACCGCGCGGTCGGTGAGGGCGATCCGGGGGGAGACTTGGGATAGTTCGGTCATGGTCCGCCTTTCGCGCCGAAACCGGCTCCCCGAGCCGGCCTCGTGCTATCTATCTAGGAAACCGGGGCGGAATGTCAATTCACGTCGATCCGACGTTCGCCGGGTGGGGCGGCCGGGAGACGCCGCCGGGGCCAATCCCGCGGCCCCCGGGGGCGCGCCGATGGCGGCCCGCGGCGTCCGGCGGCGGCAGGATCGGGACCACCCCCCAAGAAAGGACTTGCACTCCCCCCCGGGCTGCGCAAAATGTCTACAATTAACAATATTGGCGGGTGACAGGATGGCGCGCTCGGGCAAGGTCCGGTTCGCCGACCTCGAGAAGGTCGGGCCCGGGACGCCGGCGGGGCGGTATCTCCGCCGCTTCTGGCAGCCGGTGATGCGGGCCAAGGACCTGGCCCCGGGCCGCGCCAGGCCCCTCGAGATCCTGGGCGAGAAGTTCACCCTCTACCGGGGCGAGGACGGGACGCCCCACGTGGTCGCCTATCGCTGCGCCCATCGCGGCACGCCGCTGTCGCTGGGCTGGGTCGAGGGCGACACGCTCCGCTGCCGCTACCACGGCTGGCGCTTCGACGGGACCGGGCAGTGCGTGGAGCAGCCCAACGAGGACCGCCCGTTCTGCGACAAGGTCCGGCTCGGCACCTATCCGACGCGGGAATACGCCGGGCTGATCTTCGCGTTCCTCGGCGAAGGCGACCCGCCCGCCTTCCCGCGCTATCCCGACCTCGACCGCCCCGGGGTGTTCGTCGTCGACCCGGTCGAAATCCTGCCCTGCAGCTACTGGAACCGCTTCGACAACGACCATGGCCACCGTCCCTGGGTGCATCGGGCCACGGCGCTGCGCAAGAACCGGCCGGACATCCTGGTGATCCGCCACGAGGAAGTGGAGGAGACGCCCTATGGCTGGCGCGGCACCCGGACGGTGAAGGGCGAGGACGAGGACGTTTCCAGCTCGCTCGGAACCATCGAGGGCGAGCGGCGCACGGCGCAGACATCGCTCGGCTTCGCGCGGTCGACCCACTGGTTCATGCCCAATGTGCGGCTGTTCTTCCAGCCGACCCGCGCCCGCGGCTTCCAGGGGCGGGACCTGTGGGATACCAAGATGTCGTGGGCGGTGCCGATCGACGACCGCAAGCATGCCGCCTTCGACGTGACGCTCACGCCGCTCGAGGGCGCCGAGGCCGAGGCCTTCGCCAGGGTCCGCGCCGAGCAGGAGGAGGAGGCCGAAACCCGCTGGGACCTGGCGGAGAAGATCCTGGCCGGAGAGATGACCCTCGAGGACCTGCCCGACGACATCGGCGCCTATACCAGCTTCACCATCGAGGACTACGTCACCCAGGTGGGCCAGGGGCCCATCGAAGGGCGCGGCGAGGAGAACGTCGCCCTGAGCGAACAGCGCCTCGTGCTGCTGCGCCGGCTGTGGCTCCGGGAGGTCAACGCGCTGGTGGCCGGCAAGCCGCTGACCCGGTGGCGGGTGCCGGAGCGCCCGCTCCAGGAGCGGGCGAGGGAGGCGAGCCCCGCCGAGGCATAAGAGGCATAAAGAGACGGCAAGCGAAAGGGAGGGCAGGCCATGACGATCAAGACCTTCGGGCGCGGCCTCGGCGTTGCGGGCGTCGTCGTCGCCGGCTGCGCGCTCGCGCCGCCGACGGCCTCCGCCGACCCCGTCGCCGATTTCTATCGCGGCAACCGCGTGGTCATCGTGGTCGGCGGAACGGCGGGCGGCGGCTACGGCAGCTACGCGCGCACCGTGCAGCGCAACATGGACCGCTTTATTCCCGGAAATCCGACCGTGATCATCCAGTTCCAGCCCGGCGCCGGCGGCCTGGTGGCGTCCAACTTCGTCGCCAACGCGGCGCCCAAGGACGGCACCGTGATCGCGGCGACCCAACGCTCCATGGCGTTCCTGCCGCTGTTCGGCGTCAAGGGCCCCCAATACGATCCCACCGGGCTCAACTGGATCGGGAGCCTCGACAACGAGGTGAGCGTGTGCGTCGCCTGGCACGCGTCCGGGATAAAGACCATCAAGGACGCCCGGGCGCGGGAGGTCATCGTCGGCGCCACCGGGCCCAACGACACCGAGCAGTTCCCGGCGGTCCTCAACAACATCCTGAACACCAGGTTCAAGATCATCACCGGCTACGGCGGGCCCGATCTCGCCATCGCCATGGAGCGGGGCGAGATCGCGGGCCGCTGCGGATGGTCCTGGGGCTCGCTCAAGAGCCAGCGCGGCGATTGGCTCCGGGACAAGAAGGTCAATATCCTCGTCCAGCTCGCAACCAAGAAGAACCCGGAAATCGGCGACGCTCCCCTGGTTACCGAACTCACGACAAACAAGGAAGAGCAGGAGGTCCTGGAGCTCATCTTCGCGCGCCAGACGCTGGGCCGGCCCTTCTTCATGGCGGCGGAGGTGCCGGCCGATCGGGTCGCCGCCATCCGCAAGGCGTTCATGGCAACGGCCGCGGACGAGAAGGTCATCGCCGAGCTCACGCGGCAGAAGCTCGACCTCGCGCCCGTCAGTGGCGAGGAGATGCAGGAGATCGTGTCGCGCATCTACCGGACGCCCAAACCGGTCGTCGAGCGCGCCCAGGCCGCCATCGTCTACAAGGGCGAGAAGCGCAAGGTCAAGATCGAGCTCCTCACCCACACGGCGAGGATCACCGAGGTGAAGCGACAGGGCCGGCAGATCGTCTTCGCGCATGACGGCAAGCCCGTCACCGTGAACATCTCCGGCTCGCGCACGGCGGTCACCGTCGACGGCAAGAAGGGCGGACGCAGGGACCTCAAGGTCGGCCTGACCTGTACCGTCACCTATTCCGGGCCCGGGGCGGAAGCCAAGAAGGTCGAATGCAAGAACTGACCTCTCCTCCGGTTGCCCGTCGCTCCGCCCCCGGCCCCCGTGCCGGGGGTTTTTTGTCCCCGCCCGCCGGCTCTCCAATCCTCCGTTGCGCCGGGGTCGGGCGCTATGGGACAGTGCGCCCCGGAGCACGTTCATGGTCTCTCGGGACAGCGGCAATCGGGAGGGGTTCGGCCCGCGACTCGCGCCCTACGCGTGCCGGCCGGAGCGCAGCCGCGGACGCCTGTTTCCCGAAGCCGCCGCCGCCGACCGCTCGGAATTCCAGCGCGACCGCGACCGCATCATCCATTCCACCGCGTTCCGCCGCCTCAAGCACAAGACCCAGGTCTTCGTCTACCACGAGGGCGACCACTACCGGACCCGGCTCACCCATTCCATCGAGGTCAGCCAGATCGCCCGGACCATCGCCCGGGCGCTGGGCCTGAACGAGGACCTCGCCGAGGCGCTGGCGCTGGCCCACGACCTCGGGCACACCCCGTTCGGCCATTCCGGCGAGGACGCCCTCGATGCCGCCATGGCCCGGTTCGGCGGGTTCGACCACAACGCCCAGACCCTGAGCATCCTGACCCGCCTGGAACAGCATTATGCCGAGTTCGACGGCCTCAACCTCACCTGGGAGACGCTGGAGGGAGTGGTCAAGCACAACGGCCCGCTGCTGGGCCCCGGGGGCGAGGGGAGGGACCGGATTCCCGAGAGCATCCGTGCGTTCGACGCCCGATTCCCGCTCGAGCTCGGCTCCTATGCCTCGGCCGAGGCGCAGGCGGCGTCGCTGTCCGACGACATCGCCTACAACAACCACGACATCGACGACGGGTTGCGCGCCGGGCTGTTCGACATCCCCGACCTCGCCGAGGTGCCGCTGGTCGGGCCGATCTTCGCCGAGGTGGCCGGACGCTGGCCCGGCCTGGACCGCGGCCGGCTCGTCCACGAGGCGGTCCGGCGGGTGATCGACGCCATGGTCACGGATCTCCTCGCCGAATCCCGCGCCCGGATCGCCCGATTTGGGCCCGCCGGCGCCGATGAAATCCGGCGCCTGGGCCAACCCGTCATTGCATTTTCCGGCGCAATGACCGACAACGACCGCGCCTTGAAGCGCTTCCTGTTCGACCGCATGTACCGCCATCAGCGGGTCAACCGCATGACCGAAAGGGCCCACCGGGTGGTTCGGGAGCTGTTCGACCTGTTCCTGGCCCATCCCGAGCGGCTGCCCGGGGAGTGGCGGGCCCAGGCCGGGCGCCCGGGCAGCGAGGCGACGGCACGGGTGGTCTGCGACTACATCGCCGGCATGACCGACCGCTACGCGCTCGACGAGCATGACCGTCTCATCGCCAGGACGCGAAAGGCCGCCGGACGGGAATAATGAATTTTTTTCGAAACTTAAAAAGCGAGATTGAGAAAGTAATCGAGGATCTGGGCGAGGAGGGGCTGGTGCCCGGAGGCCTCGATTGCGGTCAGGTTTCCTGCGAGCCGCCGCGCGAGGCCGCCCATGGCGACGTGTCCACCAACGCCGCCCTGGTGCTGGCCAAACCGGCCGGCCTCAAGCCCCGCGAGCTGGCGGCGATGCTGGCCGCCCGCCTCGAGGCCCACCACGGCATGGCCCGGGTGGTGGTGGCGGGGCCGGGCTTCATCAACATGACGCTGGACCGGGAGTTCTGGCTGGGGCGCCTGCGCGACGTGCTGGCGGCGGGGACGGCCTACGGCGATTCGGACATCGGCGGCGGCCGGCCGGTCAACGTCGAGTACGTCTCGGCCAATCCCACCGGGCCCATGCATGTGGGCCACGCCCGCGGCGCGGTGGTCGGCGACGCGCTGGCGGCGCTGCTGGGGAAGGCGGGCTTCGCGGTGACCCGCGAGTACTACGTCAACGACGCCGGCGC
>DASWKZ010000314.1:0-25519 GCA_036396355.1 Alphaproteobacteria bacterium
GGCCGCGTCTTCGCACTCGTGGACGAGGCGCGGTGCGCCTGGCACGCCGGCGTCGCGTGCTGGGCCGGCGAGCGTGACGTGAATTCCCGCGCCATCGGCGTCGAGCTCGCCAATCCCGGCCACGAGTTCGGCTACCGCGACTTCCCCGAGGCCCAGATGGCGGCGCTGGTCGGGCTTGCCCTCGGCATCCTCGCCCGTCATCCGATCCCGCCGCACCGGGTGCTCGCCCATTCCGACGTGGCGCCGGCGCGCAAGCAGGACCCGGGCGAGCGCTTCGACTGGGCGCGCTGCGCGCGGGAGGGCGTCGGCCTCTACCCGCCCGACGGCCTGCCCAAGCCCGACGCGCCACCCGGCCGCGACGGCTTCCTCCGCGACCTCGCCCGCTTCGGCTACGACACCTCGGCGCCCGACGCCGCCATCGAGGCCTTCCGCCGGCACTTCCACGCCCACGCGGTGGGGTTCGGCCCGGCCATCGGCATCGGCGACGCGGCCCGGCTGCGCTGGCTGCTCGAACGCGTCGCCGCCGGTTGACCCGGGGCCCCGCGACCGCCACATTGAAGGCGGTGCCAGACGGCCGGATGGCCGCTCCCCGGGCCGCGCAAGCGCCGGGGGGAGGAAAGTCCGGGCTCCACGGGAACACGGTGCCGGGTAACGCCCGGCGGGGGCGACCCCAGGGAAAGTGCCACAGAAAGCAAACCGCCCGGCTTGCCGGGCAAGGGTGAAAGGGTGCGGTAAGAGCGCACCGCGCCGCCGGCAACGGCGGCGGCACGGCAAACCCCACCGGGAGCAAGACCGAATAGGGATCCGGGCCGCTTGCGGCAGGCGCGTTTCCGCGCCGGATCCGGGTAGGTCGCGCGAGGCGTCCGGCGACGGGCGTCCCAGAGGAATGGCCATCCCCCGCTCGCGGGGACAGAACCCGGCTTACAGGCCGTCTGGCATCGATCGCGGCAAGTAACGCGATTCGCCGGTGACCGCGCCCGACGCGGGGTCGGCCGCGATTGCCGCGGGATTCCCAACGAAAGAACATAGAACGAACACATTGACGCCCCATTGAGCGGGAATCCTGCTCGGGACCGTCATGTCCGCCGGCCAATGGAAGCGGTCGGCCCGCGAAAGACCGGCGTGGCGTTAACCTCTTGTATACCAATGAATTACTATGAATTCCCGTTGACGCCCATAATATCCCATGATATCCCATAAAGTTCCATGGGACGGCATGGCGGTCGGGCGGCGGCCCACGGGGTCGCCGACATCATTGGCGGGACCGACAAACCGCGAGGGGGCATGGATGGCGCTGTTCCTGTCCACGTTCATCAACAAGGTCGATCGCAAGGGACGGGTCTCGGTCCCGGCGACCTTCCGCGCCGCCCTCAAGGGACAGAGCTTCAACGGCGTCGTCGCCTTCCGCTCCTACCGCGAGGCCGCCATCGAGGCCTGCGCCATGGACCGCATGGAGCAGTTCTCGGCCGGGCTCGACGCGCTCGACCAGTTCTCCGACGACCAGGACGCGCTGGCCTCCACCATCTTCGCCGACGCCCATCAGCTGGCCCTCGATGGCGACGGCCGCGTGGTGCTGCCGCCGGTGCTCGCCGAGCACGCGCGCATCGCCGATTCCGCCGCCTTCGTCGGCCGCGGCGCCACCTTCCAGATCTGGAA
The DNA here is from genome assembly GCA_036396355.1 of Alphaproteobacteria bacterium. Lineage (GTDB taxonomy): Bacteria > Pseudomonadota > Alphaproteobacteria > SMXQ01 > SMXQ01 > DASWKZ01. Next base: position 1,657 of record DASWKZ010000314.1, read on the forward strand.
TCCCGCGGCCTTCGAGCGCCACCAGGCCGAGGCCCGCGCCCGCGCCCTGGCCCGCGGCGCCACCCTGAGGCTGGGCCCGCGGGCGGGGCAGTCCGAGGAGCGCCCATGACCACCCGCCCGCGCAAGCCGGACTCCGGGCCCGCCCATCGCCCCGTGCTGCTGGCCGAGGTGCTGGACGCGCTGGCGCCCCGGGACGGCGCGGTCTACGTCGACGGCACCTTCGGCGGCGGCGGTTATGCCCGCGCCATCCTCGATGCCGCCGACTGCGCGGTGTGGGCCATCGACCGCGACCCCGACGCGGTGGCGCGCGGGCGGGCGCTGGCCGAGGCCTATCCCGGCCGCCTCACCGTGCTGGCCGGGCGCTTCGGCGACATGCGCTCGCTGCTCGCCGCCCACGGCATTCAGGCGGTGGACGGCATCGTCCTCGACCTCGGCGTCTCCTCCCTGCAACTCGCCGATGCCGCGCGCGGCTTCTCCTTCCAGGCCGAGGGGCCGCTCGACATGCGCATGGGCAGCGACGGCCCGTCGGCCGCCGATGCCGTCAACACGCTTTCCGAGGACGAGCTCGCCCGCATCCTCCGCGACTACGGCGAGGAGCGGTGGGCCCGCCCCATCGCGCGGGCCGTCGCCGCCGCCCGCGCCGCGGCGCCCATCGCCACCACCACCGCGCTCGCCGACATCGTGCGCCGCACCGTGCCCGGGCGCGGGCGGATCGATCCCGCGACCCGCACCTTCCAGGCGCTCCGCATCTACGTCAACGACGAGCTCGGCGAGCTCGCCCGCGGGCTGGCCGCCGCCGAGGCCCTGCTCAAGCCCGGCGGCCGGCTCGTGGTCGTCGCCTTCCATTCCCTTGAGGACCGCAGCGTCAAAGCGTACCTCTCTGCCCGCTGCGGTTCCCGGGCGCGGCCCTCGCGCCACCAGCCGTCCCTTTCCTCCCGGGGGACAGCGCGAGAGGCCGCGCCCACCTTTCGACTGCTCCGCCGCGGTGCCGTGAAGCCGGCCGCGGCGGAGACCGCCGCCAATCCGCGGGCGCGCTCGGCGCGCATGCGCGCCGCCATCCGCACCGACGCGCCCCTCGAGGCGGCGGCATGAGGGGCCGGGTCGCACTGCTCTGGATCGTTCTGGTCGCCGCGGTCGGATTCGGCCTGTTCCAGGTCAAGCACCGGGTCCAGGCCCTCGAGGAGGAGCTCGGGCGCCTCAATGCCGCCATCGTCGCCGAACAGGACCAGATTCACGTGCTCCGCGCCGAATGGGCCTATCTCAACCGCCCCAAGCGGCTCGAGGAGCTCAACGCCGAATATCTCGGCCTCGGGCCGATGGCGCCGGAGCAACGCGTGGCACTGGACGGCATCGGGTTGCGCCCGCCCGTCGCGCCGCCGCCGGAGCCCGCCCCATGAGCCCGCTGCACGGTCACGTCCACGGCCAGCTCGAGGGCGCCGCCAAGCAGGCGGTCGACGTCGCCCGCACCCGGCTGCTCGCGACCGGCGCCCTGATCGCGCTGGCCTTCGTCGCCATCGCCGTCCGCCTCGCCGACGTCACCGTGATGCAGCCCGCGGGCGAGCCGCGGCTCGCCCAGTCCAAGCGCGGCCCGGCCTTCGCCGCCGGGCGCGCCGACATCGTCGACCGCAACGGCGTGCTGCTGGCGACCTCCCTCGATACCGCGTCCCTCTATGCCAATCCGCGCCGCGTGCTCGATGCCCGCGAGGCCGCCGACAAGCTGGCCCGCGCGCTGCCCGGCCTCGGCGCCGCCGAGGTGCTGGCCAAGCTCACCTCGGAGCGCTCCTTCGTCTGGATCAAGCGCCACCTCACCCCCCGCGAGCACCATGCCGTCAACCGCGCCGGCATCCCCGGCCTCTACTTCCAGCGAGAGGAGCGGCGCGTCTATCCCCAGGACTCCCTGTTCGCCCATGTGGTCGGCTTCGCCGGCACCGACGGGACCGGGCTCGCCGGGATCGAGAAGACGTTCGACGAGACGCTGCGCGCCGGTGTCCGGCCGGTGCGGCTCTCGGTGGATGCCCGGGTCCAGCACGTCCTGCGCGAGGAGCTGGGCGCCGCCATGGCGCAGTTCCGGGCCGACGGTGCCGCCGGCATCGTCATGGACGCCCGCAGCGGCGAGATCCTGGCCATGGTGTCGCTGCCCGATTTCGACCCCAACCGGCCGCGCGCCGTCTCCCCGAAGGCGGCGTTCAACCGCGCCACCCTCGGCGTCTACGAAATGGGATCCACCTTCAAGGTCTTCACCGCCGCCATGGCGCTCGATTCCGGCGCGACGCGCATGAGCGGGGGCTACGACGCCTCGAAGCCCATCCGCATCGCCCGCTTCACGATTACCGATTTCCACGCCAAGAACCGCTGGCTGTCGGTGCCCGAGATCTTCATGTACTCGTCGAACATCGGCGCCGTGAAGATGGCGCTCGCCGTCGGCACCAAGAGGCAACGGGAGTATCTTGGCCGGCTCGGCCTCCTCGCCCCGGTGTCCGTCGAGCTGCCCGAAGTGGGCGCGCCCCTGGCGCCCGCCCCGTGGCGCGAGATCAACACCATGACCATCGCCTTCGGCCACGGCCTTGCCGTGACCCCGATCCAGGTCGTCCGGGCGACCGCGTCGGTGGTCAACGGCGGCATCCTGCCGCCGGCGACGCTGCTCGAGCGCCCGCCGCGGGACCCGGCCGCCGGCGTCCGCGTGCTCAAGGCCGGGACCTCGCGCGACATGCGCCGCCTCCTGCGCCTGGTGGTGACCGGCGGCACCGGCTCCAAGGCCCACGCGCCCGGATATCTGGTGGGCGGCAAGACCGGGACGGCGGAGAAGACCGGGGCCCGCGGCTACCGCGCCAAGGCCCTGGTGTCCTCCTTCGTCGGCGCCTTTCCCATCCACGACCCGCGCTACGTGGTGATGGCGGTCCTCGACGAGCCCCACGGCAACGCGCAGAGCCTGGGCTACGCCACCGGCGGATGGGTGGCGGCGCCGGCGGTCAGCCGCTTCATCACGCGGGCGGCGCCGCTGCTCGGCGTCGCGCCGGTGGACGAGGCCGCCCCCGAGATCCGCAACGCCCTGGAGCTCGACATCCGCACCGTCTCCAGCGGGCCCAAGGGTGACGAGATTGCGTCTTTCTGACCTGATCGGCGTCGAAGGAGCGGGATTGGCACAGGGAAAGGCAGCACACACGGTAGAAATCACCGGACTTGCCGCCGATTCCCGCGAGGTCCGGCCGGGCTACCTCTTCGCCGCGCTGCCGGGCGCCGCCCCGGGCGCGACCCGGGACGGCCGCGCCTACATCCCCGATGCCGTCGCCCGCGGCGCCGCCGCCCTCCTCGCCCCGCGCGGGACCGCGCTGCGCATCGCCGACCGGCCGGCCCTGCGCGAGCTTCCGGTCGTCGAGGACGATCAGCCGCGCCGCCGCTTCGCCCTCATGGCGGCGCGATTCTACGGCGCCCAGCCCGAGATCGTCTGCGCCGTCACCGGCACCAACGGCAAGACCTCGGTGGCGAGCTTCGTCCGCCAGATCTGGACCCATATGGGCCTCGCGGCGGCGAGCCTCGGCACCCTCGGCATCGCCGCGCCGGGACTGGAGGAGCCCTCCTCCCTCACCACCCCCGACCCGGTGCGGCTGCACGCGACCCTGGCCCGGCTCGCCGCGGCCGGCGTGAGCCATTGCGCGCTCGAGGCCTCCTCCCACGGCATCGAGCAGTTCCGCCTCGACGGCGTGCGCCTGGCCGCCGCCGCCTTCACCAACCTCACCCGCGACCATCTCGACTATCACGGCACCGACCAGGCCTATTTCGCGGCCAAGTCCCGCCTGTTCTCGGCGCTGCTGCCCGAGGGCGCGTTCGCGGTCCTCAATGCCGACGCGCCGCAGTTCGCGACCCTGGCCGGGATCGCCGCCCACCGCGGCCACCGGGTCATCGCCTACGGCGCCCGGGGCAAGGACGTGTGCATCCGCCACGCCCGGGCGGAAGGGCTCGGCCAGCGCGTCCGGCTGGAGATCGCCGGGCGCGCCCGCACCGTCGAGGTGCCGCTGGTGGGCGCCTTCCAGCTCCACAACGCCGCCTGCGCCGCCGGCCTCGCCATCGCCGCCGGCGCCACCGCCGATGCGGTGCTCGACGCGCTTCCCGCCCTCGCCGGCGTGCCCGGCCGCATGGAGCTCGCGGGCCGGCGCACCGACGGGGCAGCGGTGTACGTGGACTACGCCCATACCCCCGACGCCCTCGCCAACGCCCTCGCCGCGCTCCGGCCCCACACGCGCGGGCGGCTATGGGTGGTGTTCGGCTGCGGCGGCGACCGCGACCGGGGCAAGCGCCCCGAGATGGGCCGCATCGCAGCCGCCACCGCCGATCGCGTGATCGTCACCGACGACAACCCCCGCACCGAGGACGCCGCCGCCATCCGCCGCGAGGTGCTGGCCGGCGCCACGGGCGGTGCGGAGGTGCGCGAGATCGGCGACCGGGCCGAGGCGATCCGCGCCGCCGTCGCCGGCCTGGCCGCCGACGACGTCCTGATCGTCGCCGGCAAGGGCCACGAGCGCGGCCAGATCGTCGGCGACACGGTCCTCCCCTTCATCGACGCCGACGAGGCGCGCAAAACCCTTGCCGAATGGAGTCCCCGGTCGTGACGGGGCCTCCCGCGAGGACGGCTCCGCTCTGGACCTCGGCGGAGGCCGAGGCCGCGACCGAAGGCCATTCCACGCGGCCGTGGACCGCCACCGGCGTCTCCATCGACAGCCGCAGCCTGCTGCCCGGGGACCTGTTCGTCGCCATCAAGGGGCCGCGCACCGACGCCCATGATTTCCTCGAGGACGCGTTCGCGCGCGGCGCCGCCGCCGCCATGGTGAGCCGCATCCCCCGCGAGTACGCCAACGGCGCGCCCCTGCTCATCGTCGACGACACCTACTCGGGGCTCAAGAAGCTGGCGCGGGCGGCGCGCGGGCGCACCCGGGCAGGGGTGGTGGGGGTCACCGGCAGCGTCGGCAAGACCAGCACCAAGGAGGCGCTGGCCATGGCGCTCAGGGCCTCGGGACGGGTGGCGGCGACCGAGGGCAACCTCAACAACATGTGGGGCGTGCCGCTGTCCCTCGCCCGCATGCCCGCCGATTCCGACTACGGGGTGTTCGAGATCGGCATGAACCACGCCGGCGAGATCACGCCGCTTGCGCGCCTGGTGCGTCCCCGGATCGCCATCGTCACCACCATCGAGGCGGTCCATATCGAGTTCTTCGAGTCCCTGGAGGGTATCGCCCGCGCCAAGGCCGAGATCTTCGACGGCATGGACCGCGCGGGCGTCGCCGTGCTCAACGCCGACAACCCCTATTTCGACGTCCTCGCCGCCCGGGCCAAGGCGCGCGGCATCGGCCGCGTGGTCGGCTTCGGGGCGCGGGAGGACGCCGACGCGCGGCTCGTCTCCTTCACCCCCGACGGCCCGTCGAAGGTCGAGGCCGTCGTCATGGGGGAGGCGCTCGCCTTCCCGCTGGCCCTGCCCGGACGCCATTCGGCGCTCAACGCCATGGCGGTGCTGGCCGCCGTCAAACTGCTGGGCGCCGATCTGCGGGCCGGGGCCGAGGCGCTGGGGGCCATGGACCCGCCGGCCGGGCGCGGCCGGCGCCTCGCCGTGCGGCCGGCATCGGGCGGCACGGCCATGTTGATCGACGATTCCTACAACGCCTCCCCCGCCTCCATGCGCGCGGCCTTCCTGGTCCTCGCCCACTCGCGGCCGGGCCCCGGCGGCCGGCGCATCGCCGTGCTCGGCGACATGCTGGAGCTGGGCCAGGGCTCGGCCCGGGCCCACGCGGCGCTGGCCGACGACCTCCTCGCCGCCAACGTCGACCTGGTGCTGACCACCGGGCCCAACATGATGCACCTGGACGACGCCCTGCCGCGCGCCAGGCGCGGCGGCCACACCTCCCGCGCCGGCGAGCTGGCGCCCCTGCTCTCGGGCCTCCTGCGCGACGGCGACGTGGTGCTGGTCAAGGGCTCCCACAGCCAGCGGCTGGGCGCCGTGGTGAGTGCCCTGGCCATGCCGGCCGGCGACGCCAGGCCCGCCGCCAACGGCAACTGAGGGGGCGCGGCCATGCTCTACAACCTCCTCACCCCGCTCGCCGACGAGATCAGCGTCCTCAACCTGTTCCGCTACCTCACCTTCCGCACCGGCGGCGCGGTGATGACGGCGCTGATCGTCTGCTTCATCGTCGGCCCCGGCGCCATCCGCTGGCTCAAGGCGCGCCAGAAGGACGGCCAGCCCATCCGCGAGGACGGCCCCGAGACCCACCACCTCACCAAGAAGGGCACGCCCACCATGGGCGGGTTCATCATCCTGTTCGGCCTGTCGGTGGCGACGCTGCTGTGGGCCGACCTCACCAACGCCTACGTCTGGGCGGTGCTGATCGTGACCGTGGGATTCGGCGGCATCGGGTTCGCCGACGACTACCTCAAGCTCACGCGGCGCAGCCACAGGGGGCTCCCCGGCAAGGTCCGGCTCGGCCTCGAGGTGCTGGTGGCGCTGGTGGCCGCGCTGTGGGTCATGGAGATCACCCGCGATCCGCTGGCCACCGCCCTGGCGGTGCCCTTCCTCAAGAACGTCCTCATCGACCTCGGCTGGTTCTTCCCGGTCTTCGCCGTGTTCGTGATGGTGGGCTCGTCGAACGCCGTCAACCTCACCGACGGGCTCGACGGGCTGGCCATCGTCCCGGTGATGATCGCCGCCGGCTGCTTCGCGCTCATCGCCTACCTGGTGGGCAACGCCGTGTTCTCCAACTACCTGCAGATCCACTTCGTGCCCGGCACCGGCGAGCTCGCCGTCTTCTGCGGCGCCCTGGTGGGCGCCAGCCTCGGCTTCCTGTGGTTCAACGCGCCGCCGGCCATGGTGTTCATGGGCGACACGGGATCGCTGTCGGTGGGCGGCGCGCTCGGCGCCATCAGCGTGATCACCAAGCACGAGCTGGTCCTGGTCATGATCGGCGGGCTGTTCGTGCTGGAGACGGCATCGGTCATCGTCCAGGTCATCTCCTTCAAGCTGACCGGCCGGCGCGTGTTCCGCATGGCGCCGCTGCACCACCACTTCGAGCAGAAGGGCTGGGCCGAGTCCACCATCGTCATCCGGTTCTGGATCATCGCCTCGATCCTGGCGCTGATCGGCCTGTCCACCTTGAAGTTGCGGTGAGGCCGTGATGATCCGGGTGGCGATGGCGACGGGAAGCACCTACGCGGTCATGGGCCTCGGCATCTCGGGCCTGGCGGCGGCGGAGGCGCTCGCCCGCTCCGGCGCCCACGTCCTCGCCTGGGACGACGACGGCGACCGCCGCGACGCGGCGGCCGGGCGGGGGCTCGCCATCACCGATCTCCGGGCCGCCGACCTCACCGGCGCCGCGGCGCTGGTGCTCAGCCCCGGCATCCCCCACCGCTTCCCCGCGCCCCACCCGATCGCAGCGCGGGCGCTCGACGCCGGCGTGCCCATCATCTGCGACATCGAGCTGCTGCTGCGCGCGCGCGGCGCCGCCCGCGTCATCGGCGTCACCGGCACCAACGGCAAGTCCACGGTGACGGCACTGATCGGGCACATCCTCGAGGCCGCCGAGGTCCCCTGCGCCGTCGGCGGCAATCTCGGCCCCGCCGCCCTCGGCCTCCCGCCCCTCGGCGCCGACGGCATCTACGTGCTGGAGCTCTCCAGCTACCAGCTGGAGCGCATCGAAACCGCCGGCCTCGATATCGCCGTGCTGGTCAACATCAGCCCCGACCATCTCGACCGCCACGGCGGCCTCCAGGGCTACGTCGCGGCCAAGGCGCGGGCCTGCGACCTTTCCCGCTCCGAGGGGGCGGTCGCGGTGATCGGTGCCGACGACGCCTGGTGCCGCGCGATCGCCGAGCGCATCCGCCCCCGGGCCGACATCCGGCTGGTCCCGATCTCGGGCGCCGGCCCGGTCGCCGGCGGCGTCTGGGTGGAGGACGGCCGCGTCGTCGACGGCACCGGCCAAGCGCCCGGCGTCGTCGCCGACATCACCGGCGCGCTCGCCCTGCCCGGCGTCCACGGTCGCCAGAACGCCGCCGCCGCCACCGCCGCCGCCCTTGCCGCGGGAATCGAGCCCCCGGCCATCGCCCGGGGGCTGGTCTCCTATCCCGGGCTCCCCCACCGCCAGGAGGAGATCCGCCGCATCGGGGACGTCGCCTACGTCAACGATTCCAAGGCGACCAATCCCGAGGCCGCGCTGCGCGCCCTCGAGTGCTACGAGCGGGTGTTCTGGATCGCCGGCGGCCGCGCCAAGGAGGGTGGGTTCTCGGCCCTGGCCCCGGCGTTTCCCCGCATCCGCCATGCCTACCTGATCGGCGAGGCGGCGGGCGCCCTGGTGGCGGCGCTGGGCGGGGCCGTGCCCCATACGGTGACGGGCACCCTCGAGGCCGCGGTCGCCGCCGCCCATGCCGACGCCCGACGCGAGGCTCGCCCGGCGGTAGTGCTGCTCGCCCCCGCCTGCGCCTCGTTCGACCAGTTCGCCGGATTCGAGGCGCGCGGCGAGGCCTTCCGCCGGATCGTCGCCGGCCTCCCGGGAGGGCGCCCATGATCGGCTTCCCGCGCACCGATACCTCCGTCATCGCCTACTGGTGGTGGACCGTGGACCGTTGGACGCTCGCCGCCGTCGCCGCGCTGATCGCCTTCGGCGTCCTCCTGACCCTGGCGGCCTCGCCGCCGGTGGCCGAGCGCATCGGGCTCGATTCGTACTTCTTCGTCCACCGCCAGCTGGCCTATCTGGTGGTCGCGGTCTTCACGATCCTCGCCCTGTCGCTGCTCGATCCCAGGGGCGTGCGACGAGTCGGCCTGCTGCTGTTCGTCGCCTGCCTGATCCTCATGACCCTGACCCTCGCCATCGGCCCCGAGATCAAGGGCGCCCGGCGCTGGCTGGCCGTGGGCCGGTTCTCCCTGCAGCCGTCGGAGCTGATGAAGCCCGCCTTCGCGGTGGCGGTGGCGTGGCTGATGTCGGCGGCGCGGATCAACGAGCGATTCCCCGGCCTCCTCGTCGCCGTCCTCCTCTACGGGACGACGGTGCTGCTCCTGGTGGCCCAGCCGGACATGGGCCAGGCCGCCGTCGTCACCGCGATCTTCTTCGCCCAGTTCTTCATCGCCGGGATGCCGCTGTCGCTGCTCGGCGTCGGTTTCCTGGCGGCGGCGGCGGGCGCGGTGATCGCCTACGTCCAGGTGCCCCATTTCGCGAGCCGCATCGACCGCTTCCTCGACCCGTCCTCGGGCGACAGCTACCAGGTGCTGACCGGCCTCGAGGCGTTCATGAACGGCGGGCTGTTCGGGCGCGGGCCCGGGGAAGGCACGGTCAAGGAGGTGCTGCCCGACGCCCATTCCGACTTCATCTTCGCGGTCGCCGGCGAGGAGCTGGGGCTGGTGGCCTGCCTCATCATCGTCCTCCTGTTCGCCTTCGTGCTGCTGAGGGGGATCGCGCGCAGCCTCGAGATCCACAACCTGTTCGTGCTGCTGGCGGCGACCGGGCTGCTCACGCATTTCGGGGCCCAGGCCGTGATCCACATGGCCTCGACCCTCAACCTCATGCCGACCAAGGGAATGACCCTTCCCTTCATCTCCTACGGCGGCTCCTCGCTCCTCGGGATCGCCATCACCATGGGCATGGTGCTGGCGCTGACCCGCCGGCGCATCGGGATCACCGAGGACTAGCCGTGTCGACCGCAGGTCCATCCCGTCCCATCGCGCTGGTCGCCGGCGGCACCGGCGGCCACGTGTTCCCGGCCGAGGCCCTGGCCGGGGAACTCCGCGCCCGCGGCCACGCGCTGGCGCTCATCACCGACCGGCGCGGCACCGCCTGGTCGGGGGCGCTCGCCGGCATCGAGAGCCATGCCGTCCGTGCCGGCCGCGTGAGCGGCGTCGGGCTCGCCCGGCGGGTCACGGGCGCCGCCGACCTCGCCCTCGGCGGGCTGCAGTCGCGCCGCCTGCTGCGCCGCCTGGCGCCGGCGGTGGTGGTGGGATTCGGCGGCTATGCCTCGGTCCCGGCGATGGTCGCGGCCGCGAGCCTGCGGCTGCCGACCGTGCTCCACGAGCAGAACGCGCTGCTCGGCCGCGCCAACCGGCTGCTGGCCCCGCGGGTCACCGCCATCGCCACCTCCTTCGCCACGGTCGAGCGGCTGAGGCCCGCGGACGCCGCCAAGGCGGTGCTCACCGGCAATCCCGTGCGCGAGGCGGTGCGCGTCCTTCGCGACCGGCCCTACCCGGCACCCGCCGGGGACGGTACGGTCCACCTCCTGGTCACCGGCGGCAGCCAGGGGGCGAGCGTGTTCGCCCGCGTGGTGCCCGCCGCCATCGCCCGGCTCCGCCGGGAGTTGAGGGCCCGCCTCCGGCTCGCCCAGCAGTGCCGCCCGGAGGACCTGGAGGCCGTCGCCACCGCCTACCGGGGCATCGAATTCACGGCAGACCTCGCGCCGTTCTTCGCAGACCTCGCCGAGCGGCTGGGCCGCGCGCAGCTCGTCATCGCGCGCGCCGGGGCCTCGACCGTGGCCGAGCTCACCACCGCCGGGCGGCCCGCCCTCCTCGTGCCGTTCGCCCATGCCGCCGACGACCACCAGACCGTCAACGCCCGCGCGGTGGTCGCCGCCGGCGGCGCCGAGATGATCGCCGAGGGCGATTTCTCGGCCGAGGTGCTGGCCGCGCGCCTCGAGAGCCTGATCGACGCGCCCGGGCGCCTCGCCGCCATGGCGCGGGCCGCCCGCGCCGCCGGCCACGACAACGCCGCCGCCAACCTCGCCCGCCTGGTCGCCGGGCTGGTGCCGTCCAACGGAAGCCGGGACCGCAGGAGGGCGGCATGAAGGCCCTGCCCCTTTCCATCGGCACCATCCATTTCGTCGGCATCGGCGGCATCGGCATGAGCGGGATCGCCGAGATCCTGCACAACCTCGGCTATGCCGTGCAGGGCACCGACGTCGCCGAGAACGCCAACGTCGTCCGCCTGCGCCGGGCCGGCATCCCGATCCGGATCGGCCACGCCGCCGCCCATCTGGGCGAGGCCCGGGTCGTGGTGGTGTCCTCCGCCATCCCCCGCGACAACCCCGAGGTCGCCGCCGCCCGCGCCAGACTGATCCCCGTGGTCCGCCGCGCCGAGATGCTGGCCGAGCTGATGCGCCTCAAATGGTCGGTGGCGGTGGCCGGGACCCACGGCAAGACCACCACCGCCTCGCTGATCGCCGCCATCCTCGACCACGCCGGACTCGATCCCACCGTGATCAACGGCGGCATCCTCAACGCCTACGGCTCCAACGCCCGCCTCGGCGAGGGCGAGTGGATGGTGGTGGAGGCCGACGAGTCCGACGGCACCTTCACCCGGCTGCCGGCCACCATCGCCGTGGTCACCAACATCGATCCCGAGCACCTCGACTTCTACGGCGATTTCGCGGCCCTGCGCGCGGCCTTCGACTCCTTCGTCCAGAACATCCCCTTCTACGGCTTCGCCGCGCTGTGCATCGACCACCCCGAGGTGCAGGCCATGATCCCGCGCGTCGCCGACCGCAAGCTGGTGACCTACGGCATGAGCCCCCAGGCCGACATCCGCGGCGCCAACGTCGAGACGACGTCGGACTCCGTGATCTTCGACGTGGTCATCACCGAGCGCGCCTCGGCCACCCCGCGCGCCCTCAAGGCGGTGCGCCTGCCCATGCTCGGCCACCACAACGCCCTCAACGCGCTGGCCGCCGTCACCGTCGCCCAGGAGATGGGGATCGAGGACGGGATCGTGCGCGAGGCGCTGGCCGCATTCGCCGGCGTCAAGCGGCGCTTCACCCGGACCGGGGAGGCGGGCGGCGTCACCGTGATCGACGATTACGGCCATCACCCGGTCGAGATCGCCGCCGTGCTCAAGGGCGCCCGCGCCGCCGGCGCCGGGCGCATCATCGCCGTGGTCCAGCCCCACCGCTATTCGCGCCTCAAGGCCCTGTTCGAGGAGTTCTGCGCCTGCTTCAACGACGCCGACACGGTGGTCGTCGCCGACGTCTACGCGGCCGGAGAGGCGGCGATCCCGGGGATCGACCGCGACCGCCTGGTCGAGGGGCTGCGCACCCACGGCCACCACGACGTGGTCCCGCTCGAGGATGCGGCCGACCTCGCCGCCCTCGTCCACCGGCTGGCGCGGCGCGGCGACCTGGTGGTGTGCCTCGGCGCCGGCTCCATCACCAACTGGGCCCAGGCGCTGCCCGGGGAGCTGGCGCGGCTCGGCGAGGACGGCGACGCGCCGGTGGAGGGCCGGCCATGATGGCGGCACCGACCACCGAGCGGCGGCTCCTCGACCGCCTCCCCGCGGTGCGCGGGCGCTACCGCGCGGGCGCCGACCTCGCCCGCGTCACCTGGTTCCGGGTGGGCGGCCCCGCCGAGGTCGTGTTCCGCCCGGCCGACGCCGACGACCTCTCGGCCTTCCTCGCCGCCAGGCCCGCCGACGTGCCCGTCACCGTGATCGGCGTTGGCTCCAACCTGCTGGTGCGCGACGGCGGCGTGCCCGGGGTGGTGGTGCGCCTCGGCCGCGCCTTCGCGGGCATTGCCGTCGACGGCGCCGCCGTCGAGGCCGGCGCCGCCGCCCTCGACCTCAACGTCGCCCGCGCCGCCTGCCAGGCCGGGTTCGCCGGCCTCGAGTTCCTGGCCGGCATCCCCGGCACCGTCGGCGGCGCCCTGCGCATGAACGGCGGCGCCTACGGCCGCGAGATGAAGGACGTGGTCTCGCGCGCCGACGCCCTCGCCCCCGACGGCGCCCGCCACGCCCTCGCCATCGGGGAGCTGGGCTTCGCCTACCGCCATTGCGCGGTGCCCGAGGACTGGGTCTTCGTGGGCGCCAGGCTCGAGGGCGCCCCGGGCGATCCAGAGGCCATCGCCGCGCGCATTCGTGAAATCCAGGAGGCCCGCGCCGCCACCCAGCCGATCCGCACCCGCACCGGCGGCTCCACCTTCAAGAACCCGGAGGGGGCCCGCGCCTGGGAGCTGATCGAGCGGGCCGGCTGCCGCGGCTTGCGGCTCGGCGGGGCGCGGGTGTCGGAGCAGCACTGCAACTTCCTGATCAACGACGGCACCGCCACCGCCGGCGACCTCGAGGCCCTGGGCGAGGAGGTGCGCCGCCGGGTGCGCGAGGCTACCGGCGTCCTCCTCGAATGGGAGATCCGCCGCATCGGCGTCCCCCAAGAGACGGGGAGCCGGCCGTGACCCGGGCGCCGCGCAAGGACGGGCTCAGGATCGCCGTGCTGATGGGCGGCATCTCCGCCGAGCGTGAGGTCTCCCTGGTCTCGGGCCGGGCCTGCGCCGGGGCGCTGCGCGAGCTCGGGCACACGGTGAGCGAGATCGACGTCGGGCGCGATCTCGCCGCCGTGCTCGCCGCCCTGGAGCCGCGCCCCCAAGTGGTGTTCAACGCGCTGCACGGCCGCTACGGCGAGGACGGCTGCATCCAGGGGCTGCTCGAGTTCCTCGCCGTCCCCTATACCCATTCCGGCGTCCTGGCCTCGGCGCTGGCCATGGACAAGCCCACCGCGCGCCGCCTGTTCGCCGAGGCCGGGCTGCCCTGCGCCGAGGGCCGCGTCGCCTCGCGCGCCGAGGTGGTGGCCGGCGCCGTCATGGAGCCCCCCTACGTGGTCAAGCCGCTGAACGAGGGCTCCAGCGTCGGCGTCCACATCGTGCTCGCCGGCGAGAACCTGCCGCCGCTGGGGCGCGACTGGCCCTATGGCGATCGGGTGCTGGTGGAGCGCTACATCCCGGGCCGCGAGATCCATGTCGCGGTCATGGGCGAGCGGGCGCTGGGCGCCATCGAGATCCGCCCCAAGGGCCGCTTCTACGACTACGAGGCCAAATACACCGAGGGCAAGGCCGAGCACGTGATGCCGGCGCCGCTGCCCGGGGACGCCTATGGCGAGGCCCTGGAGCTCGGGCGCGCCGCCCATGCCGCACTCGGCTGCCGCGGGGTCAGCCGCGCCGACCTCCGCTTCGACGACACCGGCGGCGGCCGCGGCCGGTTCTACCTCCTCGAGGTCAACACCCAGCCCGGGATGACGCCGCTCTCCCTGGTCCCCGAGATCGCCGCCCATGCCGGCATCGGGTTCGCCGAGCTGGTCGCCTGGATGGTGGAGGACGCCTCATGCCCGCGCTGAGGTCCGCGCGCAAGCCCGCCAAGCGGCCCCGCCGCCGGGTCCTGCCCCGGGGCCTGCGCCTGGTCCTGCGCTGGGGCCTGCCGCCGCTCGCCCTCGCCGCGCTCGGCGCCGCCGGCGCCTGGCTGGCGGTCACCGGCGAGGGCGCCCGCCTCGCCGCCGGGGCCGGGGCCGAGGCGGTGCGGCTCGCGGCCCATGCCGGGCTGGCCGTCGACCACGTGCTGGTCCACGGCCGCAACCGCCTCGCGCCGGAGGCGATCCGGCGAGCTCTCGGGGTGCGGCGCGGCATGCCGATCCTGGCCTTCGACCCGCAGGCCGCCAAGGCGCGACTCGAATCCCTCCCCTGGGTGCGCGCGGCGACCGTGGAACGGCGCTTGCCCGACACCATCTACGTCCGCCTCGCCGAGCGCGAGCCGCTGGCGCTGTGGCAGAAGGACGGGCGGTTCGCGCTCATCGACCGCGAGGGCGTCGTCATCACCCGCGAGGACCTCGGCCGCTACCGCGCCCTTCCCCTGGTGGTGGGCGCCGAGGCCGCGGCCCACGCCGAATCCCTCCTCGAGCTCCTGCGCGCCCATCCCGTGGTCAACGACGAGGTCGCCGCCGCGATCCGCGTCTCGGCGCGGCGCTGGGACCTCAAGTTCCGCAACGGCATCGTCGCCCGGCTGCCGGAGAACGGCGCCGCCGCGGCGGTGGCGACGCTGGAGGCGCTGATCGCGCGTGACCGCATCCTCGAGCGCGAGATCGTCGGCATCGACCTGCGCATCCCCGGCCGGCTGGTGGTGCGCATGGCGCCCGACGCGGCCGCGGCGCCGGGGAAGGACCCCGCACCCGGGGGCGCGCGCCGCCCGCGCCGCGGCAAGGACACGTGAGGCCGCGGGGAGAGCCATGAAGACGCGTCGCACACGATCCAAGAACGGGCTGATCGCCGCGCTCGACATCGGCACCGGCAAGATCGCCTGCTTCATCGCCCGGATCGGCGACCAGGGCACCATCCGTGTCGTCGGCATCGGCCATCACGCCTCCGACGGCGTGCGCTCGGGGGTGATCTCGGACGTCGAGGCGGCGGAGACGGCGATCCTGTCCACCGTGCATGCCGCCGAACAGATGGCCGGGGAGACCATCGAGAAGGTGATCGTCAACCTCTCGGGCGGCGCGCCCCGCTCCGATATCCTCCATTACGACGTCTCCATCGCCGGGCACGAGGTGGGCGAGACCGACATGCGCCGGGTCCTGGCCCAGGGCCACGCGGCCTGCGCCAGCGACGACCGCGAGCTCATCCACTGCGTGCCGGTCGGCTATTCCATCGACGGCGCCAAGGGCATCCGGGACCCGCGCGGCATGTACGGCGACCGCCTCGGCGTCAACATGCACGTGGTGACCGCCACCACCGGCGCCGTGCGGACGCTGGTCAGCTGCCTCGCCCGCTGCCGGCTCGAGGTGACCGACATCGTCATTGCCCCCTACGCGGCCGGGCTCGCCGGGCTGGTGGAGGACGAGATCGCGCTGGGATCGACCCTGATCGACATGGGCGCCGGCACCACCTCCGTCGCCGTGTTCTACGACGGCCACCTGCTGCACGCCGACAGCGTTCCCGTCGGCGGCGCCCACGTCACCGCCGACATCGCCCGCGGGCTCTCGACCCCCCTCGCCCATGCCGAGCGCATGAAGACCCTCTATGGGAACGCGGTGGCCTCGGGCGTCGACGAGCGCGAGATCATCGACGTGCCGCTGATGGGCGAGGAGGACCGCAACCAGGCCAACCACGTGCCGCGCTCGATGCTGGTGAGCATCATCCGCCCGCGGCTGGAGGAGACCTTCGAGCTCCTGCGCGGACGGCTCGAGGCCGCCGGCTACGACAAGATCGCCGGCCGCCGCGTCGTCCTCACCGGCGGCGCGAGCCAACTCCAGGGGGTGCTGGAGCTCGCCGCCGATATCCTCGACAAGCAGGTCCGCCGCGGCCGGCCCCTCAGGATCGCCGGGCTCGCCGATTCCACCGGCGGCCCGGCCTTCGCCGCCTGCGCCGGACTGCTGGTGTTCGCCGCCCGCCGGCCCGACGAGGCGCCGGCGGCGGCCATCGCCGCGCGCTCGCGCGCCCTCCTCGAGACAGGGGAGCCGAACGGCCTCTTCGGCCGGTTCGGCTTGTGGCTCCGTGAGAATCTCTAGATCGATCCCCATGCCGAGGCGACCTGCCTGCGCGAAGCCGGGGCTTCGCTCCGGCAGAGGCAGGTCGGCACCCATCCGCGGCCCGGGGGCGGCATCCGCCGGCGCCCCGCGACCGCGTCCCTTCCAACCGCAGGATCAATCCGACCACCGTCAATGGAGGCGCAGATGACACTCAACCTGAAGATGCCGCACCCGGAACCCGACCTCAAGCCGAGGATCACCGTCGTCGGCGTCGGCGGCGCCGGCGGCAACGCCGTCAACAACATGATCGCCAACAACCTGGGCGGCGTGGAGTTCGTCGTCGCCAATACCGACGCCCAGGCCCTGGCCCAGTCGCGCGCCGAACGCAAGATCCAGCTCGGGCGCAACATCACCCAGGGCCTCGGCGCCGGCTCGCGGCCCGACGTCGGCCGGGCCGCCGCCGAGGAGGCCATCGAGGACATCATCGAGCACATCCAGCGCTGCAACATGGTGTTCATCACCGCCGGCATGGGCGGCGGCACCGGCACCGGCGCCGCGCCGGTGGTGGCCCGGGCCTCCCGCGAGCAGGGCATCCTCACGGTGGGCGTCATCACCAAGCCGTTCCAGTTCGAGGGGCTCAACCGCATGCGCATCGCCGAGGAGGGGATCGAGGAGCTGCAGCACTACGTGGACACCCTCATCATCATCCCCAACCAGAACCTGTTCCGCGTCGCCAACGAGAAGACCACCTTCGCCCAGGCCTTCCAGATGGCCGACAACGTGCTCCATTCGGGCGTGCGCGGGGTGACCGACCTGATGGTGATGCCGGGGCTGATCAACCTCGACTTCGCCGATGTCCGCCAGGTCATGAGCGAGATGGGCAAGGCGATGATGGGCACCGGCGAGGCCGAGAGCGACAACCGGGCCGTCGCCGCGGCCGAGGCGGCGATCTCCAATCCGCTGCTGGACGACGTGTCCATGGAGGGCGCCAAGGGGGTGCTCATCAACATCACCGGCGGCCTCGACATGACCCTGTTCGAGGTGGACGAGGCGGCCAACCGCATCCGCAGCGAGGTCGATCCCGACGCCAACATCATCTTCGGCTCGACCTTCGACGAGTCGCTCGACGGCAAGATGCGCATTTCCGTCATCGCCACCGGCATCGACGCCGAGGTCTCGGCCCAGCCCAAGCCGCGCATGATCAGCCTGGTCACCGACAACACCCGGGCCGGCGCCCCGGTGCCGGCGCCCGTCCAGGCCGCCGGGCTCGGCATCCCGCCCCGCGCCGGCAGCGGGGCCGACGGCGCCGGCACCGAGCCGGTGCTCGATCTCGATGCCAGGGCCGCCGAGGAGGCTGCCCGCGAGGGCGAGACCGAGGGCGAGGAGGCGGCCGCCGCCGCCCGCATGGACCGCGGCGGCGGCATTCACGCCGATGCCGAGAAGCCGTTCCTGCCGCCGCCGCCGATCGAGGGCCCGGAGCCGTCGCCCTCCGATCGCTCCGAGCACCGGCCGGACCCCATGGCCGAGGCCGAGTTCCTCAACGCCGGCCGCGAGCGGGCGCGGGCGCCCGAGCGCAAGGGGCCGAGCCTGTTCGAACGGATGACCGGCACCGGCCGCGCCCGCATCCTGCGGGAGCAGGCGGACCGCCATGCCGAGCCGAGCCTGGGAGCGGCCAAGGCCGCGCCCGAGCCCGCCGCCGAGGCGGTGCCCGAGCCGGGCCGGGGCCCGCAGCCCCCGTCGGCGGCGGCGCCGGCCCAGCAGCAACCCCTCGGGGGGCTCGAGTCCAGGCCGGCCAAGGAGCGCGGCCTCGATGAGGAGGTCCTCGAGATTCCGGCGTTCCTCCGCCGCCAGGCCAACTGAAGGGGGCGGCACCATCCCGCTGGAATCACGGGTAATGGTCCGTAACATTTTGAAACAAATGTTGATTTGAGCGTTTCGGGGGATCTTGGTTAAGTGTCCCCCGAGTGCTCTCCAAAGGGGGCGCCCGACAGCCCGAGTCCGGGCACGGGGCGCGGTGGGGGATGTCTCGAGTGAGGCTCGCACGGACCGAGATCGGGTTCCGGAGGCACCGGCGAGGAACCCAGAGGGACGAGGCCGGACTCCATGGCACGGTCCGGCGAGGGGTGAATTCGAGTGCGACCGATGAATTCAGCCGTTAAGCAGAGGACGCTCAAGACGTCGATCGGGTGCACCGGCATCGGGCTGCACACCGGGATCAAGGCGTCGATGACCCTGTGCCCGGCCGACGCCGACACCGGCATCCGGTTCAAGCGGACCGACATATCGGGCCGGCAGGCGGTGATCCCGGCAAGCTGGCGCAATATCGTCGATTCGCGCCTGTGCTCGTCGATCGCCAACGGCGACGGCGTGACCATCGGCACGGTCGAGCATCTCATGGCCGCGCTGGCCGGGCTCGGCGTCGACAATGCCCTGATCGAGATCAACGGGCCCGAGGTGCCGATCATGGACGGCAGCGCCGCCCCGTTCGCCTTCCTCATCGAATGCGCCGGGCTGGTCGAGCAGGACGCGCCCCGGCGCGCCGTCAAGGTGCTCAAGCAGGTCGAGGTGCGCGAGGACAACCGCTTCGCCTCCCTGGCCCCTGGCCACGTCTTCTCGGCCTCCTTCGACATCGCCTTCGATTCGCCGGCGGTCTCGAACCAGTCCCACACCGTCGAGCTCGTGAACGGCACCTTCAAGAAGGAGGTCGCGCGGGCCCGGACGTTCGGTTTCGAGCACGAGATCGCGGCGCTGCGCGCGGCGGGAATGCTGCTCGGCGGCTCCCTCGACAACGCCGTGGTGGTCAGCGGCGCCAAGGTCCTGAACGACACCGGGCTGCGCTACCCCAACGAGTTCGTGCGCCACAAGATCCTCGATTCGATCGGCGACCTCTACTTGGCGGGACGGCCCATCATCGGGCGCTTCCACGGCTCGCGCTCCGGCCACGCCATGAACCACCGGCTGCTGGCGGGGCTGTTCGCCGACGCCGAGGCGTGGACCCTGGTGCCGGTGACCGCGCCGCCCCGGGCCGCCGAGCCCGAGGACGCCGCCACCGACGGAATGCCCCGCGCCGCCACCGCCGGCGCCTGACCGTCCTCCCCTTCGACTTGCTCCGGCGCCGAGCGGCCGTGTTATACTCGCGCTCCGCGGAGGCGCGCCGGCGCGCCCCGTCCCCGACACACGCCGCATCGACAGGAATGGCCCGACCCCGCCCCCAGCGCACATCCCCATCCCCCGCGGACCGGCGGCGGACCGGCCGGCGGCGCGTCCTCGCCACGGCGGCGCTGGTCCTCGCGGTTGCCCTCGCCGGCTGCTCCGAACGCCCGCCGGAGCTCAAGCCCGACCGCCCGGCGGAGGAGCTCTACAACACGGGGATGGACCTGCTGACCAGCGGCGACCGCATTCGCGCCGCCCAGTTCTTCGACGAGGTGGAGCGCCAGCATCCCTACTCGGTATGGGCCAACAAGGCCGTCATCATGGCCGCCTATTCCCGCTACCAGATGGGGAGCTACGACGACGCCGTGATCGGGCTCGACCGCTTCATCCGCCTGCATCCCGGGAGTCCCGACATCGCCTACGTCTATTACCTGCGGGCGCTTTGCTACTACGAGCGGATCGCGGACATTCAGCGCGACCAGGGCATCACGCGCCGGGCCACGGAGGCGCTGCAGGAGGTCATGCGCCGCTTCCCCGACACCAAATTCGCGCAGGACGCGAAGCTCAAGCTCGATCTCACCCGCGACCAGCTGGCCGGGCAGGAGATGGCGGTCGGCCGGTGGTACCAGGGCCGCGGCGAGTACGCGGCGGCGATCAACCGGTTCAAGAAGGTGGTCGACGACTACCAGACCACCTCCCATGTGCCGGAGGCGCTCCACCGCATGACCGAGTGCTTCCTCGCCCTCGGCCTCGTCCAGGAGGCCATCGCCACGGCGGCGGTGCTGGGCCACAATTTCCCGGGAAGCGAGTGGTACATCGACAGCTACGCCCTGATGACCGGCGAGGATCCGCGCAAGGCCGAGGGCGAGCCGCAGAGGAGGTCGTGGCTGGGACGCGCCTGGAATTCGGTGTTCTGACCGGTCCATGCTGACCCGGCTCTCGATCCGCGACGTCGTCCTCATCGAGCGTATCGATCTCGCCTTCCACGGCTCCCTCAGCGTGCTCACCGGCGAAACCGGCGCCGGCAAGTCGATCCTGCTGGACGCGCTGGGGCTCGCCCTCGGCGGCCGGGGCGACAGCGGCCTGGTGCGCGCGGGGGCGGCGCAGGCCCGGGTCGCCGCCGAATTCGACCTCCCCGACGACCATCCCGCCCGCGCGCTCATGGCCGAGCGCGGGCTCGAGGCGGAGACGCCCCTCCTGCTGCGCCGGACGCTCGGCCGCGAGGGCCGCTCGCGCGCCTTCGTCAACGACCAGCCGGTGAGCGTCGGCCTGCTCGCCGAGCTCGGGGCGCTGCTGGTCGAGGTCCACGGCCAGCACGAGAGCCGCGGGCTGCTCAACCCCGCCACCCACCGGGCGCTGCTGGATGCCTTCGGCGGGCACACGGACCTGCTCGCCCGGGTGCGGGCCGCCCACGGCGCGCTCCGCGCCGCCGAGGCCGAGGAGCGCCGGGCCCGGGAAGCGCTGGAGGCCGCCCGCCGCGACCAGGAGTTCCTGCGCCACGCCGCCGCCGAGCTCGCGGGTTTCGCCCCCGAGGCGGGCGAGGAGGCGCGCCTCGCCGACGAACGGCGCTTCCTCGCCGCCGGCGCCAAGCTCGCCGAGGCGCTGGCGGCGGCGGGCGCGGCGCTGGTCGAGGAGGCCGACGTGGAGGGCGCGCTCAGCCGCGCGCTCAGGGCGCTGGAGCGCCGCCGGGAGGACGCCGCCGGGCGCTTCGATGCCGCCATCGCCGCCCTCGGGCGCGCCCACGCCGAGGCGGCCGAGGCGGTGGCCGCGATCGCTGCCGCCGGCGCCGCGCTGGAGGCCGACCCCGGCCGCCTCGACCGGGTCGAGGAACGGCTGTTCGCGCTGCGGGCGCTGGCGCGCAAGCACGATGTCGCCCCCGATGCCCTGCCGGCGCTGGCCGAGGAGATGCGGACGCGCCTCACCGCCATCGACGATTCCGGCGAGGCCCTCGGGCGCCTCTCGGCCCGCACGGCGGAGGCCCGCGCCGCCTTCGCCGCCGCCGCCCGCGCCCTCGGCGGGGCCCGCGCCGAGGCCGCCCGCGCCCTCGACGCCGCCGTCGCCCGCGAGCTTCCCCCCCTCAAGCTCGACAAGGCGGTGTTCCGCACCCGGCTCGTCCCGCTCCCCGAGGACGCCCGGGGCGCCGAGGGCGCCGAGCGCGTCGCCTTCGAGATCGCCGCCAACCCCGGCACCGAGCCGGGCCCGCTCCAGCGCGTCGCCTCGGGCGGCGAGCTCGCCCGCGTCATGCTGGCCCTGCGGGTGGTGCTGG
This sequence comes from Alphaproteobacteria bacterium, assembly GCA_036396355.1. GTDB lineage: Bacteria > Pseudomonadota > Alphaproteobacteria > SMXQ01 > SMXQ01 > DASWKZ01. The sequence goes on from DASWKZ010000314.1 coordinate 23,303, forward strand.
CCGGCGACGGCGTCGTCCCCACCCTGGTCTTCGACGAGGTCGACTCGGGAATCTCGGGCGCCACCGCCGCCGCCGTGGGCGAGCGGCTGGCGCGGCTGGGCTCGGAGGTGCAGGTATTGGTGGTCACCCATTCGCCCCAGGTCGCGGCCCGCGGCGTCCAGCACTGGCGGGTCGAGAAGACGACCCGGCGGGCCGGCGCGGCGACCTCGGTGGCCGAGCTCGCCCCCGCCGAGCGCCGCGAGGAGATCGCGCGCATGCTGGCCGGCGCCCGCGTCACCGACGAGGCCCGCGCCGCCGCCGACCGCCTGCTCGGGGGCGGGGCGTGATGGCCCGCGCGAAGGCCGCCAAGGGCGACGCCCCCAAGCCCGTCGACGAACTGTCCGAGGCCGAGGCCGAGGCCGAGCTCGCACGCCTCGCCGCCGAGATCGCCCGCCACGACCGGCTCTATTACGCCGAGGACGCGCCCGCGATCCCCGACGCCGAGTACGACGCGCTCAGGCGGCGCAATGACGCCATCGAGGCGCGCTTTCCCCGCCTGGTGCGCGCCGACAGCCCGTCCCGGCGCCTCGGCGCCGCCCCGGCGGCGGGATTCGCCAAGGTCCGCCACCGGGTGCCCATGCTGTCCCTGGACAACGCCTTCTCGGCCGAGGACGTGGCCGAGTTCGTGGCCCGCGTGCGCCGGTTCCTGAGGCTCGGCGAGGACGATCCGGTGGAGGTGGTGGGCGAGCCCAAGATCGACGGGCTCTCCATCTCGCTCCACTACGAGGGGGGGCGGTTCACGCAGGGGGCCACCCGCGGCGACGGCACCACCGGCGAGAACGTCACCGCCAACCTCCGGACCCTCGACGACATCCCCGACCGCCTCGCCGGGAAGGGTTGGCCCGATGTGATCGAGGTCCGCGGCGAGGTCTACATGCGCCGCGACGACTTCCTCGCCCTGAATGAGCGCCAGCAGGCCCAGGGCGCCAAGACCTTCGCCAATCCGCGCAACGCCGCGGCGGGGAGCCTGCGCCAGCTCGACGCCGCCATCACCGCCGCGCGCCCGCTGCGCTTCTTCGCCTATGCCTGGGGCGAGGTCTCCGCGCCCATGGGCGGGACGCTGTGGGAGGCGCGCGGGCGGCTGCGGTCCTGGGGGTTCGCCCTCAGCGAGCCGGCGCGGCGGTGCCGGAGCGTCGAGGAGATGCTCGCCTTCCACGCCGAGCTCGAGGGCCGCCGCGCGCGGCTCGATTACGACATCGACGGCGTCGTCTACAAGGTCGACCGGCTCGACTGGGTCGAGCGCCTCGGCCAGGTGAGCCGCAGCCCGCGCTGGGCCATCGCCCACAAGTTCGCGGCCGAGCGCGCCGAGACGGTGCTGGAGAAGATCGAGATCCAAGTGGGCCGGACGGGCACGCTCACACCGGTCGCCATCCTCAGGCCGGTCACCGTGGGCGGCGTCGTGGTCAGCCGGGCGACGCTCCACAACGAGGACGAGATCGCGCGCCGCGGCGTGCGCGAGGGCGACACCGTGATCATCCAGCGCGCCGGCGACGTCATCCCCCAGGTGCTGGAGGTGGTGAAGGACAAGCGCCCCAGGGGCACCCGCCCCTTCGAGTTCCCCGATCACTGCCCGCGCTGCGGCTCGCTCGCCGTGCGCGAGGAGGGCGAGGTCGCGTGGCGCTGCACCGGCGGCCTCATCTGCCCGGCCCAGGCGGTCCAGCGGCTCAAGCACTTCGTCTCGCGCGACGCCTTCGACATCGAGGGGCTGGGCGGCAAGCACGTCGAGGCGTTCTGGGAGGACGGCCTGATCAAGACGCCCGGCGACATCTTCCGCCTCGAGGACCGGAAGGAGGAGCTGCTCGGGCGCGAGGGCTGGGGCGAGAAATCGGTCGAGAACCTGCTCGGCGCCATCGAGGCGCGGCGCACCATCGCGCTCGACCGCTTCATCTACGCCCTCGGCATCCGCCAGGTGGGCCAGGCGACGGCGCGGCTGCTGGCGCGCAGCTACTGCAGCATGGGGGCCTGGCGGGCAGCGATGATGGCGGCCGAGGATCGCGCCGGCGAGGCCTACGCTTCGCTGACCGACATCGACGGCATCGGCCCGTCGGTCGCCGACGACATCCTCGGCTTCTTCGCCGAGCCGCGGAACCGCGCGATCCTCGACGATCTCGAATCGCTCCTCGCCATCGAGGACGTGGCCGCGCCGGCGGCCGGCGATTCGCCGCTCGCGGGCAAGAC
>DASWKZ010000315.1:0-5688 GCA_036396355.1 Alphaproteobacteria bacterium
AGGATGAACTTGGAGAGGTCGGTGTCCTTGACCAGGTCGCCGACCTTGTCGCGCACGTAGGTCGCGTCGATCCGCACCGTGAGGCCCGGGTTGTCCGACGCCGCGAAGCTCACCTCCTCCAGCAACCGCTCCATCACCGTCTGCAGGCGCCGGGCGCCGATGTTCTCGACGTTCTCGTTGACCTCGGCCGACAGCACCGCGATCTCGCGGATGCCGTCCTCGGTGAACTCGAGGGCCACCTGCTCGGTGGCCAAGAGCGCCGTGTACTGCCTGATGAGGCTGGCCTGGGGCTCGGTCAGGATGCGCGTGAAGTCGTCGACGTCGAGCGCCTTCAATCCGACCCGGATGGGCAGCCGCCCCTGGAGCTCGGGCAGCAGGTCCGACGGCTTGGCGAGGTGGAACGCGCCGGAGGCGATGAACAGGATGTGGTCGGTCTTGACCGCGCCGTGCTTGGTGGCGACGGTGGTGCCCTCGATCAGCGGCAAGAGGTCGCGCTGCACCCCCTCGCGCGAGACGTCGGCGCCCATGCGCTCCTCGCGGGCGCAGATCTTGTCGATCTCGTCGAGGAAGACGATGCCGTTCTGCTCCACCGAGGAGATGGCCTCGCGCACGATCTCGTCCTGGTCGACGAGCTTGTCGGCCTCCTCCTCCACCAGGACCTTGTGGGACTGGCCGACCGAGACCCGGCGCGGGCGCTTGGCGCCGCCGAAGGCCTTGCCCAGCATGTCGCCGAGATTGATCATGCCCATGGAGGCGCCGGGCACGCCCGGGATCTCGATGGTGGGCATGCCGCCGCCGTCGGAGGTCTGGATCTCGATCTCCTTGTCGTCGAGCTCGCCGGTGCGCAACCGGGCGCGGAACTTCTCGCGGGTCTCGCGGCTGGCGTTCTCGCCCACCAGCGCGTCCAGCACGCGCTCCTCGGCGTTAAGCTCGGCCTTGGCCTCGACCGCCTTGCGCGCGCGCTCCCGCGTCATGGCGATGGCGGCCTCGACCAGGTCGCGCACGATCTGTTCGACGTCGCGCCCGACATAGCCGACCTCGGTGAACTTGGTGGCCTCCACCTTGAGGAACGGCGCCTGGGCGAGGCGCGCGAGGCGCCGGGCGATCTCGGTCTTGCCGACGCCGGTGGGCCCGATCATCAGGATGTTCTTGGGCAGCACCTCCTCGCGCAGCTCCTCGGGCAATTGCTGGCGCCGCCAGCGGTTGCGGAGCGCGATGGCGACGGCGCGCTTGGCGTCGTTCTGGCCGACGATGTGGCGGTCGAGCTCGGAGACGATCTCGCGCGGGCTGAAGGCGCCGGTCTGCGGTGCGGGCGGCGGGGCCATGTCCTAGGCTTTAAGCGTTTCGACGGTGACGCTGGTGTTGGTGTAGACGCAGATGCCGGCGGCGATCCCCATGGCGCGCCGGGCGATGGCCTCGGCGTCCATGTCGTCGCGGTCGATCAGCGCGCGGGCGGCGGCCAGCGCGAAGTTGCCGCCGGAGCCGATGCCGATGAGCCCGTCCTCGGGCTCGAGCACGTCGCCGGTGCCCGAGACGATCAGCGACACCTTGGCGTCGGCGACCGCCATCATGGCCTCGAGGCGGCGCAGATAGCGGTCCATGCGCCAGTCCTTGGCCAGCTCGACGCAGGCGCGGGTGAGCTCGCCGTGCTTCTCGAGCTTCCCTTCCAGGCGCTCGAACAGGGTGAAGGCGTCGGCGGTGGCGCCGGCGAAGCCCGCCAGCACCTTGCCGCCGCCCAGGCGGCGCACCTTGCGGGCGTTGGACTTGACCACCGTCTGGCCCATGGAGACCTGGCCGTCGCCGGCGATCACCACCGTCGCGCCCTTGCGGACGCTGAGGATGGTGGTGCCGTGCCAGTCCTGGGGGGTGGGGGTGTGGGGCATCGCGGTCCGGGGGCGCCTCTGCGGGCGCAAAGATACCAGACCATGTGGGGATGGAAAGCGCCCAGTCAAGCGCAGCCGCGGCCCGCCAACGGCCGCGCCGCCCTTCCGCTCGGGCGCCCTTCCTGCTAAAAGGCGCAGTTCACGGGCGGCCCCCGCCCGGACGCCGCGAGGAGCACCCCACGCCCATGGCGCGCATCGGCCGGGTCGAGCGCAGGACCAAGGAGACCAGCATCGCCGTCGAGGTCGACCTCGACGGCACCGGCGCCTACGACATCGCCACCGGCATCGGCTTCCTCGACCACATGCTGGAGCAGCTCGCCCGCCACAGCCTCATCGACGTGACGCTCAAGGCCGAGGGCGACCTCCACATCGATTTCCACCACACCACCGAGGATTCCGGCCTGGCGCTCGGCGAGGCGGTGTCCAGGGCGCTGGGCGACCGCACCGGCATCGCGCGGTTCGGCTCGGCGCTGATCCCCATGGACGAGACGCTGACCCGCGTGGTGCTGGATGCCTCCAACCGCCCCTACCTGGTCTGGGAGGTGGAGTTCCCGGTGCCCAAGATCGGCCAGATGGACGCCGAGCTGTTCAAGGAATGGTTCAAGGCCTTCGTCCAGGCCGGCGGCTTCACGCTGCACGTGGAGAACCTCTACGGCGAGAACAGCCACCACATCGTCGAGTCCTGCTTCAAGGGGCTGGCCCGCGCGCTGCGCGCAGCGGTCGAGATCGACCCGCGCAAGGCCGACGCCGTGCCGTCCACCAAGGGCGTGCTCGGGGGCTCGCTCTAGCCATGGCCATGCGCGACATGCCACGCATCACTCGTTCAAGATCGTCATCGCCCGGCTCACCCCCGAGCTTGCCGCACGGGACTCGCTCACACCACCCGTCATGGCCCGGCTCGTCCGGGCCATCCAGCGGCGTCGCCCCCTCTATGGCCGGGGGACCGATCTACATCGTCGCGATCGGCTGGCGGGAGCTGGATGCCCCGCTTTATTGTTCAGCCCGGAGAGATCCCTGACGGGTGTTCGGGGACATGGCTGACGGGTCATTCTGGCATGGAATCGGCTGCGAGGGAGGCGATCCATGCCGTGGCGGGAGGTGTCGGTCATGGACCAGAGGCGCGAGTTCGTGAGGCTTGCGATGCGGGAGGGTGTCAACCGGCGGGAGCTGTGCCGGCGGTTCGGGATCAGCCCCGATGTGGGCTACAAGTGGCTGCGCCGGTGGGCGGCGGGGGATGCGGTGCTGGCCGACCGCTCGCGCCGGCCACGCAGCAGCCCGGCGCGCGGCTCGGCCGAGATCGAGGTGGGGGTTCTGGCGGTGCGGGACGCCCATCCGGCCTGGGGCGCGCGCAAGATCGCGCGCTGCCTGGAGCGCGCGGGGCTGAGGCCGCCGGCGGTCTCGACGGTACATGCGATCCTGGTCCGCCACGGCCGGGTCGTGCCGCCGGCGGGCACCCCCGGCCAGCCCTACCGGCGCTTCGAGAAGGAGGCGCCCAACCTTCTCTGGCAGATGGACTTCAAGGGCCACCTGCGGCTGTCGGGGGGCGGGGCCTGCCATCCGTTGACCGTGGTGGACGATCATTCCCGCTATGCGCTGTGCCTGGCGGCCTGCGCCGACGAGCGGGGCGAGACGGTGCGCGGCCGGCTGGAGGGAACGTTCCGGCATTACGGGCTGCCCGCGGCGTTCTTCGTCGACAACGGCTCGCCCTGGGGCGATTCCTCGGGCCAGCGCTGGACGCGGCTTTGCGTGTGGCTCCTCAAGCTCGGCGTCGAGGTGATCCACAGCCGGCCGTATCACCCGCAGAGCCGCGGCAAGAACGAACGCTTCCACCGGACGCTGAAGGCCGAGGTGTTCGCGTTGCGGCGCTTCCGCGATCTCGCCGAGGTGCAGCGCGCCTTCGATGCCTGGCGCACCATCTACAACCTCGAGCGGCCGCACGAGGCGCTGGGCCAGGAGGTCCCGGCCAGCCGCTACCTGCCCAGCTCCCGCTCCATGCCGGATCGCCTCCCCGAGGTGGACTACGACGAGGGCGAGATCCTGCGCACCGTCCCCACCACCAAGGACTACGTCAGCTTCAAGGGCCGTCCGTGGAAGGTGCCGCGGGCCTTCCGTGGCGAACGCGTGGCCATCCGGCCCCTCGCCACGGACGGCCGCTACGGCATCTTCTTCGGCGCCCATCGGATCGCCAGTATCGACTTGACAACCAGGAAAGGCGTCAGTGATGTCTCCGAACACCTGTCCGCCATGTCCCCGGGCTGAACAATGAAGCGGGGCATGACGAACTGTGTGAACGAGTCGTGGCCGGACAGCTATGGGACGAGCCGGGGCATGACGGTGTTATCCTGGGCATGACGATCCGGAAGTCGCTCTAGCCATGGCCATGCGCGTCTACACCATCCACCTGCCGCCGCCCTTCACCGTCCGCGAGGGCGAGCCCGAGGTGGTGCGCGAGGGCTTCAACTGGTTCGCGCTCGTGTTCGGGCCCCTGTGGGCGCTCGTCAAGGGCATGTGGGTGCCGGCGATCCTGATCCTCGTCGCCGGCGTGCTCATCGGCTTCGGCGCCGGCCTGGCGGGGCTCAACGAGCTGGCGCGGTCGGTCCTCGGCCTCGCCTTCGCGGTGTTCGTCGGCGCCGAGGCCAACGACTGGCACCGCCGCCATCTCGACCGCAAGGGCTGGCGCGAGGCGGCGACGGTGGCGGCGAGCAGCCGCGAGCTGGCGCTCCGGCGCTACGCCGACCTCGCCGCGCTGGGCGCCGCCGGGCGCGGCGCCCCCGCGTGACGGCGCGCCCCGGCGCCCGCCGGTTTCCCGCCGCCGGGGGGCGCGCTAGGCTGGGGCCATGAGCGTCGCCATCGTCGATTACGGCTCCGGCAACCTGCGCTCCGCCGCCAAGGCCTTCGAGCGCGCCGGCGACGGCCGCCCCGTGGCGGTCACGAACGATCCCGCGGCGGTGGCCCGGGCCGACCACATCGTGCTGCCGGGCGTCGGGGCGTTCGGGGACTGCGCGGCGGGGCTGCGCGCGCTCCCGGGGATGGTCGAGGCGCTGAACGAACAGGTGATCGGGCGCGGCCGGCCGTTCCTCGGCATCTGCGTCGGCATGCAGCTGATGGCCGAGCGCGGCCTCGAGCACGGGGTCCACGAGGGCCTCGGCTGGATCCCGGGCGAGGTGGTGGCGATCGCCGCCGCCGGCGCCGCGGGCGCGCGCCTCAAGGTGCCCCACATGGGCTGGAACGATCTCGCCCTGCGCATGCCCGATCACCCGCTGCTGCGGGGGATCGAAACCGGCGAGCACGCCTATTTCGTGCACGGCTACCGGATGGCGCCGGCGGAGGCGGGCGACGTGCTGGCCGAGGTCGACCACGGCGGGCCCATCGCCGCCGCCGTCGGGCGCGACAACCTGGCCGGCACCCAGTTCCACCCGGAGAAGAGCCAGGCCGTGGGCCTGCGCCTCATCGCCAACTTCCTGGCCTGGCGCCCTTAGGGCATGGTCGCCACGGGCCCAGACATGCTACGTCCCTTGTCATGCGCGGGCCTGACCCGCGCATCCATGGATCGCCGGGTCAAGCCCGGCGATGACAGGGAGGGAAGGGCGAGTCGACTCGCTGCGGACGGAACTGGACTTGGCCGGGCTTCGCCCATGGGGACGACAACGGTGGCCAGTGCAGGCGCGCCATGATCCTGTTCCCCGCCATCGACCTCAAGGACGAGGCCTGCGTGCGCCTGTTCCAGGGCGACATGGAGCAGGCGACGGTGTATAACGCCGATCCCGCCTCCCAGGCGCGCGCCTTCGCCGATGCCGGGTTCCAG
>DASWKZ010000316.1:0-1861 GCA_036396355.1 Alphaproteobacteria bacterium
CGTTCGGCGGCGTCATCATCACCGACTGGTTCACCCTCGACGAGGACCCCGACAACCAGTACCGGGTGACCGCCTACATCCTCGGCCGCCAGCTCCGCACCGACAACATCCGCGTCGCCCTCTACCTGCGCTCGGCGGAGAACGGCAACGCCAGGACCCGGCGCGCCTCGACCGCGGCCGAGCGCCGCCTCGAGGACGTCATCCTGAGTAAGGCCCGCACCATCCGCGCCACCCAGTACAAGTAGCCGCGCGCACCGGCGCCTTTCTTTCACGTCATGGCCGGGTGTGGCCCGGAGCCATCCGCCAAGACTCGTTCACCCTAACCGTCATGGCCCGACCCACGGGCCCGGCCGAAGGCCGGCCCGAGGACAAGCTTTACGTTCGGGCCATCCAGCGGTGTCACCGCGCCTCCGCGGCCAGCCCGGACCGGCGACGCCCCCACGACAGGCTGGCGTGAGCTGGATGCCCCGCCTAAAGCGGGGCATGACGGATGGTGTGAACGAGCGCGCGGGAGAGGGGCCGCCTCGCCGCCCGCCCGCGGCCCCTGCGCCCCCTGACACGAGCTCTCGTGCATCGCCTCGCCCCGCCGAACGCCTTGCGCCACTTGCACCGCGGGGCCGCCGCGTCCACAATCCGCGCCGAACGCCGAACCCCGAACGCCGCCAGGCCCCGCAGCCGCCCGCCCGCCATGCCGCCCTACCGCCCCAAGGAGACAGAAGCCCGCTGGCAGGCCGCCTGGGAGGAGGCCGGCCTGTTTGCCGCCGGCGAGGACCGCGCCCGGCCCAAGGCCTACGTCCTGGAGATGTTCCCCTATCCCTCGGGCCGCATCCATGTGGGCCACGTCCGCGTCTACACCCTCGGCGACGCGATCGCGCGCTACAAGCGCGCCCGCGGCTTCAACGTGCTCCACCCCATGGGCTGGGATGCCTTCGGCCTGCCGGCCGAGAACGCCGCCATCGAGGTCGGCGTCCACCCGGCCCAATGGACTCGGGAGAACATCGCCCACATGCGCGGCCAGCTCCGCGCCATGGGGCTGTCGCTCGACTGGGACCGCGAGATCGCCACCTGCGATCCCGCGTATTACCGCCACGAGCAGAAGATGTTCCTCGATTTCCTGGCAGCCGGCCTCGCCTACCGCCGCGAGTCCTGGGTCAACTGGGACCCGGTGGACGGGACCGTGCTGGCCAACGAGCAGGTCATCGACGGCAAGGGCTGGCGCTCCGGCGCCCCCGTCGAGAAGCGCCGGCTCGACCAGTGGTTCCTGCGCATCACCGAATTCGCCGAGGAGCTGCTGGCCGACCTCGCCAGGCTCCCCAACTGGCCCGAGCGCGTGCGCCTCATGCAGGAGAACTGGATCGGCCGCTCCGAGGGGGCGCGGGTCCGCTTCCGCCTCGAGGCCGCGCCCGGGGGCGAGGCCGCCCCGCCCGCCGGCTTCGAGACGCTCGAGGTGTTCACCACCCGGCCCGACACCCTGTTCGGGGCCGCCTTCCTCGCGCTCTCGCCCAACCACCCGCTGGCCACCCGCCTCGCCGAGGGCGACCCGGCGCTCGCCGATTTCATCGCCCGGTGCAACGCGCTCGGCACCTCCGAGGAGGCCATCGAGCGGGCCGAGAAGCGGGGCCGCCCGACCGGCCTCGCCGCCCGCCACCCGTTCCGCGCCGGCGAGACGCTCCCGGTCTACGTCGCCAATTTCGTGCTCATGGAATACGGCACCGGCGCCATCTTCGGCTGCCCCGCCCACGACCAGCGCGACCTCGAGTTTGCCCGCGAATACGACCTGCCCGTGCGCCCGGTGGTGATCCCGGCGGGCGCCGACCCCGCCGCCTACACGATCGGGGCCGAGGCCCATCCGGGCGACGGC